>JAJEFC010000053.1 GCA_022820675.1 Vicinamibacteria bacterium | reverse complement strand
GCCCCTGAAGTGCCCGCCCGCCGCGGAGCTTCGGGGCCGCATGCCGGCCCGCGCCCCGTTCGCGGTGCGGAGCCCCGTTCGACCCCTGCCGCCCATCACCGGCCGCCGACGGCGGCGAAGCGCGACGCCGACCGCCGCGCGGCCCGCGAGCGAGCCGGTCCGGCAACCGTGAGGCGTGTCTCGCCGACGGGACGGGAAGGACTCGACCGCAGGGAAGGCCCGCCTGGGTGTGAAAAACCAGCCATCCGGACAATCGCACCGAGCGACGGCGCGGCCGCGGGTCGGCCCGACGCCGCGCCGAAAAATTCTATTATCGGTCTCGACGGGCGTCAAACGTGGCGCGCCGGAGTCGTGGAGAATCGCCGGCGGCCGGGGGCCACCGAGAGCCACGGAGCGCTCGCAACCGGATCCTGTAATTCCTGCAATACCTCGCGACCGGATCCTGTAATACAATGTGCCGGTGCGGCTCGTCACCTCGCCGGCAGCCGGCAGCGCCCCTGTTTCGCCAAGCCATCGGCGCGGCAAGTCGATGGCCGCGACCCCGGGCGGCGATCCGCCTGCCGCCATCGAGACCAGGCTGGCGGGCGAGGTCAAGCACCTCCTGGCCGCCGGGCGGCGCGAGGAGGCGGCCGAACGGTTCGGAACCATCGTCGACCGGCAACAGCGCCGGGCCGCCCGCATCGCCTATCACTATCTCCGCGATCCCGCCGAGGTGGACGAGGTCGTTCAGGATGCGTTCCTGAAGGCGTTCACGCACCTGCCGTCGTTTCGCGAGGACCTCTTCTTCGAGCTGTGGTTCACGCGCATTCTCGTCAACGCCTGCCTCGATCGACTGAAGGCGCGGGGCCGTCGGGCGCGCTGGATGGTATCCGCGGAGGCCCGGGAGGGCCTGCTCCCGGACGGTCCGCCGACCCGCGAGCCGTCTCCGGAAGCGGCCCTGCTGGCGAAGGAACAGCGGGCACGGCTGGAGCAGGCCATCGACGGGCTTCCCCTGCGCCAGCGCACGGCCATGATCCTGAGCCATTTCGAGGGTCGGCCGGCGCGGGAGGTCGGCGCCATCATGGGCCTCAACGAGTCGACGGTGCGCGTGCACCTGTTTCGGGCGATACGGAAGCTGCGAGACGTGCTCGACCGGGAGGCGTGGACAGGTCGGGAGGCCGCCCCGCCCGGCCGGCGAACGAACCGCGGGCGGTGAACGGGGGCCGCGGCGGTCAAACGCGACCACGGCGGGTTCGGCTCCAAGAGAATGACTGCGATCCTGCAACGTTGGCGCAACCGCACCGGCGGGCATCCCCCCGAGGACCGCCTGCTCGACATGGTGTCGGGCGCCACCGACACCGCCGTCGCGATATCGACCGCCCGGCATCTGCGCACGTGCCCGCGATGCACCCGCCGGGCCGGCGAGTTGCGCAGATTCGTCGACACGGTCGCCGACACCGCGGGCGCCTCCTTCGACGAGGCCTTCCCGCCCGACCGGCTCCAGGCCCAGCGAGGGCGCATCGCCCATCGCCTGGCCCGGGTCGTCGGCGCCGTCGAACGGGCTCGGGTCCTCTCGTTCCCGTTCCGCCGCACTCCCGAGCGTCGGCGGGACCTTCGCCCCAGCCGATGGGCCGTGGCCGCCACGGCCGCCGGACTGGCCATGGGGATCGTCGCCGGGCAGCTCCTGGACCTCCGTTGGAAGCCCGCGATGCCGAACCTCGGTTCGAGCTCCGGGGTCGTCCCCGACGCGCCGGCCGAAACCGGCGCGGGAGCCGGGGCAGGATCCGGGGTGAACGCCACGCTCGACATGACCGGCACCATCGTGCTTCCCCCCGCGTCGACCGCCGACGCCCCCCGCTCGCCACTCTCGCTGAGCGAGTTCGAGCAGGTCGTGGCCGAGGCGGCGCTGCTCGACGCCCTCGACGTCGCCACCGTCAGCCTTCCCGTGACGGAGCTCGCGTCGATCGATGCGCTCACGCCGCGCGTGACCGACCTCCCCGCCGCCGTCCGATGATGCGCGAGAGCCGGCGCCCGGTGAATCCACCACGCCGGAGGGCGCGCCGACGGCCATGACCGAAGCAGCGCAGCCGGTCCGGATGTTCCGCAAGGGGCTCTCGTTGAAGCACGAGGTCGCGGACGAGCTGACCGCGCACTACCACAGCACTCTCGTGGACGAGGTGCGGGCAGCCGGCTACCAGCGGAGGATGGGGCGGCTGCAGCTTTACCTGGCCAGCGAGTTCGGGTTCTGCTACGGTGTCGACCGGGCCGTCGACTACGCGTACCAGACGCGCCGTCGCTTCCCCGATCGGTCCATCTACCTCACCGGCGAGATCATCCACAACCCGCGGGTCAACGACCGGTTGCGCGATGCCGGCATCCGGTTCCTGAGCGATGCCGGTGAGGACGAGCTCGCGCTCCGGCCGGACGACGTCGTCATCCTCCCGGCATTCGGCGTCACCGTCTCGATGCTGCTGCGTCTACAGCAGCAGGGCTGCACGCTGGTCGACACGACGTGCGGGTCGGTCCTCAACGTGTGGAAGAACGTGCGCCAGTACGCCCGCGACGGGTTCACCGCGATCATTCACGGCAAGGCGAGGCACGAAGAGACCGTCGCCACCGCTTCCCAGGCCCTGCAGTACCCGGACGGACGATCCCTGGTCGTGGTCGATCGCGCCGAGACCGGGATCGTGTGCGACTACATCCGGCGCGGGGGCGACGCCTCCGCATTCCTGTCGCGGTTCGCGGGCGCCGCCTCGCCCGGCTTCGACCCCCGTCGGGACCTCCAGCGCATCGGCCTCGCCAACCAGACCACGATGCTGATGTCCGAGTCCCTCGCCATCGGCGAAATGATCCGCGAGGCCATGATCGACCGGTACGGGGACGGCGCCGAGCTCGACCGGCACTACCGGGCGTTCGACACCATCTGCAGCGCCACCCAGGATCGGCAGGACGCCATCGAGGTGCTGCTGTCCGACCGCGACCTCGATCTGATGATCGTCATCGGCGGCTACAACAGCAGCAACACCAGGAACCTGGCCCGCCTCGCCGGCAAGCGGGTGCCGACCTATCACATTGCCGACGCGAACGACCTGGTGTCGAGGCGCGAGGTCCGGCACCGTCCCGTGCACGACGACCGGAGCGCGGCGACGGCGGCGGAAGCGCGGAGCCGCGACTGGCTTCCCGACCTGCCGCTCGTCAGCGTCGGCCTGACCGCGGGCGCGTCGACCCCGGACTCCGCCGTGGGTCAGGTCATCGACCGGCTCGGCGCCCTCGCCGGGCAGCCGGAGCCCGCACAGTAAACGCTCGCCGTTTTCCGAGAGTCTTGGAGTGGCAGGACGCCGTCATTCCGCTGGAGGAAGATCGATGCGCTGGTGGGTCAGTCTCCTGGTCGCTCTCGTGGTGGCGGGCGCCGTGGCGCCCCCCGACGCCGACGCGCAGAACCGGCGGCCGCATCGCTGGTGGCAATCGGCGGAAGTGACGGCGCTGCTCGATCTGAGCGAGGAGCAGGCCGCCGACCTCGATCGCATCTATCAACGCTCGCTGCCCAAGATGCACGAGTCCTACCGCCGCCTGAACGGAGAAGAACGGACGCTGTCGCGGATGATCGCCAACATGCAGGTCGAGGAGATCGACATCACCCGCCAGATCGACCGCGTCGAGGCGGCACGGAGCGAGCTCAGCAAGACCCGGACCCTGATGGTCTTCCGCATGTATCGCGTCCTGAACCCGGCTCAGCGCGCGGCGCTCAACGAATGGATGAACCTGAGACGGGACAACGGCCGCGCCGAGCGTTCCCGAAACCGGTGCGGCTAGCAGCCCGTGGTGGAACCCCGCGTTGCACCGAGAGCAGCGAGGCGCCCGCCCGACAAGGCGTGAGGAGGGCGCATATTGGGCATACGTAACCGACGAACAACGCAGTCAGGCGGGACGCACCGCTGCCCGAATGCAGCGGAGACTTCCACCACGGGCTGCCAGCTAGTGCTGCGTCACGACCAAAAGTTCGGACATGGGTGCTCTGATTCGTCAACGATTGCGGGCCATAAACCCACGTCCAGGCCCGAAGTTTTTGGTGTGACGGACCACTTGTGGTGCTTCACGCCATTATCTTCGGGCACGACCTGGCCGTATCGGTCACATCGTCAACGACTTGTCAGCACCGCATACCCGAACTCTTGGCTGTGGCACTGCACCAGGCGTCCGCGCCAGCCGCCGCACGGGGAGGCCGGTGTCACCGTCGCCCTTGCTCAGCGTCCGAATCGGTCTTGTGGGAGAAAGGCGGCGCCCGGCGCGGAAGATTCGTGCCACCCGGCGAGTCTACATATACGAAACCGCGCAAGCGCCGGCGTGCCGCCGCCCGTTGCGGCCGGCGTCACCGTCCGGCGAACCGTGAAGGAGCACCATCGCCATGTGGAGCGTCCCGCCCCGAGCAGTCGCCGCCGCCGCCCTGGCGGTGCTCCTGAAGCTGCCGGCCGCAGCCGGCGCCCAGCCCTCCCCCGCCGATCGTGTCGACGACCTGCTGGCCCAGGCTCGCGCGCGCCTGGCCGCGGTGCAGTCGCCCGGGGCGGCCCCCCGGATCGACCTGACCCTGGACGAGGCGGTGGCGCGGGCCCTCGAGCGCAACCTGGATCTCGCGGTCCAGCGGCTGAACCCGCAGGTGTTCGATCTGAACCTCGCCCAGCAGCTCGCGGCGTATCGCCCCACGTTCGACACCAACTTCCAGAACAACTCGCGCACCAACCCGTCCCAGACGCAGCTCGACGGCGGATTGTCGGTCGTCAGCGACACCGTGAGCCTGAACAGCGGGGTCAGCCAGGAGGTCGGGTGGGGCGGCGGCCGCTACCAGGTCAACTTCAACAACAACCGCTCGGAGTCGACCAACTTCTTCACCAGCTTCAACCCCAGCTATCGTTCGACCGTGCAGGCCTCGTACACGCAGCCCTTGCTCCGCGGGTTCCGGATCGATCCGATACGGCAGGGGATACAGGTCACCCGCATCAACCGCGACATCGCCGACATCGACCTCCGCCAGACGATCACGAACACGGTGTCGGCGGTCCGGGACGCCTACTGGGAGCTCGTCTACGCGACGCGGTCGGTGGAGGTTCAGCAGCAGGCCCTGGATCTGGCCGAGGCCCTCGTCCGCGACAACGAGGCCCGGGTCGAGATCGGCACCCTGGCCCCGATAGACGTCGTGCAGGCTCGCTCCGAGGCGGCGGCCCGCCGCCAGACCCTCGCCCAGGCCGAGCAGGCCCTGGCGACGGCCGAGCTCGTGCTGAAGCAACTGATCGTCGACGGCACCGGCGACGAGTACTGGCGGGCGACGCTGAACCCCATCGACCTCCCGACCCTCGCTCCCGCCCCGATCGACCTCGAGGCGACCGTCCGCCGGGCCCTCGATGAACGCACCGACCTCGAGCGGTCGCGCCGGCAGCTCGACATCAACGAGGTGAACCTGTCGTCGATGCGCAATCAGCGGCTGCCCTCGGTCGACCTCACCGGCAGCTACCAGTTGCAGGGGCAGGGCGGCACGCGTTTCCTGCGTTCGGGCCTCGGCGGCGCGGTGCTGACGGAGATCCCGGGGGGCATCAACGACGCGTTCGACCAGTTGGTCGATCTCGACTACCCGGTGTGGACGGTGCAGCTCAACGTGAGCTACCCGATCGGCCCCAGCGCGGCCGACGCCGCCTACGCGCGGGCGCAGCTCCAGACCCGGCAGGTCGAGGCGCAGCTCCGGCAGCTCGAGCTCCAGGTCGCCACCGAGGTCACCAACGCGGTCCTCCAGATCCGGGCCATCGTTCGGCGCATCGAGGCCGCCACCGCCGCCCGCGAGCTCGCCGAGGAGCAGCTCGCGGCCGAGCAGAGCCGCTTCGACGCGGGGCTGTCGACCAACTTCTTCGTGGTCCAGGCGCAGCGGGACCTCTCGACCGCCCAGGACACCGAGCTTCGGGCCATCCTCGATCAGCAGAAGGCGCTCATCGAGCTGGACCGCGTGCAACGAACGTCGCTGTCGCAGGCGGGCATCCAGATCATCCAGTAGCTCCCTCGAGTGGGGTCGCCGGAGGCTCCGAACGACACGCACACGCAGTGAGGACCGTACCCCATGAAGAAGCTCTCCATCGTCGTCGTGCTGGCCACCCTCGGGATCACCGCGTACGGCTACCTGGGGTTCCGGACGTCGGAGTTCATCCCGGAGGTCAGCACCGTGAACCTCGCGCGGGGAGACGTGGTCGACACCGTGGGCGCGACGGGGGCGCTCGAGGCGGTGACCACGGTGCAGGTGGGCAGCCAGGTCTCGGGCATCATCGACGCGCTGTACGCCGACTTCAACTCCATCGTCCGCGAAGGGGAGGTCATCGCCCGCCTGGAGCCGTCGCTCTTCGAGTCCCAGGTCGAGCAGTCGCGCGCCAACCTCGCGCGCTCCGAGGCGGACGTGGCCCGGCTGACCGTCGCCCTCGAGGACGCGCGGACCCAGTTGCGCCGCTCGGAGGAGCTCGCGGCCCAGGACCTCATCGCGGCCTCCGAGCTCGAGGCCGCGCAGGTCGCGGTCCGGTCCGCCCAGGCCCAGCTCCAGTCGGCGGAGGCCAGCGTCATCCAGTCGCGGGCGTCGCTGAACCAGAGCGAGGTCAACCTGGGCCACACCGTCATCACCGCCCCCATCGACGGCATCGTCATCGCCCGGCAGGTCGACGTCGGACAGACGGTGGCGGCCAGCATGTCGGCCCCCGAGCTGTTCATCATCGCGGCGGACCTGACCGAGATGCAGGTCATCGCCAACATCGACGAGTCGGACGTCGGCCGCATCCGGCCGGGTCAGCCGGTGACCTTCACCGTCGACGCGTACGCGGCAGAGCAATTCGAGGGGACCGTCTCGCAGATCCGCCTCGAGCCGGTGGTGCTGCAGAACGTCGTGACCTACGCAACCGTCATCGACGTCCCGAACAACGATCTCCGGTTGAAGCCCGGGATGACCGCCACCGTGACGCTCGAGATCGCGAGGAGGGAGAACGTGCTGCGCGTGCCCAACTCCGCCCTGCGGTTCCGCCCGACGCCCGACATGTTCGCGGTGCTGAACCAGCCGGTGCCCGAGATCCTGCAGCGGGGCG
>JAJEFC010000066.1 GCA_022820675.1 Vicinamibacteria bacterium | reverse complement strand
CCGCGTCGGCCTCTACGACGCCACGGGCCGGATGCCCCTGCCGTCGGACGACGCGATTCTCGTCCACCGCTACACCGACGAGGTCCGGCGTCTCTCGCTCACACGTCGCACCTTCTGGCCGTCGCCGCACCGCCAGGCGTTCTACGTGGACGGCGGCTACGAGGCCCGGGTCCCCGCGGGGACCTACGAGCTCGTCGTCACCCGCGGCATCGAGTACCGCATCCATCACGCGGAGGTCGAGGTCGGGCCCGGCGACACCGCCGCCGTTTCCGTCGCCCTCGAGCGCTACGCCGACGAGCCGGCGCGGGGCTGGTACTCGGGCGACGCCCACGTCCACGTCGAGCGCCACACCGTCCGCGACGAGAACACCTGGGCAGTGGTGGCGGCCGAGGACGTGCACGTCGCCAACCTGCTGCAGATGGGCAACATGGCGGGGACCCACTTCGGGCAGCCGGCGTGGGGCGAGGCGGGCCGCTTCGAGCGCGACGGCCACGTGCTGGTCTCGGGCCAGGAGGACCCCCGCACCGTCCACCGCGGCCACACCATCCATCACAACCTGCAGCGGCCGCTCCACGTCGGCCCCGAGGGCTACTTCCTCTACCACCGGGTCTTCGAGGAGTCGCGCCGGCAGGGCGGCGTGTCCGGCTACGCCCACCAGGCCGAGCTGTTCAACGGGCGCCGCGGCATCGCCCTCGACGTGCCCTTCGGCATCGTCGACTTCGTCGAGATCCTCCAGCAGGGCCGGCTGCCCACCGACCTCTGGTACGGGTTCCTCGACCTCGGCTACAAGCTCCTGCCCGCCGCCGGCTCGGACTTCCCCTACATGGACCTTCCGGGGGTGGTGCGCAGCTACGCGCGGATCGACGGCCCGTTCAGCGTCGACGCCTGGTTCGCCGCCTTCCGCGCCGGCCGCGTCTACGTCACCAACGGTCCCCTGCTCGAGGTCGCCGCCAACGGCGGGGCGCCGGGCGACGAGCTGCACGTCGAGCCGGGCGCCCAGGTCGAGGTGGTGGCGGAGGCGTCGCTCAACCCCGACCTCGACCGGCTCGACCGGCTCGAGCTGGTCGTGCACGGCGAGGTCGTCGCCACCGAGCCGGCCCGCGGCCGCGACCGCGTCCGGCTGCGGGCGACGGTGACCGCCGACCGCAGCCTGTGGCTGGCCGTCCGCGCGTTCGGCGAGCGGCAGGAGCCGGGCAACCTGACCGTCGCCCACAGCGCGCCCGTCTACGTGATCGTGGCGGGCCGGCCCTTCTACCGGGACGAGCGCGTCCCCGAGCTCGTCGCCCAGCAGCGGGCCCGGCTGCGGGAGCTGCTGACCGAGGCGGTCGACCCCGACCGCGACCTCGAGCCGTGGGAGACGCGCAGCCTGCTGTCCGAGATGTGGCCCGGCCAGCGGCGCCTGCTCGAGCCGCGCGTCGAGGAGGCGGACGCGCGCTACCGCGCCCTGCTCGAGGCGGTCGAAGATCCGCGCCCGTGAGCGGGGCGGCGCGAGGACCCGCTTTCCCTGAAGGCGGTCGCGAGGGACGCGGCGACGATGGTCGTGCTGCTGGTCTGTATGGTCGCCGCCGTCGCCGTACTGTTCGTGGTGACCTACGGCCTGCTCGGTGACCGGCTCCTCTCGTAGTTCCGCGGCTTCCCATCCGGCCAGCCACCAGCCCACGCCGTTGTGCGGCGGAGACGCCTACTCACCTTCGAAGGTGAACCGCACCGAGGCCAGGGTCCGCTCCCAGAGGAGGGCGAGGGTGGCGCCGTCGGCCGTCACGTCGAGGAACTGCCACGAGAGCTGGTCGAACGAGTGGTCGAGCGTCTCGACCGTCATGGGCACGCGCACCACGTCCCGGTCCGGCGTGTACTCGTAGGCCCCCCACAGCGCGTCCCGGTTGTCGAAGTCGTAGGTGAGCTGGGCCGGCCACCGCGAGACGATGAGCTCCCACGGGTCGGCCTGGAGGTCGATGAACACGGTGTACTCGCCGGGCGGGATCGTCGTGTCCGCGAGCGCCAGGGCCGTCTCGGTGATGAGCCGGGTGCTCTGGTTGGCCCCGGCCCGCCAGACCTCCGCCCCGTCGTTCAGGAACTCGCGGTAGTCGTCGGGGCCGAAGATGTCGCGGCCCCGCCGGATGGGCCGGCCGTAGCGGATCTCGACCCAGCGGCCGCCGACGTTGCCGGCCCGCGCGTCGTAGGCGCCGCCCACCTGGGTGGCCGAGCGTCCCGGCGGGCTCGCGATGCGGCGCTCCTGGGCGAGGGCGGCCCCCGCCGCGACGACGAGGCAGACGGCGGCTGAGGCCGGAAGCACCCGCCAGGGGGCGGCGCGGTTCTTCATGCGGCAAGGGGGCACCCGCCACGGCGTGGAGGGGTTCGTCATGCGGCAGAGGATAACGCGACCGCGCCCGACGCGCGTATAATCGTCTCCTCGGAATTGCTCGTCACCGGTACGGGGCGCCCGGCCATCGCCGGCCGGGATCGCGGCGGGCGGAGCGCCTGCCCCCGCGGTCGTGTCCCGTGCCCGCAGTCCCGGCAACCAAGGTTCGGAGGGAACGGATGAGAGCACAGGCACAACGTCGCGGGCGGGCCGGACGCCTCTCGTGGATCACGCTGCTGGCGGCGGCCCTGGCGGTCACCGGCGCGGCGGCCCAGGAGCAGGATCGAGGCACGCCCCACGGGGAGTGGTGGTACCAGAGCGGCGACGCCTGGGGGACCCGGTTCTCGCCGCTCGACCAGGTGAACGCCGAGAACTTCGAGGATCTCGAGGTGGCGTGGGTCTGGCGGGGCGACAACTACAGCCCGCACACCAACTACGCGTCGCGGTCGACGCCCAGCTACATCGACGGCGTCCTCTACACCGTGGCCGGCTACCGGCGCACGGTGGTGGCCATGGACCCGGCGACCGGCGAGACGCTGTGGACGTACCGCGAGCCGAACACCGAGCGCTGGGAGCAGTCGATGCGGGCCGCCTACGGCAAGGGCGTGGCCTACTCCGAGGTCGACGGGCGGGGGGTCATCTTCATCGTGACGCCAGCGTTCTTCCTGCACGCGCTCGACGCCAAGACCGGCGACCACATCGAAGGATTCGGGACGCCGGTTGACATCCCCGGGTTCCCCGAGACCGGCGTCGTCGACCTGCTGGCGGGCCTCGGCCACCCCTACGACCCCTACAGCGGGCTCGACCCGGAGCTGGGCTACATCACCAACTCGTCGCCCCCCATCGTGGTCAACGACACCATCGTCGTCGGCAACTCGCACGAGCAGGGGTACAGCCAGAGCCGCATCGAGAACGTGCCGGGCGACATCCTCGGCTACGACCTGCGCAACGGCCAGCTCAAGTGGAAGTTCAACGTCATTCCCCAGACCGAGAGCGAGTTCGGGTTCGACACGTGGGAGAACGACGCGTGGCAGTGGACCGGCGACGTGTCGTCGTGGGCGCCGATGGCCGCCGACCTCGAGCGGGGCATCGTCTACATTCCCACCAACGCGCCGACCATCGACTACTACGGCGGGTTCAGGCCGGGGGACAACCTGTTCGGCACGAGCATCATCGCTCTCGACGTCGAGACCGGTGAACGGGTCTGGCACTTCCAGACCGTGCACCACCCGATCTGGAACTACGACCTGCCGAACGTGCCCATCCTCGTGGACGTCAACGTCGACGGCGAAGAGGTGCCGATGGCCATCCAGACCACCAAGCAGGGCCTGACCTTCGCCTTCAACCGGGAGACCGGCGAGCCGGTGTGGCCGATCGAGGAGGTCGAGGTGCCGCAGTCGGTCGTGCCCGGCGAGCAGCTCTCGCCGACCCAGCCGATCCCGACCCGGCCCGCGCCGCTCGAGGCCCTCGGCCTGCCCGAGGAGAACGTCATCGACTTCACCCCCGAGCTGCGGGCCGAGGCGCTCGAGATCATGAGCAACTTCCGCATCGGCGGGCCCTACATGCCGCCGCTGCCGGAGGGCCACAACGAGCCGGTGCAGGGCTGGATCGGCTGCTCGGGCGGGCTCAACATCACCAACCCGGCGTCGCTCGACCCCACCACCGGCATCCTCTACCAGCCGTCGGGGCCGCAGTGCTCGGGCCGGCTCGTGCAGCCGGGCACCAACACCGACGGCGACACCCACTCGTGCACGTCGTCCGAGGGCGACTGCTGGACGACGGGCACCACGGTGTCCGACTGGGTGCAGGGCGGCGGCGTGGGCTGGGGCGGCCCCCAGGGGCTGCCGATGCACAAGCCCCCCTACAACCGCATCACCGCCATCGACATGAACACGGGCGAGCACCTGTGGTGGCAGCCGGTGGGCGAGGCGTCCGAGCGGATGCGGCGGCACCCGGCCCTGCAGGGCGTCGACCTGACCGGGGTCGGCGGCGGCAGCCGGGCCGTGTCCATGGTCACCGGCAGCCTGCTGCTGACCACGCGGGGCATGAACGGACCGGCCGTGCTCGACGCGCGGAACAAGGCGACGGGCGAGTTGGTCGGCACCGTCGAGCTGCCCGCGCCGGGTCAGTACGGCATGATGACCTACGAGCACGAGGGCGATCAGTACATCGTCGTGCAGATCGCGCAGGGCGGCGTCTTCCCGGCGTCGCTGGCGGCGTTGCGGCTGCCGGCCGAGTAGGCGATCCCGCGGCACGAGAGCCGGTGCGGCCGGCTCTCGCGCGTCACCGTCGGCTGTCGGGCAACGGCGCCTCGCCGGGGCTCCGTTGGCCGGCACGACACCTGGGCGGGTCCGGGGGACGACCCCGGACCCGCCTTCGTTTCTCCGGCCGGCGATCGGCGGGCCGGTGCGGGAAGGCTCGCGGCCCGTGGCGGAGCCCCGCGTTGCATCGGCGCTCGAATGCGACGGGGCCTCTTGCCACGGGTTGCTCGCGGCCGGACGCGATTCAGACGCCGGGCGGGCGATCGGCGGGCCGGTGCGGGAAGGCTCGCGGCCCGCGCCGGAACCCGCGCGGCGTCGCCGCTCGAATGGCGGCAAGGGCCCCTTGCCACGGGCTGCTCGCAGCCGGACGCGATTCAGACGCCGGGCGTGCGATCGGCGGGCTGGTGCGGGGAGGCTCGTGGCCCGTGGCGGAACCCCCGCGTTGCATCGCGGCTCGAATTCAGCGCGGTTTTGCCACGGGCTGCTCGCAGTCGGACGCGATTCAGACGCCGGGCGGGCGCGGACGCGGCCGGCTCGGCATTGGAGGGGTGTTGGTGGTCAAGGGCAGATCGATCGTTGTGGTGATGGCCGGCGCAGCCCTCCTCGGCGCCGTTGCGGCCGAGGCGCAGGAGCGCGCGGGGCGGCTGACGGCCGAGGAGATGTTCCGCCGAAACGTCGGGTCGCCCGAGGATCAGGTGACCCCTTTCCCCCCGCACAAGATCGTCGGGAATCTCCACTACGTCGGGACGCGCAGCCTCGCCTCGTTCCTGGTCGCGACGCCCGAGGGGCACATCCTGATCAACACCAACTGGGAGCGGGCGGTCGACGGCCTGAAGTCGTCGGTCGAGGGGCTGGGCTTCGCCTTCGACGACATCCGCATCATCCTGGGGAGCCATGCCCATGCCGACCACATGGAAGGCGACGCGCTGGTGAAGCAGATGACCGGGGCCCAGGTGATGGCGATGGCCGGCGACGTGCCGGCCCTCGAGCGCATGCGTCCGGGCGGCAAGCCGCATCCGATCGACCGGGTGCTGCAGGACGGGGCGACGGTCACGCTCGGCGGCACGACGTTGACGGCGCGCCTGACGCCGGGGCACACGCGCGGCTGCACCACGTGGACGATGCGGATCGAGGAGGACGGCGAGCTGCACGACGTGGTGATCATCGGCAGCATGGGCAGCAACCCGAACTTCCGGTTCGTCGACAATCCCGACAACCCCACCATCGTCGAGCAGTACCGGCAGGGCTTCCGGGTCCTGCGGTCGCTCCGGCCGGACGTGCCTCTGGGATCGCACCCGGCCATGTATCGAATGGCCGAGAAGTACGCGCGGCTCGGCGACGGCCCCAACCCGTTCATCGATCCCGACGGCTACTGGGAAGAGCTGGACGACGTCGAGGCGCTGTTCAACGAGGTGCTGGCCCGGCAGACCGCGGAGGCCGCGGCCGACCCGGGCCGATGATCGGCCGGGAGGCGTGGCTCGTCGGTTTGAGGCAGTGATCGACCTGAGGTTGCCAACTGCAACCCGGATGTAGCCGGTTTTCGGCGGTTCCCGCCTTGGGCACGTGGCAAGGTGATTCCCGTCGCTGTCCTTGCCTGCCGACGGCGAGCAGACAGGAGTCCATTCTTGAACGGCGACGGCAATCTGGCGGTCTTCTGCGACTTCGAGAACGTGGCCCTGGGGGTCCGCGACGCCAAGCTCGACAGGTTCGACGTGCGGCCGGTGCTCGAGCGGCTGCTGCTGAAGGGCAGCATCGTCGCCAAGAAGGCGTACTGCGACTGGGACCGCTACAAGGAGTTCAAGGCGCCGATGCACGAGGCGGCGTTCGAGCTCATCGAGATTCCCCACGCGCGGCAGTCGGGCGAGAACTCGGCCGACATCCGCATGGTCGTCGACGCCCTCGACCTGTGCTACACGAAGGAGCACATCGACATCTTCGTGATCATCTCCGGCGACTCCGACTTCTCGCCGCTCGTCAGCAAGCTGCGCGAGAACGCCAAGGCGGTCATCGGGGTGGGGGTGAAGAAGGCCACCTCGGACCTCCTCGTCAACAACTGCGACGAGTTCATCTTCTACGACGACCTCGTGGCGGAGCGCCCGCCCGCCCGCCGCCGGTCCCGCGGCAAGGGGCGGGGGAAGGGGTCGGCGGAGAAGGAGAAGCAGAAGAAGGCCGCCGCCGCGCCCGCCAGGAAGGACGACAAGGACGACCCGGTGCAGCCGGCCATCGACCTCGTGATCCAGACGGCCGAGGCCATCTACGCCGAGCGCGGCGACCGCGCCAAGCTGTGGGGGTCGATGATCAAGCAGACCCTCAAGCGGCGGCGCCCCGGGTTCAACGAGTCGGCCTACGGCTTCGGGTCGTTCAACGACCTCCTGGAGGAGGCGCAGTCGCGCGGCTGCCTCGAGCTCGACCTCGACGAACGGTCCGGAGGGTACGTCATCGGGAAGATCACGCGCGAGTGATCCCGCGCCAGCCGATCCCGCGAAACCGAGCTCGACGAGCGTTCGTGGGATGGGTCATCGCAAAGAACCCGCGAGACCGATCTCGCGGGACCGATGCGGAGACCGGTCGCGCGGCTCCCGGGGCGCGCTTCCGCCGAGGCGCCGCCGTATTCCGCGGGGCGATGAGGCGTGCGGTGCAGCGCCGTGCCGACCCCGCGGCCCGGCGTCCCGGCGACCGGTCACCCGGTCATCCGCAATCCCGCCAGCAGATTCACCCGGTCATCCGCAATCCCGCCAGCAGATAGAGCACCACGGCGGCCGCGGCCGCGGCCAGGGCATAGGGGGCCTGGGTGCGCACGTGCTCGATGTGGTCGCTGCCGGCCGCCGCCGACGAGATGACGGTGGTGTCGCTGATCGGCGAGCAGTGGTCGCCGAACACGCCGCCGCCGAGCACCGCGCTGACCACCAGGGGCAGCGAGACGCCGGCGCCGTCGACCTGCATGGCCGCGGCGAGGGGCACGGCGAGCGGGATCATGATGGCGAAGGTGCCGAAGCTCGTCCCCGTCGCGAACGCGATGACGGCGGAGGTCACGAAGACCACGGGCGCGGCGAGAGCCGGGGTGAGGAGCGGAGCGGCCCGGTCGGCGATGAACGGCCCCGTGCCCAGCGTCCCGCAGACGCCGCCGATGGCGAGGGCCAGCACCAGCACGGTGGCGATGGGGAGCATCGAGGCGGCCCCGCGCCACGCCGCGTCCGCCAGCTCGCGGGGACGGGCGTCGCCCGAGGCGGTCGCGGCGACGCCCAGGACCGCGAGCGCGGCGACGACGGCGGCCAGCACCGCGGTCGAGCCGGAGGCGTGCTCCAGCCAGTCCATCAGCGTGGGATCGGCGATGCCGGCCGCACGCGCGCCGGCTGCGCCGGTGGCGGCGATGCCGGCCAGCGCCGTCCCCATCATCACGGCGAGCGGTGCCGCCAGATGCCGCGCGCGCCCCGGCCGGTCGCCCGTGAGCCGGCCGCCCTCGGCGAGCCCGTCGCCCTCCGACGGCCTGCCGTCCCAACGTCCGGTGTCGGCGCGCCTGCCGTTCGGACGTTCGTGGGCGGCGCGCCTGTCCTCCCCACGTCCGTGGTCGGCGCGCCTGCCGCCCCGGCGCCTGCCTTCCCCGAGCGCGCCTTCCCCGAGCCCGCCTTCCCCGAGCCCGCCTTCCGGTCCGTCGCGTGCAGTCTCGTCCGAAGCTCCGCCGTCCTCGCCCGGCCGAGTCCCGCCCGACCCTCCACCGGCCGCTTCGGCCCGCGGACGCGGAGCGACGGCCCGGTCCGTCGGCGTCCCCGCGTCCCGAGCCCGGCGCTCGGCGCCGCGCATCGGCCCGACGTCGTATCCGGTGGCGGCCACCGCGAAGACCAGCAGCACCGACAGGAAGGCGTAGAAGTTCAGCGGGACGGCGGCGAGGAAGACCGCCAGGGGGGCCCGATCGCCGAGCCGGCCCAGCTCGGCCTGGGCGGCCAGCAGGGCGAGCACCACCGCGCCCCAACTGTTGAGCGGAATCAGCATGCACACCGGAGCCGACGTGGCGTCGCAGATGTACGCCAGCTTCTCGCGCGCGATGCGGTGCCGGTCGAAGAACGGCCGGGCGACGGTGCCCACCACGAGGCAGGTGATGGTCGACTCGATGAACACGCCCAGCCCGACCGTGGCGGCCATCAGCCGGGCGCCGCGGCGGCTGTTCGACCAGGGCCGGCGGCGGGCCCACCGCAGGAACCCGGCGACCCCGCCGGTCTGTTGCATCCAGCGGATCAGGACCCCCATGAGAATCGTGAACAGGACCACGCGGGCCTGTCCGGGATTCGCGAGGACGTCGCCGATGCCGCGCGCGGCGGCGGCGGTGGCCGTGAGCGGCCGCCAGCCGTTGACGATGAGCCAGCCGATCCAGGTGCCGGCCAGCAGGGCGGGAATCGCTCGCCGGCTGGCGATGGCGAGGCCGATGGCCAGGGCCGGGGGCAGCAGCGAGAGCCAGCCGAACGGGTGCACGTCCACGCGGCGCATCGTATCAGGCGGGTGGCGGGCGGGCGCCGCTGGTCGGGACCGCGATCGGCGAGGTCTGCATGCCCTCGTGCGGCTCTCCGGAAGCGGATCGGGATCGTGTGCCCGGCGGCGGTCCGAGCGCGGCCGGGCGCGGCCGGAGCCCGCCGCGCGGATTCAGTAGCCCGCCGCGCGGATTCAGTAGAATGGGACCGCCTCCAGCGCGCCGCGGACGCGGAAGCACCGACGCGAATGACGAGCACGACGCCCTCTTCCCACCGGACGACGGACAGGACCTGACCATGGATGACCTGAAGCTCGCGACGAACCGGCGGCACTTCCTCGGCGCGTTGTCGGCGGTCGGCCTCGGCTCGACCCTGCTGCCCGGGGCCCTCGTGGCCGTGGCCCAGGACGCGGACGTCGTCACGGTGGAGATGCTCGAGGCCGCGCAGCGGATCGCCGGGCTGGAGTTCACCCCCGAAGAGCTCCAGCGGCTGGCCGAGCGCCTGAACGGCCCGGGCGACCGGCGGCGCGACTACGAGACCCTGCGGGCGGCCAACCTCGGTAACTCGCAGCAGCCGGCCATCGTGTTCAACCCGGTGCCGCCGGGCATGACCCTGCCGACCGATCGCGGCCCCAACCGGCGCGAGCCGGTCAGCGTCTCGATGCCCGCGAGCGACGAGGCCCTGGCCTTCCTGCCCGTCACCCACCTCGCGCGGCTCGTCGAGACGCGGCAGGTCAAGCCGTCGGAGCTCACCGAGCTCTACCTGGCGCGGCTGAAGCAGCACGACCCGAAGCTGCACTGCGTGGTCAGCTACACCGAGGACCTCGCCCGGCGTCAGGCCCGGCGGGCCGACGAGGAGATCGCGGCGGGGACCTACCGGGGGCCGCTGCACGGCATCCCCTGGGGCGCCAAGGACCTCCTG
>JAJEFC010000144.1 GCA_022820675.1 Vicinamibacteria bacterium | reverse complement strand
GCCCGCCGTCCAGCGGCCCCGGTCGCCCGCGGGTCGCGCGACCGCCCCTTCGACGTCAGGTCCCGCCGCGACCCGCGGTCCCGGCGGCGGAAGCCGACCGGGGCGGAGAGCCGGAGCCGCTCGGCTACGCCGATCTCGTCGGGACCCACGGCGGGCTGACGGCGCTGCTCCTCGCGGCGCGCGACGGCCACGCGGGGACCGCGCAGGCCCTGATCGCGGGCGGGGCCGACGTCAACCAGGTGAGCGCCGCCGACGGGACCAGCCCCCTGCTCATCGCGTGCATCAACGGCCACTTCGACCTGGCCCTGCGGCTCCTCGAGGCGGGGGCCGACCCCACGCTGGCGAGCGACGCTGGCGCGACCCCGCTCTACGGCGCCCTCAACATGCACTGGGCCCCGAAGGCGCGGCATCCCCAGCCGACCGACCACCTGCAGCAGGCCGCCTCGTACCTCGACGTGATGCGGGCGCTGCTCGAGGCGGGGGCCGACGTCGACGCGCGGCTCGAGCGGTCGCTGTGGTACACGACCTACAACCGCGACCTGCTCGGGGTCGACCGCGCCGGCGCCACCGCGTTCTGGCGCGCCGCCTACGCCCTCGACATCGAGGCCATGCGCCTGCTGCTGGCGCACGGGGCGGACCCGCATCTTCCGACCGTCACCGTGCCGAACCGCCGGCGACTCCCCTACCCCGACCCGTCCGGGCTGCCGCCGGTCCCCCTCGGCGGCCCCGCCGTGTCCCCGCTGCTCGCGGCGGCCGGCGTCGGCTACGGCCAGGGCTACGCGGGCAACTCCCACCGCCACGTGCCCGGCGGCTGGCTCCCCGCGGTCCGGTTCCTCGTCGAGGAAAACGGCCTCGACGTCCATTTCCGCGACCACAACGGCTACAACGCGGTCCATCATGCCGCCGCCCGGGGGGACAACGCCCTGATCCGCTACCTCGTCGACCGCGGCGTCGACGTCACCGCGGTGAGCCGGCGCGGACAGACCACCGTGGACATGGCCAACGGCCCCGTGCAGCGCATTCAGCCGTTCCCCGACACCATCGCCCTGCTCGAGAGCCTGGGCGCGAAGAACAACCATCGCTGCCTGAGCTGCTAGTGTCCGGCTGTGGAGTTTCCGTGTTGAATCGCGGCAAGCGTGGATGGACACCGAAGCAGGCCGCTCGCAATCGTCCCACGAACCACAGTTGCGGCACACCACGAGCCCGCGGCGAGAGTCCCCGCCGCAGTCGACCGGCGCGGCGGGCGCGCGAGGCTTCCGGGCGCGCGGTTGCCACCGCCGCCGACGGCGCGGCCGGGACTCGCGCCGTCCCCCTGACGGACCGCCATGGCTCTCCCTTCGGCAACGCGCCGGCGCACCGTTTCGGGTTATGATGGCGCTTCGATGGCCCCTGCGCCCGTCGAGGTCGCGCTCACCGTACGCCCGCGCACGCGCATCGATCTGGTCGACGTTCGCCGACGGGTGTCCGAAACCCACGGCGACATTCTCGAGCCGTTCCCGCTGGCCCTGTACAGCTCCTACCACACCACCGCGGGCTATCTCGATCAGAGTCTGGCCACCCGTCTGAACCGGCGGCTCGGCGGCCTCGGGTCGTACCTGTCCTTCTTCCGCCGGGTGTTTCCCGAGGGGGCGGACTACAAGCACGACCAGCTCGACCTCCGCGAGGAGCTGTCCGAGGCGGAACGGCGGACGGAGCCCCGCAACGCCGACTCGCATCTCGCGTTCATCAGCGCCGGACTGCGAAGCTGCGTGACCTACCGCGGCCGGAACGGCGAGCCGGTCTACTTCATCGATCTCGACGGCGTCAACCGGGGCCGGGCCCGGCATCGGGTGACCACCGTGCTCGGCTACTGCACCGAGGAGGAGGTGGCGCGCGACCGCGTGACGGTGCCGATGTCCGCGCATCCCGTCGACTCCGTCAGCCTCAAGGACCCCCGCCTCGGGGTGTTCGAGCGCTGCGAAGAGCTCATCAGGCGTCACGGCGTCGACAAGGGCCGCATTCAGCTCGCCCTCGCCCCCGGCGAGGAGCAGGCCGGCCTGACCGTCAACGAGTACGAGACCCTGCTCATGCGCCACGACCTCGCCGAGGTCCTGCGCAACCCGTTGCGGTTCATGGCCGAGAACAGCCGGGACCTGCTCTCCGATCCCCGGTCCATTCCGAACAAGACCATCAACTACGCCAAGTACGACCTCGTGCAGGTGTTCAACGAGCTGTTCGACGTCCTCCGCCTGGGCGACTCGGTGGTGGAGCGGATACTGTCGCGCTTCTTCGTCGCCCCCGCCCGCCGCTTCCTCCAGGTGAAGCGGTCGGTGAGCCTGCCGGTGTCCGACCGGGAGACCCCCGGCGAGGGTCGTCTGGCGCAGGGACGCTACCAGAGCCCGATCCTGATGCAGTGGCGGCGCAACGAGCCCCGCGCGCGCGTGATCGACATCACCCTGACCCGTTTCCGCTGATCGGCGGCGGGCCGCCGCCACCCCCGCGGCGCCCGAAGGCGGGGGCGGAGGCGGCGCGACCAGGCAGCCGGCCGGCTCGATCGCGGGGACCGGCGGAGGCCGACGCGGCGCCGGTGGATCGCCGCGAGTCCGCTCCGCGGATGTCGGCAGCCGCACACCCGGATAGAATGGGTCGCACGACAGGCCGGCCTCATGAGGAGACAGCCATGACCGTCGACACCACGCAGCGCGTCGATGTCTCGCCGCACCCCGCCGCGCCGACGCGGCGCTCGTTCCTGCACACCCTGGCCGCCGGCAGCCTCGCCACGCCGCTGCTGGCCGGCCGCCCCGCGGCCGCGCAGACGGGCCCCGGCGAGTCTTTCTGGGAGGAGGTGCGCCGGCAGTTCGCGTTCCGCGAGGAACGGGTGCCGATGAACGCCGCGAACCTGTGCCCCTCGCCCCGGGTGGTGGCCGAGCGGGTGAGCGGCCTGACCCGCGACATCGACGTCGACTGCTCGTTTCCGAACCGCGCGAAGTTCGGCCCCCTCCTCGAGGCGTCGCGCGCGGCGGCGGCGGCGCAGCTCGGGGTCACCGCCGACGAGATCGCCCTCGTGCGCAACACGAGCGAGGCCAACAACGTCGTCAACGCCGGGCTGCCCCTCGAAGCCGGCGACGAGGTCGTCGTGTGGGACCAGAACCACCCCACCAACAACGTCGCCTGGGACGTGCGGGCGGCCCGCTACGGGCTGAAGGTGACGCGGGTGACGACGCCGTCGGCGCCGACGGGGGTGGACGAGCTGGTCGGCGTCTTCGAGCGCGCCCTGACGCCGCGCACCCGGGTGCTGGCCCTGACCCACGTCTCCAACGTGAGCGGGGTGCGGCTCCCGGTGCGCGAGCTCTGCGAGGTGGCCCACCGCCGCGGCATCCACGTCCACGTCGACGGCGCGCAGAGCTGGGGCGCGCTCGACGTCGACCTGCGGGACCTCGGCTGCGACTCCTGGACGGGCAGCGCCCACAAGTGGTTCCTCGGGCCGAAAGAGGTCGGGCTGCTCTACGTCCGCGCCGACCGGGTGGCGGACATCTGGCCGAGCATCGTCGCCCCGAGCTGGGGCGGCGCCGTCGAGCCCCGTCCCCGCGGCGCGCGGAAGTTCGAGTCGCTGGGCCAGCGCGACGATGCGGCACTGGCCGCCGTCGCGACCACCGTCGCCTTCCACGACCGCCTGGGGATGGCGCGCGTCGAGGCGCGCATCGCCGAGCTGGCGACGATGCTGAAGACGGGGCTCGCCGAGGCCGGCTTCGAGCTCGTCACCCCGATGGCGCCCGATCTGAGCGGGGGCGTCGTGATCGCCGACGTCGATCCGGACCGACGGGGACGCCTGGTGACCGCCCTGTACGAGCAGCACGGCATCGCCGGCGCGGCCACGGGCGGACTGCGCCTGTGTCCGCACGTCTACAACACCCGCGATCACGTTCATCGCGCGGTTCGGGGCGCGGCGGCTCTGCGTGCGTGAAGCCCTCGCCGGACCGCGCCGACGAGAGCGTCGAGCCAACCGACGATCACAGGCCGACCTGACGGAGTGCCGATGACAGAGTCCAAGGCCGCCGACACCGCCCGAGGCATCCGCTACGAGCCCGACGAGAAGCCTCCGCACGCCCTGGCCCTGGGGCTCGGCTTCCAGTACGCGATGCTCGCGGTGGCGGGCATCGTGGTCACCCCGGCCATCGTGGTGCGCGCGGCGGGGGCGGGCGAAGACTACCTGACGTGGGCGGCGTTCGCCGCCCTCGCGATCAGCGGCGTCACCACGGTGTTCCAGGCGCTCCGCATCGGATATGTCGGCTCGGGCTACATCCTGATGATGGGCACCTCGGGGGCCTTCATCGCGGTCTGCGTCACCGCGCTCGCCGAAGGCGGCCCCGGGATGCTCGCCTCCCTCGTCGCGGCCTCCGCCCTCGTCCAGTTCGCCCTGTCGGCCCGGCTCGCCCTGCTGCGGCGCATCTTCACGCCCACCGTCTGCGGCACCGTCATCATGCTGATCGCGGTGACCGTCATGCCCATCGTCTTCGACATGCTGCCGCAGGTCCCGGAGGGAGCCTCGCCGGCATCGGCCCCGATCAGCGCCGCCGCCACGATCGTCGTCACCGTCGCGGTGACCCTGCGCGCGGCCGGGGTCTGGCGCCTCTGGGCGCCGGTCATCGGCATCGTCTCGGGCTGCGTGGTCGCCGGGGCCTTCGGCATCTACGACACCCGGCTCATCGCCGAGGCGGGCTGGATCGGCCTGCCCGCGGGCGACTGGCCCGGGCTCGACCTCGGCTTCGGGGTGACCTTCTGGTCGCTGCTGCCGGCGTTCGTCTTCGTGACCCTGATCGGGGCCATCGAGACCATCGGCGACGGCGTCGCCATCCAGCGGGTGTCGTGGCGCAAGCCGCGGGCGGTGGACTTCCGCGCCGTGCAGGGCGCGGTGGCGGCGGACGGGCTCGGAAACCTGCTCTCCGGCCTGGCGGCCACGGTGCCCAACACCACCTACTCGTCGAGCATCGCGGTGGCCGAGATCACCGGCGTGACCTCGCGCCTCGTGGGCGTGTACATCGGCGCCGTCTTCGTCGGCCTCGCGTTCCTGCCCAAGTTCATGGCCCTCATCCTCGCGATTCCCGGCCCCGTGGTGTGGGGATACACCGTGGTCCTGCTGTCGGTCCTGTTCGTCCTCGGCATGAAGGTGGTCGTGCAGGACGGGATCGACTACCGCAAGGGGGTGGTGGCCGGCGTCGCGTTCTGGGTAGGCACCGGCTTCCAGCAGCAGTGGATCTTCCCCGAAGCCCTGGGCCCGTGGTGGGGCGGGCTGCTCGGGAACGGCATGACCGCCGGCGGCCTCGCCGCCATCCTCATGACCGGCTTCCTCGAGCTCGCGCAGCCCCGTCCGCGGCGACTCCGGACCGGGCTGAACGTCGACGCCTACCCGAAGATCGACGAGTTCCTGGCCGCGTTCGCGGCCCGACAGGGCTGGAGCGCGGCGATGACCGACCGGGTCCGCGCCGTCGGCGAGGAGACCCTGCTCACCCTCACCAAGGCCACCGGGGAGGGCGCCCCCCCCGACGGCCGCCACCTGCTGCTGACCGCCCGCCGCGACGGCTCCGCCGCCGAGCTGGAGTTCGTGGCCGCGACCGACGAGGCGAACATCGAGGACCAACTGGCGCTGCTCGGCGACCGGAGCGGCGACGCCCCGGGCGATCGGGAGGTCTCGCTGCGCCTGCTGCGCCACTTCGCCTCGTCGGTGCGCCACCAGCAGTACCACGACACCGACGTGGTGACCGTCCGCGTGGAGCCGACGGCGGCCGCGTCCTGAGCGCCGGCTGGAGTCGCCGCATCGCTGCGAAGCTCCGCATGGCCGGGCAACCTCACTCCGGCACGACCCGTTCCGGTTTCCGGCGCCGTCGCTCCGTCGCGTGGGCCTCGTTTCACACCGTCCACGTGACGGGCGTCGCCTTGGGCGTGGTCGGCGGTCTGGGGGTCACGGGTTGGCAGCAGGCCCATTCTCAGGCGCCGCCGGCGCCGACCCGGTCACGGTACCTGCTGGCCGTGCCGGACTCGTGACGCTGACGCTCCTGTCGACCTGTATCCCGCGCACAACGCCGCGCGGATCGACCTGCTCCTCGCGCTTCGAGTGGAGCAGGACTCGCCAAGGGCGGGATCCGGGGTGGTATCAGCGGGCCGGGGCGAGCCCGCCCAGCACCCGCTTTCCGAGCGCCGACGCCACGAGGTGGACCGCCAGCTCGGCCGTCTGGTTGCGCACGTCGAGGACCGGGTTGACCTCGGCGACCTCCAGGGACAGCAGGCGGCCGGACGCGGCGGCCCGCTCCATCACCGTATGGACCTCGCGGACGGTCAGCCCGCCGGGCACCGGGGTGCCGACGCCGGGGGCGGCGGCGGGGTCGAGGGCATCGACGTCGAGGCTCAGATGGAGGCCCGCGGTCCCGTCGAGGGCGCGGTCGAGGGCTTCGTCGATGATGGGCGAGATGCCGCGCCGGTCCACCTCCTCCATCGTGTAGACGCGCACCCCGAGCGACGCCACCACCGCCGCCTCGGCCGGGTCGACGCTGCGGGCCCCGATCACCACGACGTTCGCCGGCGACAACCTGGCGGCTCCGGGCGCGAATCCGCCTACGCGCGTCAGCGCCTCCGGCCCCTTCCCGAGAATCGCGGCCAGCGGCATGCCGTGGAGGTTGCCGCTCGGCGAGGTCTCGGGGGTGTTGGCGTCGGTGTGCGCGTCGATCCACAACAGTCCGATCCGGTTGGGGGCGCCCTCGTCACCGGGCGCCGACGCCACCCCCGAGACCGTCCCCACCGCCATCGAGTGATCGCCGCCGAGGACCACCGGCAGCCGTCCCGCGAGCCGGACCCGGCGCACCAGCCCGGCGAGCGCCTCGAGGACCCGGGCGATCTCCGCGAGGTAGCGGGCGCTCTCGTCTCCCGGGCCGGCGAGCGACTCGACGACGGGGGCGGCGACGTTGCCCTCGTCGACGACCTCGCGCCCCAGGCTCCGGATGCGCTCCACGAGGCCGGCGTGGCGCATCGCCGACGGCCCTATGTCGACGCCCCGGCGGCCGGCGCCGAGGTCGAGAGGGACCCCGATGACGGACACCGGGGAGCGGACGGACATGGCGTTATCGTAGCCCGGAAGCGTCGCCTGCCCCTCTCACGCCGCCAGGCGGCCCGGCTTGACCAGCCCCGCCGGGAAGCGGCGCCTCCCGTGGAAGCTGCGTTCCCGGAGCCCGTGCTGACGTCCGCTGACGTCCCCGGCCGCCGCCGGCACGTGTTAAGGTCGGCCCCATGCTCCGCGGCGCCGCCGGTACGGCCCCTCACCGGGACAGGGTTGCGGGCCGTCGGCCGGGGACGCCGCCGGTGCGCGGCGCGCTGGCGCTCGTCCTCGGCTGCGCCCTCGCCGGGCCGGCCCTCGCGCAGCCCGAAGCCCCCGGGCCGCGGCCCTTCGCGTTCACCGGTCGGTTCCACTGGGACGCGGCCGTCTACCGTCGGGGCGAGAACGCCCGGGCCGGCGGAGGCGCCCTAGAGACGCGAACCCTGCTCCGCCGCGCCCGTCTCGGCGTGGAAGGCGCGGCGGGGCGCTTCTCCTGGCTCTTCGTCGTCGACGCCGACGCCGACCGCGGCGGTCCCGCCAGCGCGGTCGAGATCGAGGACGCCGCCGTCTTCTACTCGCCGTCGGACCGGGTCCGGCTCGGCGTCGGCAGAATGAAGATCCCCGTGACGTTCGAGGAGAGCGCCTCGTCGAACGACATCCCCCTCATCGAGCGCGCGCTGGCCGTCGACGCGTTCACCGACGGGCCGCTGGGCCCGAGGGTGACCAACGCCCAGATATGGCTCTACGGCCGCAATCATCTCGTCGAGGC
>JAJEFC010000019.1 GCA_022820675.1 Vicinamibacteria bacterium | reverse complement strand
ATGCCGTTCCATGCCCCGCTCCCGCCGGTCTGGGGCGGCTCGACCGCGACTTCGGGCCTGGCGGGGCCGAAGCCGTCCATGCCGCCCATGTCGTGGATGCCGTTCATGGCGTTCTCCCGCCGGTCGGCGGCGGAACGACGGCGACGCCAATCATGGCGTCGCGCGAGACGAGCTCGGCCAGCTCTTCCTCGGTCATCCCCTCGGTGCCGGCGGGACGCTCGGGCAGCACCAGGTAGCGGATCTCGGCCGTGCTGTCCCACACCCGCACCTCCACCTCGTCGGCGATCTCGACGCCGAACTCGCGCAGCACCGCGCGCGGCTCGATGACGGCGCGCGCGCGGTACGCGTTCGACTTGTACCAGACCGGCGGCAGGCCGAGGGTCGGCCACGGGTAGCAGGAGCACAGGGTGCAGACGACGAGGTTGTGGACCTCCGGGGTGTTCTCGACGACGACCATGTGCTCGCCCTGGGTCCCGCCGAAGCCGATCTCGGCGATGGCCGCGGTCCCGTCGTCGAGCAGGCGGGCCTTGTAGGCGGGGTCGGCCCACGCCCGGGCCACGACCTGGGCGCCGTTCCTGGGGCCGATGCGGTTCTCGTACGCGTCGACGACGGCGTCGAGGGCGGCGGGGTCGACCATCTGCTTGTCGACGAGAATCGACTCCAGCGCGCGCACGCGCAGCGCGATGTCGTCCGGCACGACCTGGTGATCGTGGTGGTGCTCGTGGCCGTGCCCGTGCGCGCCGGCCGGGCCGTTCTCCGATTTCGCCATCTTCTGGGCCCCCGATCTACCGTCCGCCCGACCGTGGCAAGTCGATTCTCGTCGGCGTTCTCACTGCACGCGGGTGCTGTGCGCCGAGACGCACTGCCATCGGCCGTCGCGCCGTATCCAGACGTCGGTGTACCGCAGCGTCAGCTCGGCCTCCTGCCCCTGGCGCAGGCCGACGAGGTGCAGGGTGAACCAGACCACCGCGGTGTCCCCGTAGATCGCGACGCGGAAGTCGTCCTGGACGGCCGAGAGCACCGCCTGGTTGAAGTTGGCGACGAGCTCCATCTCCCGTGCCTTGTCGCCGCGGCTGCCGTCGTCGTAGGTGCCGCGGAACTCGTCGGCGAGCAGCCTGTCGATGACGTCCACGTCCCCGGCGTAGACGGCGTCGTTCCAGCTTCGCTCGAGCTCGATGAGGGTCTCCCGGGTCGACCTGTCCGTTTGAGCGTGCGCCGTCGCCGCGACGGCGAGGCAGGCGGCGGCGAGCATCCAGGACGGCGGTCGGCGGCAGGTTCGCATCGTCGACGCTCCTCTCGATGGGGCGCGGCGTCGGCGCCCCGGACCTTGGGACAGTGATCGATACGACCTCGCCGACTGCGCTTCCTGCGCAGCCGGTTTCCGCGGTCCTCAAACCGCGGCGCGTGGCAGGGCGATTCCCGCCGCCGTCCTTACAGCTCGCGGATCCAGATGTTGCGGTAGCTCACGTCGTCGCGGTGGTCCTGGAGCATGAAAGGTGATTCTCGCCGCCGTCCTTACAGCTCGCGGATCCAGATGTTGCGGTAGCTCACGTGGTTGCGGTGGTCCTGGAGCATGAGCGGCAGCCGGTCGGCGTGGGCCTCGTAGCGCGGCGCGCCGCGGAAGACGGTCGGCCCTTCCAGCTTCACGTGGTTCTGCACGAGCACGCCGTTGTGAAGGACCGTCACCGTGGCGTGGCTCTCCAGCTCGCCGTCGGCGTCGAACCGGGGCGCGGTGAAGATGATGTCGTAGGTCTGCCACTCGCCGGGTCCCCGCGAAGCGTTCACGAGGGGGACGTGCTGCTTGTAGACGCTGGCCGCCTGCCCGTTGACGTAGGTGGGGTTCTGCCAGGAGTCGAGCACCTGCACCTCGTACAGCCCCATCAGGAACACCCCGCTGTTGCCGCGGCCCTGGCTCTCGCCGACGATCTCGGCGGGGGTGCGCCACTCGACGTGGAGCTGCACGTCGCCGAACCCCCGCTTCGTGGTCAGGCTGCCGGTGCCGGGAACCACGGTCATCGCGCCGTCGGCGACCTTCCACTCGGCCTCGCCGTCGCGGCCCCGCCACTCGGACAGGTCCTTGCCGTCGAACAGGACGATGGCGTCGGACGGCGGGTGGTCGTGGCGGCCGGGGTCCACCACGGCGGGCACCGGCTTCCACAGCTCGGTCTCCTCGGGCGGCGGCAGTTGTCCGCGTTCCTGCGCCGCCGCGACGGCCATCATTACCGACAAGATCAGCCCGCCGGCCGTGAACCTTCTGTCACGCAGCATGGTTGCGTCCTCTCTCAATCAACGCTCGTGTTCCGCAGGGATTCGGTTCCACCAGTCCTGGTACGACTCACCGGCTTGCGCTTCGTGCCGCGTCCGGCGGTCGGCTGATGACGTCGCGCCCGCTGCAACGCTTGTGTTCCGCACGGATTCGGTTCACCAGTCCTCGTACGACTCAACGGTCTGCGCTTCGTGCATCGTCCGGCGGTCGGTCGATGCCGTTCCGCCCGTTGCCCCGGAAGGCGTGCTGGGCACCGGGGGGCAGGCCCGAGTTCGCGACGTCGGTCGCCCCCAGACAGGGGCACGGCGCGGGACCGCACCTGGCGCCGGGCATGTCGTTGCCTTCGACTCTCACACCTGCGGCAGCGTCCAGGGCGCGCGGTACGGCGTCTTGAGCATCTTGTTGGCGGCGCTGTCGGCCTCGCCCTCGAACATCTGCTTCTTCGCGTCCCACACCACCTTGCCCCCGGTGCGGAACGCGATGTTCCCGAGATGGGCGTTCACGGCGGCGAGGCTCGCGACGTCGGCGTTGCAGACCGGCTGCTCGCGCGAGCGCATGCACGCGATGAAGTTCTCGGTGTGCTGGTCGAGCCCCCGCTCCGCCGGGTTCGCCACGACGGCCGGCCGCCCCGGCATCTTGTAGCCGACGGGCCGCCGGTTCTCGAGCTTCTCCTCGGGGTAGAGCTCCCAGCCCCGGCGGTCGACGACCAGGGTGCCGTTGTTGCCGACGAACGCCACCCCGTGCGCGCGCTGGAACGGCCCGAGCTCGATGCCGGTGGCGTGCTCCCACGTCATCAGGAAGTCGTCGAACTCGTAGAGGGCAGTCATCGTGTCGGGCGTCTCCTGGTCGTCGTCGGGATAGGCGAACTTGCCCCCGCTCGCGACGACGCTGCGCGGCGCCTCCGCCTGCATGCCCCAGAGCACGATGTCGATGATGTGGACGCCCCAGTCGGTCATCAGACCGCCCGCGTAGTCCCAGAACCAGCGGAAGTTGAAGTGGAACCGGTTGGGGTTGAACGGCCGCTTCGGGGCGGGGCCGAGCCACCGGTCGTAGTCGACGCCCTCGGGCGGCTCGCTGTCGGGCACGTCGGGCACCGGGGGCAGCCAGTTCATGTAGGCCCACGCGCGCACGCTGCGGATGCGTCCGAGCGCCCCGCCGTGCACGAACTCGATGGCCTCGGTCCAGTGCGGCCCGCTGCGCTGCCACTGCCCGCACTGGACGACCCGGCCGTAGTGGCGGGCGGCGGTGGTCATGACCTGGCACTCGTGGATCGAGTTGGCCAGCGGCTTCTCCACGTACACGTCCTTGCCGGCGGCGCAGGCGTCGACCAGTTGCAGGCAGTGCCAGTGGTCGGGGGTGCCGATGACCACCGCGTCGAGGTCGTCGTTCTCGAGCAGGGCCCGGTGGTCGGCGTAGAGGGCCGGCCGCTTGCCGCCCATCGCCTCGAGGTCGCCGGCCCGCCGATCGAGCACGCTCGGGTCGACGTCGCAGAGGGCCGCGCACTCGACCCCCGGCTGCCGCAGCAGCGACCGCACGTTCGAGAACCCCATGCCGTTGACGCCGATGGCGCCGATGACGATGCGGTCGCTCGGGGCGGTCGCCTGCCGGCCCGCGGCGTAGGCGGGCGGCGTCCACAGGGCGGCGCTCGCGCCCACGGCGCCGGTGGCGGAGGTCTGGAGGAAGCGGCGTCTCGACAAGCTCATGGCACTCTCCATCGTCGGCGGCTCACGTCAGGGCGGATTCCGGGACCAAGGATAATCCGGCGACGCGCGGCTTGTCACCCGCGGCACCCGCGGTGTGTCGCCGCGCCCGGGATCAACTGAAATAGACCAGCACCGCCGCCACCAGCAGCACGATGGCGGCCGACTGGACGAGGTCTCCCGTCGTCCAGGTCCGCTCGCGCGGGGCGTCCTCCGACGGCGGGCCGCCGAAGGTCAGTCCGGCCAGGCGCACCGGGTCCGGTCGTTCGGTCGCGAGGCTGACCACGGCGAGGAGCAGCACGCAGGCGACGAACAGGGCGAAGCCGAAGTAGAGGAAGTTCACCCCGGCCAGCCAGCCGAGGGGACCGGAGAGCGCGTCGGCTCGCAGCTCGAGCAGCAGCTTCCCCATCCCGAGGACGAACCCCGCCACCAGGGTGGTGATGGCCCCGGTCGCGTTCACCCGGTTCCACAGCAGCCCCAGCAGGAACACCGCCGCGATGGGCGGGGCGATGTACGCCTGCACGTTCTGCAGGTAGGTGTAGAGCCCCGTCGCCAGTACCTGCATGACGGGAATCCACGCGATGCCGAGCCCGACCACGGCGAGGGTGCCCCAGCGTCCCACCCGCACGAGCTCGGCCCCGCTCGCGGCGGGGCGCACCTTGCGGTAGACGTCCATCGTGAACAGGGTCGAGCACGAGTTGAAGACGGCGGCGAGCGAGCTCATCAGGGCCGCGAGCAGGCCGGCCGCGACGAGGCCGCGCAGGCCCACCGGCAGCACTGCGTTGACGAGGACCGGCAGGGCCTGGTCGGCCTCGGCGAGGTCGAGGCGACCGCGGTTGGCGAGGCCGAGGGCGATCATCCCCGGCACGATGAAGAGGAACACCGCCGACAGCTTCAGCCACGCGCCCCAGATGGCCCCCCGGCGCGCCGTCGCCTCGTCCTCGGCCGCCAGCACCCGCTGCACGATGTACTGGTCGGTGCACCAGTACCAGAGGCCGACGATGGGCGGGGTCAGCACCATGCCGAGCCACGGGAACTCGGGGTCGTCCATCGGCTTCCACATGTCGAACAGGTCGTCCCCGACCGCCAGCCGCAGCTCGCCCCAGCCGCCGATCTCGACGAGCCCGAAGACGGTGACCGCGGCCGCGCCCCCGACGAGGACGAACGCCTGCAGCGCCTCGGTGTAGACCACCGCCCGCAGGCCGCCGAGCACGGTGTAGACGCCGGTCAGCACCACCACCGCCGCCGCTCCCGTCCAGAAGTCGAGGCCCATCAGCCCCTGCAGCATCACGCCGCCGGCGTAGACGGTCACCGACACCTTGGTGAGGACGTAGCCCACCAGCATGACCACCGACAGGAACCAGCGGCTGCGGCCGTCGTAGCGGCGCTCGAGGAACTCGGGCATCGTGAAGACGCCGCTGCGCAGGTAGAACGGCACGAACACCCAGCCGAGCAGCAGGATGATCCACGAGTGCAGCTCGTAGTGACCCAGCACCATGCCGGTGCTCGCGCCCGAGCCGGCGAGGCCGACCACGTGCTCGGAGCCGATGTTCGAGGCGAACAGCGACGCGCCGATGGCGAACCAGCCCACGTGTCGGCCCGCGAGGAAGTAGTCGGCGGCGGTCTGCTGGCGCCGGCGGGCGACCCACGCGGCGATGCCGAGCAGGACGGCGAAGTACGTCCCGACGACGACCCAGTCCAGAGCGGCGAACCTCATCAGGCGGTCCCTCCCGCGGTGAAGCGCGTTGATTCTACCGGCACCGGCTGCCCAGCCGCGGCGCTTGTGATATGACAATGCCGCGCGGCGCACCGGTGCCCGCGGGCGGGGCCGCCGCCGGTGCCCGCCGCGACGGAAGGAGACGAGTCGAACGATGGCGCGAAAGGTAACGCTGTTCACGGGACAATGGGCCGACCTGCCGCTGGCCGAGCTGGCCCCGAAGGCGAGGGGGTTCGGGTTCGACGGGCTGGAGCTGGCGTGCTGGGGAGACCACCTCGACGTCGACCGCGCCGCCGTCGACCAGGACTACTGCGACGGGCGCCACGCCCTGCTGGCCGAGCACGGGCTCGGCTGCTGGGCGATCTCGCACCACCTGGCCGGCCAGCTCGTCTGCGACCCGAACGACGACCGCTCCGACGCGTTCGCCCCCGAGGCGGTGCGCGGCGACCCCGAGGCGAAGCGGGCGTGGGCCGTCGAGACCATGAAGAACACCGCCCGCGCCGCCCGCAACCTCGGGCTGAACGTCGTCTGCGGGTTCACGGGGTCGCCCATCTGGCACCTGCTCTACTCGTTCCCGCCGGTGCCCGAGGAGACCATCGAGGCCGGCTACCGGCGCTTCGCCGAGCTGTGGCACCCGATTCTCGACGTCTTCGACGAGTGCGGGGTCCGGTTCGCCCTCGAGGTGCACCCCACCGAGATCGCGTTCGACATCGTGAGCGCCCGCCGCGCCCTCGACGCCGTCGGCCGGCGCGAGGCGTTCGGCTTCAACTTCGACCCCAGCCACCTGCAGTGGCAGGGGATGGAGCCGGCCCGGTTCATCGGCGAGTTCTCCGACCGCATCTACCACGTGAACATGAAGGACGCCGCCGTCACCCTCGACGGGCGCACCGGCCTCCTCTCGTCCCACCTGCCGTTCGGGGCGGCCGACCGGGGCTGGGACTTCCGCTCCGTCGGCCGGGGCGACGTCGACTTCGAGGCCATCATCCGCGCCCTGAACCGCATCGGCTACGCCGGTCCGCTCTCGGTCGAGTGGGAGGACTCGGGCATGGACCGCGAGCACGGGGCCCGCGAGTCGTGCGAGTTCGTCAAGGACGCCGACTTCGAGCCGTCGAAGGTGGCGTTCGACGCTGCGTTCGAGGAGTAGACATGGCCGCTTGGACTACAATGGCGCATGGGCAATGACGGCTCCCGGAGCGGATACGGAGCGGCAGTCCTATGAACATATCCGGTGAGACGCTGGCAGTTTTTCTGCTGCTGATGCCCGGCTTCCTGGCGTCGGCGGTACTGAACGCGGTCGTCGTCCGTTCGACGAAGGATCGCGTCGGGAACATTATCGAGGCGTTGGTCTTGAGTTTCGTGATCTATGCCATCCTCACTCCGTTCGGTCGCAGCCCGGTCGATCTGGAGGTGACCAGCACGGGAACCTATCGGCCGGTCGTCACTCCAGAACTCCTGCTCTATGCAATGGGGTTGGCGATCGGTCTCGCGCTTCTGCTCGGGTTCTCGATCACGAACGACTACCACATGAAGTTGCTGCGGAGGGTCAAGATCACTTCGAGTACCGCGAGGATCAACACATGGCTTGACATTTTCATCGATCAGCGGCGCTATGTCGTGGTCACGTTTACCGACGGCCGTCGTTTATTCGGCTGGCCGGAGTACTATTCGAACGATACGACCGAGGGACTGCTCTACGTCAGCGATCCTGCATGGGTCGGGGACGACGACAAGTATACCGATCTCGGTGTTCACGGTATTCTACTGACCAACAAGGACAGCATCGAGTCCATCGTGTTCACGCATCTCGGACCGAAAGATGCGGAGTCTCGAGCAGGAGGACAGTGACCATGGCCACGAAGCCAAGCAGCAACGCACTTCCGTCGCGCCAGCTACAGAGGAACCCGGGTGACGTTGACAAGCGAGGCTACAGCCCTCCGCCGGTTCCGCACGTGCAGCGGCCCGCGCCTCCGCCAGCGGGACCGCGGCCGCAACCGTCCGGGGCGGCGCCGCAGCGGCCGAGGAGCGACGGGGAAGGCGGTTGAGTTCTGCAGGGTTTGGCCTTCGTGCATTGGTTTCGGCGAGATGGCAGACATGGCGACTACTGCTCGACGGCTGCGCATGGGCATGGTGGGGGGAGGTCCCGGGGCGTTCATCGGCGACGTCCACCGCCGGGCCGCCTGCATCGACGGCGACGTGGAGCTGGTGGCGGGGGCGTTCGCGTCCGACGCCGCCCGGTCGCGGCAGAAGGGGGCCGAGCTGGGGCTGGACCCCCAACGCGCCTACGCCTCCTACGCCGAGATGGTCGATGCCGAGCGCGCACGGCCCGACGGCGACCGTATCGACTTCGTGTCCGTCGTCACCCCGAACCACGTCCATTTCCCCGTCGCCAAGGCGTTCCTCGAGGCGGGGTTCCACGTCGTCTGCGACAAGCCGATGACGTTCACGGTGGACGAGGCGCGCGAGCTGCGCCAGATCGTCCGCAAGAGCCGCCGCGTCTTCGCCCTCACCCACAACTACACCGGCTACCCCATGGTGAAGCTGGCCCGCGACCTCGTGCGTGCGGGCGACCTCGGCCGGCTGCGCAAGGTGGTCGTCGAGTACCCCCAGGGCTGGCTCGCCACCCGCCTCGAGCGCACCGGCATGAAGCAGGCGGAGTGGCGCACCGACCCCCGCCGTAGCGGCGGCGCCGGCTGCATGGGCGACATCGGCACCCACGCCGAGAACCTCGCCGAGTACGTCACCGGCCTCCGCATCGTCGAGCTGTGCGCCGACCTGACGACCTTCGTCCGGGGGCGCCGCCTCGACGACGACGGCAACGTGCTGGTGCGCTTCCAGAAGGGCGTGCGGGGGGTGCTGCACGCCAGCCAGGTGTCGGTGGGGGAGGAGAACGCGCTCACGCTTCGCGTCTACGGCGAGGAGAAGGGACTGGAGTGGCACCAGGAGGACCCCAACACCCTCCGGGTCCGGTCGAACGACGGGCCGGTCGAGATCTGGAGCCGCGGCCAGGGCTACGTCGCCGAGAAGAGCCCCGCCGCGGCGCGGGCCACCCACCTGCCGGCCGGGCACCCCGAAGCGTTCCTCGGCGCCTTCGCCAACGTCTACCGCAACGCCGCCGACACCATCCGCGCCCGCCTCGCCGGCGCCGAGCCCGACCCGCTGGCCCTCGACTTCCCGACCGTCGACGATGGCCTGCGCGGCATGCTGTTCATCGAGGCGCTGCTGGAGAGCGCGGGGTCGGACCGGAAGTGGACGCGCGTGCCGGCGCGGTAGCTGCTGTTGACGAGAGCGCGGTAGGTTGCGAGAGTTGGGTCGGACGATCCGGCGTGACCGTCCGTTGTGGATCGCGGCGGACACGAATACGTTGGCATCGACGACGACTCTCACGCCGACATGCTCACCTGCGGCCGCGCCGGCGTCGAACCGCCCGCACCTCTCCTGCCGCCAGTTCGATGGCCTCGTTCTCGCCGAGCGAGGGCTGGCGTGCGCCGGTGTCGTCGGCGACCGCGGTACGGGCATCGCGGGTGAAGAACTCTCGTGCGGCCTGTCGGGTCATGCCGAGGGCGGCGCCGATCTGTTCCCACGTGGCGCCGGAGGCTCGGGCCGACGCAATCCGGTCTCGACACAGCCGCGCGATCTCGGCCTCACCACGAGCCAGCTCACGCAGCGCGTCGAGGGGAGCGGCCGGCAACGCATGCGCGACGATCAGGCCCATTGCACGAGAGTAACACCACGAGCATGCGCCCGAACCGAAGGGCCAGGTTCCGGCTGGCGATTGCGTGTCGACGGCTTCCCGGCCGTTGCCAGCGACGCAAGCAACTATCACGACCGTCGACCGCGAACGGCTACACGAGCCCCCGGAGGAAAGGAATCGCCGGCTGCACGCGGATGCCGTCCGGGGTTCGATAGTCATCGGTGCCCGTCGCGCTGATCTGCGTCGCGGCGGCGTCCGGGAAGCGGGCGTGCAGGTACCGCAGCGCCTTGTCCACGGGGCGGTCGCTCCACTTCACCTCGATCAGGTGGACCGGAACCTCGCGGTCGGTCACCACGAAGTCGACCTCTCGGCCGTCGACGTCCCGGAAGTACCGCAGGTCGAGGTCGCGCCCGCGGACGTCCTGCTCGTGGTGCACCCACTTCAGCAGGTGCATCGCCACCAGGTTCTCGAAGCGGGCGGCCCGGTCGCGCACCTGGATCCACTCGTAGTGGTAGTGCTTCTGCGCCTTCTTGACGGCGCGCAGCGGCGGCGCGCCGAACGGTTTGACCCGGACGATGGCGTAGAGGCGCTCGAGGATCTCCAGCCGGCGGCTCACCGCGCCGTGGCTGACCTGCAGGTCCTCGCGCAGCGCGTTCACCGACAGCGGAGAGCCCACGAGGTCGGTCAGCCGGACCGCGAGAAGCTCGATCGCGCCGACGTCGGGAACACCCTCGAGATCGCGGATCTCCTCCTCGACCAGCCGCATCCGGTACTCGCGCGACCAGCGCCGGGCCGCTTCCAGGGAGTCTCCCACCCAGGGCTCGGGGAAGCCGCCGAGGTCGAGCAGCCGGCGCAGCCCGGCGTCGTCGTCGGCGCCGAGCTCGGCGACCGACAGCGGGTGCAGGCGCAGCAGGTGGTGGCGCCCCTGCAGGGAATCGCCGCCGTAGCGGTAGTAGTCGAGCCGGCCGCTGCCGGTGACGAGGATGCGGGTTCCGTCCTGACGGTCGTACAGGCCCTTGAGGAAGCCGCGCCACCCGCGGAACTTGTGCAGCTCGTCGAAGACGAGCGTCGGGACGTTCGGCAGGCGGCCGCGCAGGATTGCGTCCCGATGGTCGGGGATGTCCCAGCTCAGATAGCCGGCCGTATCGGGCAGCAGGCCGCGCGCCAGGGTGGTCTTGCCCACCTGCCGCGGACCGGACACGAACACCATCTTCCGTTCCAGGTCGGTCCGGATCTGGTTGGCGAGATAGCGCTGGAGAAGGCCTGCCATCGAGGCGATGCTAGCATTTTCACTTCCATGCAAAAAACGCTGCCGTGTTTTTCCATTGGCCGCAAAAAAAGCCGCGTGACGCGAGTTTGCGGGTCCAGTCGCCTGACGGGCCGGGCTACCGCGACGGGTAGCCCCCCACCCAGACCGGGCTCGACCACGCCATGGCGTCGTTCACCTGCCGGACCCGCACGTAGTAGTAGTCGCCCTGCCGCGGGGTGTCCTCGTCGGTGTAGTCGAAGCTGACGTCGCGGGGTCCGTTGCGGATGAGGCGGCGCAGGGTGACGCGGTCGTCGGGATAGTCGTCGATGGGCATCGCGCGACTGATGCCGCCGGCGTTGAGGGTCATCCGCACCCGGCTGGCGGGGATGACCGCGCGCGGCCGGTAGAAGGGCGGGGCCGAGCCGGTCTCGGTGGTCTCCTCGAGGTCGACGGTGACGGCCACGCTGGGGCGGATGCCCGACAGGGTGAGCCGCAGCGAGCTGCTGTCGCCGCGGGTGTGGGTGGCGAAGCGGGCGCCGTTCGCGGTCCGCTCGAGGAACTGGGTGGTCGGATTGACGAAGTCGGTGGCGGCGACGGCGACGACGTTGGCTCCGGTCACCCGCACCTCGCCGCGCCAGTGGCGCCACCCGCGCGGGGCGTCGCCGGGGTGGACCGGGGCCTCGCCGGACGAGAACGCCAGCAGCC
>JAJEFC010000350.1 GCA_022820675.1 Vicinamibacteria bacterium | reverse complement strand
GCACCGCCAGCACGCCGTCGCCGGCCGTCGAGCCGGGTCCGAAACGCAGGACGAGACCGCCGAGGAAACCGGCGACCGCCCCGGCGGCCGCGCAACCGGCGGCGGCGGCCAGCCACCGGCGACCGGCCAGCCGGGCCACGCGCCGGATGCGAAGCAAGAACAGGATTCTCGCGGCAGCCGGCCAGCCCGGGTGTCCCAGCAACGGGACCGGCCCCGCACCCGGGACGTCCCAGCGGGTCTCGCGCAGGTAGGCGCGCGCCACCGCGTGGCCCGGTCTGCGATCCAGCCGGTCGAGGGCCTCGGCCGTGCCCAGCTCATGCAGGGTCTCGGCCGCCTGCCTCCGCCGGACCTCCGCCGCTTCGGCGTCGCCGGCATCGTCGTCGAGCAACGCCTCCAGGGCCTCGTCGAAGGCAGCGTTCGAGCCGGTCGCCGCCAACGCGGCCCGCGCAGGCTCACCGGAAGGACTCGCATCGGGCGCCACCGCGGCGCGCACGGGCTCCGCGGCGGGCCGCACGGGTTCCGGCCCCTCGTCCGGCTCCTCGACGACGTCGCAGACGAAGCGGTAGCCGTGCCGCGGCACCGTTCGGATGAACGTCGGCTCGCGCGAGTCGTCGCCCAGCGTGCGCCTGAGGATTCGGACCGCCTGGCTGAGGGCGCCGTCGGTGACCGCCACGTCGCTCCAGACCGCGTCCAGGATGTCGTGCCTCGACACCGCCTCGTTCCTCCGCTCGACGAGCAGGACGAGGAGATCGAAGCAGCGCGGGATCAGCGGCAGCTCCCGGCCGTCGCGGACGAGCGTCCGGCGGGCGGGGGACAGGGTGTGGCCGGCGAAGCGGTAGCGGGGCGTGCCGGGCGACGATGGCATCGACGCCCGGCAGTATACGCGGCCTCGCGACCCGCACTCGCGCTGCCGTGCACCGAAGGACTCGGGATGCCCCGGAGCATTCCCCCCGTCGAATCGGCCGGTGACGGCCCGGTTGGCAAGGTTGCCGGGGCGAACGCGCCCGGAGCGCAAGCGCTTCGTCCGCCGCCGCCCCCAGACCCGCTACCTACCGCTTGACCGAGGCGAGCCGCGCCGCGCTCGTGCGGCACGTCGAGAGTCTGCAGGCGTTGATCCGATCGCAGGCATGATCCTCTCGCTCGCGCCGGCGGTGGCGGCCGCGATTCGCTGGCGAGCGTTCGGGACCCTCGTCGTGCGCACCGGCTCGACCCCGCGGGCAGGTTGTCTACTTCCGGGCGGCCTCGCGCTCGATGCAGGTCAGGGCGGCGCGTGTCAGAAACGCCGATCTCGAGGTTCCGGCGATCTTCGCGGCGGCGTCTATCAGCGCAAGCGCGGTCGCGGGTATCGACACGTTCAGCCGGACGGCGCGAAGCGGCGCCGCATCGTTCTCGAGGTCGACGTCGACGACGCCGACGAGGTGGCGGGGCGGCAGGTCGGCCGGCGGGTCGGCGGTCGGCACGCCCACGGGCTGGCCGGTCTCTATCAACGTCTGCACATGGCCGCGGATGGCCTCGGCGGCATTGTTGACGGCGTCGCCCAGCGTGTCGCCGGCGGACGTGCAGCCTGGCAGGTCCGGCACCGTCACGTCGTAGCCGACGCCCGGCTCGCTGCCGTCGAGCACGATCAGATATCGCATCAGCGCTCCCTCCAATCCCAGCCGGCCTGACGAAAGATGTTCCGCAGCGTGCCCACGCGGATGTCCTTGCGCGGGTGCGGCACGGTCACGACGCCCGGCTTCGTCGGGTGCGCGTAGTGACGGTGGCTTCCACTTGCGCGGACACGGCGCCAGCCGTCACGTTGCGCGGACACGGCGCCAGCCGTCACGAGCCGGCCGCTTGATGATCGCCGCGCTGTCCACGTGTGTAATGATACACACATGGGGCCGGATGTCAGCCGCCGGTCGGCGGGATGGTCCCCGACCAGCTTTCGAGCGGCTCCCGGGAGGATTCGCTCCAGGCCTCGAGTGCGCCGAAGAAGAAACCGCTGCGGCAGGGAAGTCACCTGAGCCCCTGCAGAACAACGAAATCTCGGACCAGCGATCCGAATCATCCGGCATAGATGGCGACGTGCTCGAACGCGCCCACTCTTGCTCCGACTGGAGACCGCCGCGGCACGGTCACCGACCCCGTCGACACCCGCATCACGGTGCTGCCGATCACCGACGCGGTCCACCTGCCCGCGCGCATCGCCGCCCTTTGACGGGCGGGGCTGAACGGCGGCGCCGGGAGCACGGTCATCGGCGAGCTTGCGCGGCTTCCCGCGGCCGACGAGAAAGTCCTGCACGCGCCCCGGCGCGGCCCGGCATACGTGGCGCATGCGGCGCGCTGCGTGATATCGTCAGGCATTCGACGGCTCTGCCGGCAGGAATCGTTCCCGAAGGCTGCGCCCGAGGGCGGGAGGCTCTCGTTCCGGGGTGCGGTTCATCCCCTGGATGCTCCAGGCGGCGTGGGCGACTGCCGGCCGAAGCAGCCTTGTACTATCAGTGCGTGTCGACGTGCGGGGAGGGCCGCACCGACACCGAACCGACTACCGGAGGGCATCATGCGAATGCGCAGCCTGTGGGCGATTCCGGCGGCGGCGGTGCTGGCCGCCACCGTCCTCGTGACGGCGCCGGCCGCCCCACGCGCTCAGGAGACCACCGAGAACCCGTTCACGACGACGCTCGACATCCGGATGGGCCAGCGGCTGTACCAGCAGCAGTGCACCCGCTGCCACGGCCAGACCGGCGACGGCGGCGAGCTGGGACCGGCCCTGACCAACGGCTTCACCAGCGCCAGCACCGACGCTGGCCTGTTCCGCATCGTGCGCGAGGGCATCCCCAACACCCAGATGATCGGCATCAGCCGCAACGCCACCGACCAGTCGGTGTGGATGGTGGTGAGCTACCTGAACTCGCTCAACAGCACCCCCGCTGTCGACCTGCCGGGCGACGTCGCGGCCGGGCGCATGGTGTTCGAGGGCAAGGGCAACTGCGCGAGCTGCCACATGGTGGGCGGCGAGGGCGGCCGGCGGGGCCCCGACCTGACCCGGGTCGGCGACCGCCGCGACCCCGACGAGCTGGTCAGCGACCTCCGCACCCCCGACGAGGACCTCGCGCCGCGCTGGTGGACCCTGCGGGTCACCCGCGAGGACGGGTCGGTCGTCGAGGGCCTGCGCATGAGCGAGGACACCTTCACGATGCGGCTCATGGACGAGAACGAGGACCTCTGGTCGTTCTCGAAGGGCGGCGTGCGGTCGTACGAACGCGTCACGAGCTCGATCATGCCCAGCGTGAACGCCCTCCTGACCGAGGACGAGGTGGAAGACCTCGTCGCCTATCTGTACTCGCTCCGGCGGGAGGAGACCTGAATCATGAAACGGCTTGCCATCGTCCTCGCGACCGCGATCGTCGCGGCGCCGGCCGCGGCGCAGGAGTCCGGGTCCGGCGCCGGCCCGTCGTTCTCGCCCGTCACCTGGGAGCGCCTGCTGAACGCGGCCGACGAGCCCGAGAACTGGCTGATGTACTCGGCCACCCTCGACGCCCAGCGCTACAGCCGGCTCGACCAGATTCACAACCGCAACGTCGGCGAGCTCGAGCTCAAGTGGGCCTACCAGATCCCGCAGCTCGACCGGGCGGAGACGGTCCCCCTCGTCGTCGACGGGGTGATGTTCATCACCGAGGCGCCCAGCAACGTGGTCGCGGTCGACGCCGCCACCGGCCGGCAGTACTGGCGCTACGACCACCCGCTGCCCGACGACCTGCGCATCTGCTGCGGGCGCAACAACCGCGGCGTGGCGATTCTCGGCGAGACGCTCTTCATGAGCACCCTCGACGCCCACCTCGTGGCCATCGACGCGCGCACCGGCAACCTGGTGTGGGACCGGGAGACCGCCGACCACCAGGCCGGCTACAGCAAGACCGCCGCGCCCCTCGTCGTGAAGGACCAGGTGGTGACGGGCATCGCCGGCGGCGAGTACGGCATCCGCGGCTTCATCGACTCGTACGACGCGGCGTCGGGCGAGCAGGTGTGGCGGGCGTGGACGATTCCCGGCCCCGACCATCCCGACAACCAGACGTGGGCCGGCGACTCGTGGCGCACCGGCGGCTCGGCGAGCTGGATCACCGGCGCCTACGACCCCGAGCTCGACATCGTCTACTGGGGCACCGGCAACCCCGGGCCGGACTGGAACGGCGACGTCCGGCTCGGCGACAACCTCTACTCGGACTCGGCCATGGCCCTCAACGGCACCACCGGCGAGCTCGAGTGGTACTTCCAGTTCACGCCGCACGACGTGCACGACTGGGACGCCATCCAGGTGCCGATTCTCGCCGACCTGACCTGGGACGGCGAGGAGCGCAAGGTCATGATGTGGGCGAACCGCAACGCGTTCTTCTACACCATCGACCGCGTGACCGGCGAGTTCCTGCTCGGGAAGCCCTACGCCAAGCAGACCTGGGCGGTGGGGCTCGACTCGAACGGCCGGCCGATCCGGGTGCCGAACACGGCGCCGACCCCCGAGGGCACCCTCGTCTCGCCCCCCGTCGGCGGCGGCACCAACTGGTTCTCGCCCGCGTTCAGCCCGCGCACCGAGCTCTTCTACGTGCAGGCCTACGACGGCGAGGACATCTTCTACAAGCGCGACGAGGAGTACGTCGAAGGCGACCAGTTCACGGGCGGGGGCGCGCAGCGTCCGCTGCCGGCCGACAACTACCACAGCGCCATCCGGGCCATCGACCCGCGGACCGGCGACGTCCGGTGGGAGTACCCGATCCAGCCGCGCTCGACGGCGGGGGTCACCGCCACCGCCGGCGACCTCGTGTTCAGCGGCAGCGTCGACGGCTACTTCTTCGCCCTCGACGCGGTCAGCGGCGAGGAGCTGTGGCACATGAACGTGGGCCGGCGCGTCCACTCCGCCGCGATCACCTACGCCGTCGACGGGCAGCAGTACGTGACCATCGCGGCCGGCAACGTCGTGTTCACCTTCGGGCTGAGGGACTGAGCCGTGGCGTTCCTCTCGCCCACCGACATGGCCCGCAAGGAGCCGATGCCGGGCTTCGTGGGCCGGTTCGCGAACGGGGTCACGATGACCTCGGTCACCTGGACCATCGCGGCCGGGGCCGAGCTGCCCGAGCATTCCCACCCCCACGAGCAGGTGGCGCACGTGCTCGACGGGGAGTTCGAGCTGACCATCGAGGACCGGACCCAGCGGCTCGGGGCGGGCATGGTGGCGGTCATCCCGCCCAACGCCGTCCACTCGGGCCGCGCGATCACCCGGTGCCGCATCATCGACGTGTTCCATCCCGTGCGGGACGACTACCGCTGACCCCACGGGCCGGGCTCGGACGGCGGCCGTTCGTCGAAGGGGCGCTCCCGGCCGGAGCGCCCTTTCGTTTTCGCGGAGAGGACCGCGACCGTCGTCCTGCGCGGACCGCGGGCGCCTGCCACGACGGCCGGAGGGTGATACTGTAGCGGCCCATGCCGAACCACCCCCGTTCATGGCGCGTACGGAACCGTCTCTGCCCCGGCCGGGCCCGGCCGGACGCGGTCCGGGCCGTGATCCTCGCACCGGCGAAGGCCGCGCCGACGGCCCCGCCGGGGGCGGCCCC
>JAJEFC010000137.1 GCA_022820675.1 Vicinamibacteria bacterium | reverse complement strand
GGGGCCGCGCTGCGGCGCGCGGCGGGGCGGCGGCGCGGTCGCGGCGGCCCGCCGCCGGTGGTCTACACGGCGCACGGCCTCGCCTACCGCAAGGACGCGGGGCGGGTGGAGCGGCAGGTGTCGTCGTGGGCGGAGCGGGTGGCGTGCCGGGGTGCGGACGCGGTCACCTCGGTCTCGCGGGCGGACCTCGCGGACCTGGAGAGCCGGGGCTTCCTGCGGGGCAGACCCGGCTTCCACGTCGCCAACGCGGTGCGGGTGCCGGCGCCCGAGGAAGGGGGGCGGCTGGCGGCGCGGCGGCGCCTGGGGTTGCCGGAGGACGGGCCGGTGGTGGGTACGGTGTCACGGCTGGTGCCCCAGAAGGCGGTCGGCGACCTGATCGATGCGCTGACCCGGATTGCGCCGGGCTTCGGCGGGGCGTCCGGACCCCCGCCCCTGACCCGGACCGCGCCGGGCTTCCGCGGGGTGTCCGGACCCCCGACCCTCGTCGTCGTCGGCGACGGCCCCCTGCGCCCCGGCCTCGAGCGGCGCGTGGAGGCCGGTACGAACGGCGCGCGCGTGATGCTGCTGGGCGCGCGCGGCGACGTGCCGCGGCTCCTGCCGGCGTTCGACGTCTTCGTGCTCTCCTCGCACTGGGAAGGGGAACCGATAGCGCTGCTCGAAGCCATGGCGGCGGGGCTGGCGTGCGTGGCGACGGCGACGGAGGGCGCCCGCGAGATCGTGGGCGACGACCCGTCGATCGGACGGCTCGTCCCGGTCGGAGACGCGGCGCGGTTGGGAGACGCGATCGCGCGCCTGTTGCGCGACGCGCCCGCGCGGGAGGCCATGGGCGCGGCGGCGCGCGCGCGGATGCGGAGCCGGACCCCGGAAGCGCAAGCGTCCCAGGTGGTCGACGTGTATCGGCGGATGCTGGCCGCGCGTTCGTCGTAGCGCGCCGCGCGCGGCGGACGGGCGAGGATGGCGCTGCCCCCGGCCGGGCGCACTTGGCGGATCGCGCGGCGGGTGCGGCGGGCAGAAGACCGGGCGCGAGGAGAAAAGGGGGCCGCGGCGCGGTTGGGGGACCGGCGCGGCAGGCAGAAGACGGGCGCGAGGAGGAGAGGGGTGCGGCGCGCGGTGGGGACCGGGCGCGAGGAGAAAGAGGGGCGCGAGGAGAAGAGGGCACGGGGAAAGAGGGCACGAGGAGAAGAGGGGCGCGGCGCGGTAGGGACCGGGCGCGAGGAGTAGAGAGGCCGTGGCGCGGTGGGGACCGGGCGCGGCAGGGTAGAAGACGGGCGCGAGGAGAAGAGGGGCGCGGCGCGGTGGGGGAACGCGGGCGCCGGGACCAACGAGGAGATCGGATGACGAGCGGAACGGCGGCGCTGCTGGGGTTCATCGTCGGCTTCGCGATGGGCGGCGTGGCGGTGAGCTGGTACGCGAGCCGGCAGACGGCGCGGTTCGCGACGCTGTTCAAGGGCATCTCGGCGGAGGTGACGGCGTCGACGCGCGCGGCGTTCCTCGACGAGTGCCGCGGCCTGGCCGCGCAGCAGTCGGAAGGGGCGGGCGCCGTGGTGAAGGCGCTGGTCGACCCGGTGCGCGAGCAGTTGGAGCGGCTGCAGCGGTCGGCGGCGGCGAGCTCGGCGCGGACGTCGGCCGAGGTCGGGAAGCTGGCGGAGGAGACGGGCCGCCTGCAGCGGGTGCTGGGCAATGCGAAGATGCGCGGCGCGTGGGGCGAGCAGCACCTGCGGAACGCCATCGAGGCGGCGGGCCTGACGCGGCACGTCGACTTCGTGGAGCAGGCGACGGCGGTCGGGGAGGCGTCCGCGCGGCCGGACGTGGTGGTGTCGCTGCCGGGCCGCGCCAGCGTCGTGATCGACGCCAAGGCCCCGCTGGACGCCTATCGGCGGGCGGTGGAGGCGGATACCGCGGAGGAGCGGAAGCGGGGGCTGGCGGAGCACGCGGCGGCGCTGCGGGGACACGCGAAGGCGCTGGGCCGGCGGGACTACTCGCGGTACTGGCCCGATGCGCCGGGCTTCGTGGTGATGTACGTCCCCACCGACCCGATGCTCGACGCCGCCGTCGACGCCGACGGGGACCTGTGGCAGCGGGCGTGGGCCGAGCACAAGGTGCTCGTCACGACGCCGGGCCTGCTCATCGCGTTCCTGCGCACGGTGGCGATGGCGTGGGAGCGGCAGGACGTGCAGCGGAACGCCGACGACATCCTGAAGATCGCGGGCGAGCTGCACGCGCGGCTGGCCCGACTGGGAAACGACCTCGACGCGATGGGCAGGGGGCTCGCGAAGGCCGTGCGGTCGTTCAACGACGGCGTGGGCGCCTACGAGTCGCGGGTGATGATCTCGGCGGCCCGTCTCGCGGGGCTCGGTGCCGGCGCGGGGGCGAGGCTGAAGACGCCCGCCGGTGTGGACGTCGAAGCCCGGCGGGTGTCGGTGCCCGAGCCGCCGGACGGCGTCGGCAGTCGCGAGGGCCGGCCCGGCGCGTCGGGGTGACACGGGGCCGGCGACCCGTCAGCCGGGGCGACGTCGCAGGGCGCGGGGTCTGACGGGTTCCGGAGACGCCGCTTCCCGGTGGGTCGTAGCAAGCGGTCGATGTCCTCCATTGCGCCCCCCGGAGCGCGAGCACCACTCGCCGCCATGTCGGCGATCATCTGCCGATGCCGGAGGCGACGGGGACGGGCGGGCACGCGCGCGCGATCGGCCGGTCGTCGATGGGCAGGTGAATGAGCGCGGCGGCGAGGCCGAGGACGACCCCCGCCCACCAGATGCCGTCGTACGACCCGGTGGCGTCGAAGAGCCGGCCCCCCAGCCAGACGCCGAGGAAGCTGCCGAGCTGGTGGCTCAGGAAGACGAAGCCGAACAGGGTCGCGAGGTAGCGCAGCCCGAAGATCCGGCCCACGATGCCGGTGGTCAGGGGCACCGTCGACAGCCACAGGAGACCCATGGCGGCGGAGAACGCGTAGATGACCGCGGTGGTCTTGGGGGCGAGCAGCAGCGCGGTGATGGCGACCGCGCGCAGGGCGTAGATGGTGCTGAGCCCGTACTTGCGGCTCCAGCGCTGGCCGGCCGCCCCCGACGCCAGCGAGCCGACGATGTTGAACAGGCCGATGACCGCGATGGCGCCGGCCCCGACCGCGGCGGGCAGGCCGAGGTCGAGGACGTAGGCGGGGAAGTGGACGGTGATGAACGCCACGTGGAACCCGCAGACGAAGAAGCCCGCGGTCAGCAGGCCGTACCCGCGGTGACCCATCGCCTCGCGTACCGCCGCCCCGAGCGACTGTTCCGGCTCCGTCGCGCCTGACTCCGTCGAGACCGCCGCCGCGCTCGGTTCCGCTTCCGCCGCTCGCGACCGCTGCCCGACCCCCGGCAGCAGCAGCGCCAGCGGCGCGATGACGAGCACGGTGGCGGACAGGCTCACGAGGGCGGCCTCCCACCCGTGGGCGGCGATGAGCGCCTGCCCGAGCGGCGAGAAGACGACCTGCCCGAACGATCCGGCCGCGGTCCCCAGGCCGAGGGCCAGCGAGCGCCGCTCCGGACCCACGACCTTCGCCATCGCCGCCAGCGCGATGGTGAACGCGGTGAAGGCCACCCCGACCCCCACCAGCACCCCGGCGGTCATCTGCAGCAGGGCGGGGCTCTCGGTGCCGGCCATCGCCCGGATGCCGAGGGCGTAGACCACCGCGCCCGCCGCCAGCACGCGGGACGGCCCGAACCGGTCGCTCAGGGCGCCGGCGACGGGCAGGCTCGCGCCCCACACGAGGTTCTGTATCGCCAGGGCGAGGGCGAAGGTCTCGCGTCCCCACCCCCGGGTCGCCGACATCGGCTCGAGGAACAGCCCGAAGATCGAGCGCGCGCCGAACCCGACGACGGCGATCGCGCACGCCGCCGCCATCACCAGGGCGGGCGCCCGCCAGTCGAACGGCGCCCGCGGCGGCCCGCCCGCCCGACGCTCAGTCACAGGCAATCAGCTTCCCGGCCGGGTTGGCCATGATCGCGAGAATGCGCCAGTCGCCGTCGACCCGGGCGAAGAGGTAGCTCGACGCGCCCCGCGACAGCACGCTGCCGTCGGTGCGGTAGCGGGTGAAGTGCGCGCTCAGCAGGGCCGCGGCCGGGTTGATCACGCAGATCTCGGCGCGGTCGGTCTCGGAGCGGTCGTAGCGCTCGGGGGCCAGTTGCCGGTGGACGGCGTCGAACGCGGCCCGCGTTTCCGCCGCCTCCGACCGCACGGCCGCGCCGGCCGCACCGAGCTGGAACGACGGGGCCGCGTATATCTCGTCGGCGATGACGTCGGTCCGGCCGGCCGAGAACGCGTCGATGTAGGCGTCCCAGGCGGCGCGCACCTCGGCCTTCACGTCGGATTCGGGCGGGGCCTGGGCCGCGGCCGGCAGGCATGCCGTGGCGAGCAGGATCGCGGCGGCCATGGTCGGCACCCACGTCGTGGCGGCCGAGAAGCTGGCCACCAACCTGCAGATCGACGACGGCAGCGCCCGGGTCTCGCGGTCGATGCTGCTCGAAGCGCGTTCGGTCATGTCTGTCGGTCCTCTGTCGTGGCGGCTCCGGGGGGCCGCCGTTGCCTTTTTCCCGGCGGCGGGACGATACTGAGAATAGCAGGGAGGGTCCCCACCATGCGAACCGCGTTGATCCCGTTGTTGACCGCCCTCGCGCTCGCGCCCGCGTGCCGGGAGGCGTCGCTGGACGATCTGCGGGGGGACGCCCAGGGCGTGCTGGACGAGGCGCGAAACCGGGCGCAGGCGATCGGCGAGCTGTCGGCGGACGAGATCAGCGAGATGTGGGCCATCGAGTACCGGACGCTCCTCGTGCCCCACGCCGATATCGAGACCCTCGACGAGCAGTTGAACGCGCTGGGCCAGGAGCGGTGGGAGGCCTACCACGTGAGCGACGAGCCGCAGGGGAAGAGGTTCTACTTCAAGCGCCCGAAGTCGACGGCCATCTCCAACCTGACCCACCTGCTGCGGTTCGGGTCGTTCGTCTTCTGACGTGGAGCGCCCCATGACCGACGCCGCCTCTCCGGCCGCCGGTCCCGCGGCCTCGCCCACCGGAACGACCAGCTCGAAGGCCCGGCTCGCGGTGCTGCTCGCGGTGGCGGCGGCGGCCGTCGCCGCCTACCTGCGGTTCGGTGACGCGCTCACCCTCGCGGCGATCGCCGAGCAGGAGGCGGCGTTGCGCGAGTACCAGCAGGCCAACCCCTGGCTCGTCTACGGCGCCGCGTTCCTCGTCTACGTCGCGGTGACCGGGTTGTCGCTGCCCGGCGCGGCGGTGCTCACCCTCGTCTTCGGCTGGTACTTCGACTTCCTGCGGGCCGTCGTGCTGGTGAGCTTCGCGTCGACGACCGGCGCCTCGCTCGCGTTCCTCCTGAGCCGGTACGTGTTCAGGGACGCGGTGCAGTCCCGGTTCGGGGGCCGGCTGCGGGCGTTCAACGACGCGCTGGCGAGGGACGGGGCGCTCTATCTCTTCACGCTGCGGCTGGTCCCGGCCGTCCCGTTCTTCGTGATCAACCTCGTCATGGGGCTCACCCCGCTCCGCGTCGGGACCTTCTGGTGGGTGAGCCAGGTCGGCATGCTGCCCGGTACCGCCGTCTACGTCTATGCCGGGTCGGCGGTGCCCGACCTCCAGGTCCTCAGCGAGCGCGGCCTCGGGGGAATCGTGTCGCCGCAGGTGCTCGCCGCCTTCGTGCTGCTGGGCGTGTTCCCGCTCCTGGTCAGGACGATCATGCGGCGTTTCCGCCCCGGCTCCTGAGCTGGAAGCGGACCAGGGTCTTCAGCTCCGCGACGCCGGTCAGACTGCCCGGCCGGCTCCCACGTCAGGCCCCACCGGAACCGGGACAGCACGAACTCCTCGTCGATCCCGGCCCGGGACTCGTCGAAGTTCATACGGCGTTTCCGTCCCGGCTCCTGAGCTGGAAGCGGACCAGGGCCTGCAGCGCCGCCGCGCGCACCCGAGGGCCCGCGCGGGGCGCCTCGAGCGAGCCGGCCGCCCCCTACCTGCGCAGCGAGCGCGCCGACGGCCAGGTCGACTACTTCGCCGAGCGGCAGGCGGCCGGCTAGTGAAGCTAGCTTCCGCCGCCCGGCGAGGTAACGGTAGCGCTGGGCTGGCCGGGGCTGGTCTTGCGGACTGTAGTCCACGCCGCGGTGCGGTAGACGTAGACCTCGTCGGGGTTGACGCGCGGCGGCGTGGAACTTCGCGGACTCGAACTCAAGCTCGACGACATCTTCTCGATCTGAGGGGAACCGGGTCCGCCGGAAGTGCCTTCACGCGCCGGAGTTCAGAGGCGGTCGCGGCTCGATCACCAGCTTCAGGTCCGAGTCCAGCACCTCCGCGACCCGCACCATCGTCTTCAGCTCGATATTCTGGACGCGACCGGAGAACAGCCGGGAAATCGTCGGTTGAGTCACGCCCAACTGCCGCGCGATGGCTGAACGGGAGAGGCCGAGCTCGGCCCGCCTCGTCTCGAGCATCTGGACGAACTCGAGAAGATGACGTTTCGTCGCGATGCGTGCAGCGTGCTCGGGGCTGCGCCGGCTCTGCAGGTCTGGCAGGACAGGTCGGCTGATGGTCGTTGGCCGGGTGACCGGCTCTTCCGGGCTGACGGCGTTGGTGGGGGTGCGTCGCATGGTCCTGCTCGCTAGTTCTTGCCGTCCTCGTTGCGCAGCGCTTTTTCGGTGTCTGCCTGGAGCCTTCGGATTCGGGCCATGATTCTGGCAGGAATGCTCGTGCGCTTCTTGACGTATCCGTCGAGCACGACGAACCGTTGCCCTGGTGCGAACACGAAGAACAGCCGGACTCCGGTCGTCAGCCCTCGCGCCTCGAAGAGTCCGTTGCCGAGCGGCTTGGTGATCGGGGGCCGAAGCGTGTTGCCGTGCTGCTCCAGCATCTCCAGCAAGGCTTCGGCTTCCGCTGCGATGTCGTCGGACTGTCCGTCGAGAAACTCCTCGAGCGTCGTCGTCCCCCTCGGGGTGTCGAGCGAGTGAACGGCCCACTGCACTCTCGAAATATACCTTCTGAGGTATATCCGTCAAGGTCTGTGCTTCGTGGACCGCACCGCCCCGGGGGGGCACGGCATCACGACGCAGGCAACTCGGGCGCCGTGGCGCCAGCGCGGGTGCAGTGCGTCGCGAGAGCCGGCGGGCCTGGACCATTGACAACGGCTGGCGGATCGGCATAGGGTGTGCCATCGACTAGAAAAGGCGGCGTGTGTCGTTCGGCGCGCTTCTTCCGCTACCACTGGTAGCGTGCTCTTGCGGATGGGAGGGTCGTGACCATGTCGAGGCTGATCAAGGCGACGTGCGGCGCGGGGCTCGCCGTGGTGCTGCTGGGCCTTTCGCCGGCGGCGGGCCATGCCCAGGCGGTGACCGACGGGGCGTCGGCGCGTGAGTTCGTGGACCGCTACTGCATGGCGTGCCACAGCGACCGCGGGTTCGAGCGCGGGACGGTGCCGGTGTCGCTGCAGGGCCTCGACATGACGGACGTCGGCGCCCACGCGGACGTCCTGGAGCGGGTGGTGCGCAAGGTGCGGGGCGGGCTGATGCCGCCGCCGCAGGTGCGGCGGCCCGACGACGCCGTCCGCGTCTCCATGGTGTCGTGGCTCGAGACCGAGCTCGACCGCGCCGCCGCCGACCGGCCGCCCGTCGGGCGGCCGATGACCGCCCACCGGCTGAACCGGGCCGAGTACCGCAACGCCGTGCGCGACCTGCTCGGCATCGACGTCGACATCGCGGAGCTCCTGCCGCCCGACGACGCCGACGCCGAGGGCTTCGACAACAACGCCGAGGTGCTGTCGGTCTCGACGACCCTGATGGAGCGCTACCTGACGGCGGCGCGGCGCATCAGCCAGCTCGCCGTCGGCGACCCCGGCCTGACGTCGCGGTCCGCCACCTACCAGGTGCCCAACCTCGAGGACCAGGACGACCGCACGAGCGAGGACCTGCCCTTCGGGTCGCGTGGCGGCCTCGCCGTCCGGCACTACTTCCCCCTCGACGGGGAGTACCTCTTCAAGTTCGACCTGCGCCGCAACTTCTACAACTACATCGTCGGCCTCGGCAACGTGCCCCACCAGCTCGACCTGCGCATCGACAAGGCCCACGTCGAGACGTTCATGGTCGGCGGCGGGTTCGAGGGCACGCGGTGCGCGACGAGCTACTGCGGCTCGGGCAGCGGCGGGTTCCCCGAGTGGGGGGCGTACTCGGTCGACGCCGACGACGAGCTGCAGGTGCGGGTGCCGGTCAAGGCGGGGATGCGGCTCGTGGGGGCGGCGTTCCTCCGGCGGCCGGCCGTCGACGAAGGGGTCCTGCAGCCGCGGCCGAGCCCCGCGACCTTCGGGTACAGCACCGACGATCGGCAGGACGGGAACCCCGCCCTGTCGAGCCTCACCATCACCGGGCCGTTCGACGGCACCCGGCCCGAGTCGACGCCTAGCCGGGAGCGCATCTTCGTGTGCCGGCCGGCCGGCCCGGGCGAGGAGGCGGCCTGCGCCGAGGAGATCCTCACCAACCTGGCGCGGCGCGCGTACCGCCGCCCGGTGACGGACCGCGACGTGAGCCTGCTGACGAGCTTCTACGAGGCGGGACGCAGCGAGGGCGGGTTCGAGTCGGGCATCCAGTCCGCGCTCGAGTTCCTGCTCACCGATCCCGAGTTCGTGTTCCGCGTCGAGAACGCGCCGGAGGGGGTGGAGCCGGGCATCGCCTATCCGGTGAGCGACCTCGAGCTCGCGTCGCGGCTCTCGTTCTTCCTCTGGGGCAGCATCCCCGACGACGAGCTGCTCGACGCCGCGATCGCCGGAACGCTGACGGAGCCGGCGGTGCTCGAGGCCCAGGTGCGCCGCATGCTCGCCCAGCCCCGCGCACGGCGCACCCTGGCCAACAGCTTCGCGGCCCAGTGGCTCGGGCTCGGCCGGCTCGGCAACGCGAGGCCCGACCCGACGGTGTTCCCCATGTTCGACGAGAACCTGCGCACGTCGATGCAGCGGGAGACCGAGCTGTTCCTCGAGGCGCAGGTGCGCGACGACCGGCCGCTGGCCGAGCTGGTGACGGCGGACTACACCTTCGTGAACGAGCGCCTCGCCGAGCACTACGGGATTCCCGACGTGCACGGGAACCACTTCCGGCGGGTGACGTTGCCCGACGACCGGCAGGCGGGCATCCTGGGGCAGGCGAGCATCCTGACCCTGACCTCCTACGCGAACCGCACGTCGCCGGTGACCCGCGGCAAGTGGGTGCTCGAGAACCTGCTCGGGGCCCCGCCCCCGCCCCCGCCGCCCGACGTGCCGGACCTGCAGACCCGGGGGGAGGGCGAGCCGCCGACGTCGCTGCGCGAGCTCATGGAAGTCCACCGGGAGAATCCGGCCTGCGCGGCGTGCCACCGGACGATGGACCCGCTGGGCTTCTCGTTCGAGAACTTCGACGGGATCGGCCGCTGGCGCACCACCGAGGACACCGGGGTGCCGGGCGAGGTGGGGCCCGCCATCGACCCGTCGGGGGTGGCCCCGGACGGCACCGCGTTCGAGGGGGCGAGCGGCTTCCGGCACATCCTGGCGAGCCAGGGCGAGTTCATCCACACGTTGACGGAGCGGTTGCTGACGTACGCCGTCGGGCGCCGGCTGGAGGCGGCCGACATGCCCGACGTCAGGCGCATCCTGCGGGAGGCCGAGGAGGAGGACTCCCGCTGGTCGGCGGTGATTCTGGCGATCGTGAAGAGCGCGCCATTTCAGACCAGGAGGATAGGCTGATGATCGTGACCAAGACGGTAATCCCGCGTCGGACGGTGCTGCGCGGCGTCGGAACGGCGTTGGCGCTGCCGCTCCTCGACGGGATGGTGCCGGCGCTGACGGCGCTGACGAGGACCGCGGCCGCGCCCACCAAGCGGCTGGGCGTGGTGGTCGTGCCGAACGGCGCGCCGGTCGAGTACTGGCAGCCGAAGACGGCGGGCGCCGACTTCGAGTGGACGCCGAGCCTGAAGGCGCTGGCCCCGGTCCGCGAGCAGGTGCTCGTGATGACCAACCTCGACAGCGTCGGGGCCGAGCCGGGGCGGGGGACCACCCACTCGCAGGCGGCGTCGGCGTTCCTGACCGGCGCGCGCCCGAGGCGCACCGCGGGGGCGGCCCTCGAGCTGGGGATCTCGATGGACCAGGTGGCGGCCAACGCCGAGGGCATCGGTCGCGCGACCCAGCTTCCGTCGCTCGAGCTGTCGCTCGAGGGCGGCGACACCGTGTACGGGGTGTCCACGTGCGACGGCGGCTTCAGTTGCGCCTACCTCAACAACTCGTGGGCCAACCGCACGACGCCGATGCCGCGCGAGACCAACCCGCGCATCGTCTTCGAGCGGCTGTTCGGCGACGTGGGCAACACGAGCGCCGAGGCGCGCCGCCGCCGCATCGAGCAGCAGCGGAGCATCCTCGACGCGGTGAAGGGCAAGGTCGGCCATCTCGAGACGGGCCTCGCCCCCTACGACCGCCGGAAGCTCGACGAGTACCTGGAGGCCGTGCGCGGCATCGAGCGGCGCATCCAGCTCGCCGAGCAGCAGGCCGATCGCGAGCTGCCGGCCGTCTCGTCGCCGGCGGGCATTCCGCTGTCCTACGAGGAGCACGCGCGGCTCATGTTCGACCTGATGATCCTGGCCTATCAGACGGACATGACGCGGGTCATCTCGTTCATGGTCGGCCGCGAGGAGAGCGGCGTGACCTACCCGCAGATCGGGGTCACCGAGCCGCACCACCCGCTCAGCCATCACCGGGACAACCCGGAGAAGATCGAGAAGCTGGCGCGCATCAACGCCTATCACATGCAGTTCTTCAGCGACTTCCTGGTCAAGATGCAGTCGACGCCGGACGGCGACGGCACGCTGCTGGACAACGTCATGGTGATGTACGGTTCGGCCCTGCGGAACTCGAACCGGCACACGACCCAGAACCTGCCGATCCTGGTCGCGGGCGGCGGCGGCGGGGAGATCAAGGGCGGACGCCACGTGGTCTGCCCCGAGGGCACCCCGCTCACCGATCTCCAGTACACGATGCTGGCGAAGCTGGGCGTCCCGGTCGACGGCTTCAGCGGGACCAAGGGCCTGATCCACGAGCTCTCGGAGCTCTCGTAAGCGGGTCGGCCGGGCGGCCAATCGGAGCCGCGGGCGACGATTGCCGCCCGGCGTCGTTCTCGTCTCTCGCTCGCGGTCGGCGGCGCCATTCGGAAGGTGGCGGCCCCGACCGTTGCACCTCGGTGAGCCGGGCGCCGCCGCCGGTAGCCGTGGCGGACCCCGCGTTGCGCTCGAGTGCGACGGCGTGGGCTCCGGCGGCCCGTGTCACGCCTGACGATTGGGTTCATCCAACATGGTGCCCATCTCAAGCGCCCGAGCCCTCGGATTCTTGTTCCGATCGGCAAGAATGGGCCGAGAATCGCCTTGGTTACCCAGCCCCGCCGGCGAGACGGACGGCCAATTGCCATGGAGACATTTGTCAGACCTGGTGCCGGGGGTGAGGCCATGGGCGGAGGGAGGATCGGCATGCGGCTGAGCGGCAAGTGGGTGGCAGCGGCGGCGGTGGCGTGGCTCGGGATGGCCGGCGTCTCGGCGCAGGACGCCGACCTCCGGCTGATCGAGGCGGCGCGGGCCCAGGACCACGAGGCGGTGCGCGCGCTGCTCGAGCAGGAGGTGGACGTCGACGCCCGCGAGGGCGACGGGGCGACGGCCCTGCACTGGGCGGTCGTACGCGACGACGTCGAGGTGGTCGAGGCCCTGCTCGGCGCCGGGGCCGACGCGGACGCCGCCAACGACTACGGGGTGACGGCCCTCAACCTCGCCTGCACCAATCGGAACGCCGACATCGTCGGCAGGCTTCTCGACGCGGGAGCGGACCCGAACGCGGCGACGTCGATGGGCGAGACGCCGCTGATGACGTGCGCGGGGACCGGCACCGCCGATGCGCTGGCCGCGCTCCTCGACCACGGCGCCGACGTGGACGCCCGCGAGAAGTCGCACGGGCAGACGGCGCTGATGTGGGCGGCGGCCCAGGACGATCCCGAGGCGGTGCGGGTGCTGCTGGCCGGCGGCGCCGACGTCGGCGCGCGTTCCGACAGCCCTCTCCTGCCCGTGAACCGCGGCGTGGGGAACGCCTTCGAGCAGTCCGTGCTGGAGCCCCAGCGGGGGTCGACGCCGCTGCTGATCGCGGCCCGGAACGGCCACGTCGAGAACGCGCGGCTCCTGCTCGACGCCGGTGCCGACGTCAACGACAGGGCGCCGAACGGCCAGTCCGCGCTCGTGCTGGCGAGCTTCAGCGACCAGGGCGAGCTCGCGGCGTTCCTCCTCGAGCGCGGCGCCGACGCCCGGGACGCCACCACCGGCTACACCCCCCTGCACACGGCGGTGCTGCGCGGCGATCCGGAGCTGGTCAGGGCGTTGTGCGCGCACGGCGCCGACCCGAACGCCCGCCTCACGGGGGGGAGCCGGCTGCAGCGCAACCTCAACTACTACTCCCTGTCGGCGACCCTGGCCGGGGCGACGCCGTTCTGGCTCGCCGCCAAGTTCGCCGAGGTCGACATCATGCGCCAGCTCGCCGAGTGCGGCGCCGATCCCCTGCTGTCGCCCGACAACGGCATCACGCCGCTGATGGCGGTGGCGGGGGCGGGGTGGACGACCCGGTCGAGCAACCGCCGCGGCATGGGCATCGGGGTCGACGCGGCCCGGCTGCTGGTCTCGGCCGGCGAGCCCCGGACGCGCGAGGGGGTCCGGCTCGCCCTCGAGCTCGGCAACGACGTGCACGCGACCGATCCCGACGGCAACACCGTGCTGCACCACGCGGCGAGGCTGGGCTATCCGGCGGTCGTCGAGCTCCTGGTCGAGCACGGCGGGGAGCTGTACTGGAACAACAACAACGGGGCGTCGCCCTCCGACCTGGTGTGCCGCAATGCCGACGGCAAGCTGGTGCGCCGGTCCGACGGCGGCTGCGTGGACTGATCCTCGCCCGAGTGACAACCCAGGACCGCGACCGGCGCGCCCTCGCCGGTCGCCGGCCCCTCTCCGGCCCGGGCACGTCCGATTCGACCTCCCGGCCGCCCCCGGTGACTGCAGCGACAGGCGAAACGGACGGGCACGAGCTCCCGACGGGTCGAGCTCGCCGGCGAGCTCGTGCCGCGTGCGGGCCTGCCCGTGTCAGGCCCGGTTCGAGTTGCGAATCCTCAGCCGTTTCACCGGTTCGAAGTGCCCGCGGTTGCGGCTCCAGGTATACTTGCGTGCGCATCGCGAACATACAGCGCAGTATACGGCAACGACCCGATCCGCGCCGGTCCATCGGTACGACCTGCGCCGAGGAAGGCGATAATGGGCGATGGCGCTTCCGTGGCGGCGAGGGCGCCGCGGCGGAGCGGTTCTCCGGCGCACCCGCACGCGTGTGGGAAGGTGAGGGGCATGGAGTCGAGAATCCGCAGACGAATCGCAACCGCGGGCGCGCTGCTGCTGGCGCTTGCGGCGCTGGCCGGGTGCGAGGCCACCCTGTCGCCGTCCGAACGGGTGTTCTTCACCGTCGACGACGTCACGATCGGTACCGGCGAGCAGGCCATCCCCGGCGATTGGGTGACCATCCGCTGGGTGGCATGGCTCTGGGAGGAGGACGGGCCCGACCGCAAGGGCCAGCAGGTCGATTCCGGGGAGCTCGAGTTCGTGCTGGGCGTCGATCAGGTCCTGGCGGCGTTCGAGCAGGGGCTCAACAACATGCGGGTCGGCGGCCTGCGGCGCATGCAGGTGCCTCCGGAGTACGGCCTCGGCGGGGAGGGGCGGGACGGCATCCCGCCGAACTCGACGCTCGTGATCGAGGTCGAGCTGCTCGACGTGCGCCTCTACTTCACCAGCAGCGCTCCGTTCCGGATCATCGATCTCCGGGAGGGCGACGGCGCGGTGGCCGCCAACGGCTACCGGCTGACGGTGGACTACGCCGGCTGGCTGTACGACGCGAGCCGCCCCGACGGCAAGGGGCGCCAGTTCGAGGTGAACAACGGGCTTGCCCTGGACCTCGGCCTCGGACTGGTGATCGAGGGTTGGGACGAGGGGCTGGTGGGCATGCGCGAGAACGGCGAGCGGCGGCTGATCATTCCGCCCGAGATGGCCTACGGCGAGGAGGGCCGACGGCCCCGGATTCCGCCGAACGCCACCCTCTTGTTCGACATCACCCTGATCAGCGTGCAAGTGCCCTGACCGTGACCCGCTCCCGCGATCGACCGGCGGCGCGTCCGCGCCGGTCCCCGGGGACGATTGTGACGATCCACCGGCGTTGCGTCCGCGCCGGCCCCCGGGGACGATTGTGACGATCCACCGGCGTTGCGTCCGCGCCGGTCGGGGACGCGGGGTCTCGGGGGCGGCACGCCGCGGCGTTCAGCTTCCCCCCGCGGGGCGCATTCGTGCCCCGCTCGCCGGTCGCGCATGCCCAGAATCCGCCTGATCGCGCTGGTCGTCTGGGCCGCGAGCGTGGTCGCGCTGTCGGTGCTGTACGTCCTGCGGCCCGAGCTGCTGGAGCCCGAGCGCGTGGCCGGGGCGCTGCGCGGGTCGGGCCAGCCGGTCCTCCTCGGCTACGTCGTTCTCAACGTGGTGCGGGCGTTCACCCTCGTGCCCGCCACCGTGCTCGTCGTCGCCGGCACGCTGCTGTTTCCCGACCGCCCGTGGTTCGTGGCGGGCAGCGCGCTCGGCGGCGCCGTCGCCTCGGCCCTCCTCATCTACTACTTCTTCGACTTCCTCGGCCTCGGCGACCTCTTCGAGCGGCGCCACGCCGCGCGGGTGCGCCGGCTCGAGGCGCAGATGGCCCGTCAGGGGGGGTTCTGGCTGGTGGCGGGCTGGTCGATGTTCCCCCTCACGCCGACCGACGTCATCTGCTACGTGGCGGGGACGCTGCGCATGCCCGTCGCGAGGTTCGCGGCCGCCGTCGCGCTGGGCAAGCTGCCCCTCGTCGCGTTCTACGTCTGGGCGACCGGCACGGTCGTCGAGCGGTTGTTCCCGCTGTAGCTGCCCTTCCGCCGCCGGATCGGGTAGATTGGTGGGCACCCAAGGAGGAACCATGCGCCATCGCCGTCCCCTGCTCGCGCTCTGCCTCGCCATCGTCCTCGCCGTCGCCGCGACCGCCTCCGCCCAGCGCCGGGACGGGGTGCCGGCGGTGCCCGCGCCGACCGCGGCGCGCGTGCTGCACACCGCCGAGGTGCCGCGCATCCGGGTGGTGCCGGTCGCCACCGGGCTCTCGCACCCCTGGGGCATGGCCTTCCGCGGCAACGGCGACATCCTCGTCACCGAGCGCGACCGGGGGGCCCTGCGGGTGGTGCGCGACGGCCGGCTCCTCGATCGCGACGTCCCCGGCGTGCCCGAGGTCTTCGCCGAGTCGAACCGCGCCGGGCTCATGGACGTCGCCGTGCATCCCGACGACGACCGGCTCGTCTACCTGACCTACAGCAAGCCGATCGTCCGCGACGGCGAGGAGGGGGTGACGGTGGCCCTCGCCCGCGGCCGCCTCGACACCGGGGCGCTGACCGAGGTGCGGGACATCTTCGTGGCCGAGGGGCTCGACCGCGGCATCGCCGCGTCGCGCATCAGTTGGGGCCCCGACGGCTCGCTCTACATGACCGTCGGCGGGTCCTACGTCTTCGCCGACACCGGCAGCTACGCCCAGGACCCGCGGAACCACTTCGGCAAGCTCATGCGGCTGACCGAGGACGGCGCGGCGCCGGCCGACAACCCGTTCGCGGGCGATCCCGAATACCTGCCCGAGATCTTCTCGATGGGCCACCGGAACCAGCTCGGGCTGGCGTGGCACCCCGAGACCGGCGAGCTGTGGGCGACCGAGAACGGGCCGCAGGGGGGCGACGAGGCCAACGTCATCCGGGCCGGTGCCAACTACGGGTGGCCGCTCGCCTCCTACAGCCGCGAGTACTCCGGGGTGCGGGTCAGCGAGACGCCGTGGCGGGCGGAGTTCGAGGACCCCGCGGTGGTGTGGTGGCCGTCGATCGGGCCGTCGGGGCTGACGTTCTATACCGGCCCCCACTTCCCCGAGTGGCAGGGCAACCTCATGGTGGGCTCGATGATGGAGGGCCGGATGCCGCGCACCGGCCACGTCGACCGCGTCGTGTTCAACCGCCGGGGCGAGGAGATCCGCCGCGAGTCGATCCTCACGGAGCTCCGGCAGCGCGTGCGCGACGTGCGGCAGGGCCCCGACGGCTACCTCTACGTGCTCACCGACGAGGACGACGCGGTGCTCTTCCGCATCGAGCCGGCCCGCGCCGTCGTCGACCCGCCGGGGAGCGCCATCTTCGTCGAGCGGGCCGACGAGCCGCGGGTGGCGCCGCTGCCCGAGCCCGAGTGGACGGCCGAACAGCGGGCCGTCGTCGAGCGGTACGCGCCGGACGGCGACGCGGGGAACGCGCTGCGCACCCTCGCGCGGCTGCCGGTCCTCGCCGACCGGGTCATGCCGTTCCTCACCTACGTGTCGAACGACTCGACCTTGTCGCCGCGGCACCGCGCGCTGCTCGTCCTGCGGACCGCGTGGCTCGCGCAGAACGGCTATCTGTGGTCGTCGCACGCCGGCCGGCGCGACCACGGCCTGACCGCCGACGAGGTGCGCCGCATCGCCGAGGGATCCGGCGATGGCTGGACCTCCTTCGAGCAGACCCTCATCGGGCTCGCCGACGAGCTGTTCCGGAACGCCGCGGTGACCGACCGCACCTGGGCCGAGCTGACGCGGATGTACTCGCTCGAGAACCTGGCCGACGCGGTGGTGACCGTCAACGAGATCACCGCGGCGTCGGTCCTCTTCAACTCGCTCGGGGTCCAGCCCGACGCGGGGGCCGAGCACCTCATCCCCACCGACGACGTCGCCTACCGCATCGACGCGCCCGACCGCGAGCCGCCCCTGACCGCCCCGCGCGTCGACCCCGTCCCCGGCGACGGCCTGCGGGTCGGCCGCACCCTGCGCCGGCACCCCGCGATGGCCGACGTGTGGTACTCGAACCCCCGCTACGTGCTCGACGAGGAGCAGTCGCGCCTGACCCCCCACGACCGCGAGCTCGTCATCCTGCGCACCGGCTGGAACGCCCAGGCCGTCTACGAGTGGGCCAAGCACGTCGGCAGCGTGGGCCGCGCGCGCGACCACGGCCTCGAGCCGCTGTGGATCGCGCAGGGGCAGGACGCCCCCGGCTGGAACGCGCGCGAGCGCCTGCTCATCGACGCCGCCGACGAGATGTACACCGACACCATGATCTCGGACGAGACGTGGGCGGGGCTCTCGGAGCACTACGACGAGCACCAGTTGGTGAGCATCGCGGCCACCGCGGCCCGCTACCGCAAGGTGTCGATGACCCTGAACGCGTTCGGCGTCCAGCCGCTGCCCGACGACGAGCGCTTCCCGGTGCTGGAGGGGTACTGATGCCGTACGAGTCCCGAGCCGCGCGATCCGCGCTGGCCGTCGCCGCCGTCGCGCTCGCCCTGGCCTCGGCCGCGCCCGTTGCGCGGGCGCAGGCCCCCGCCGACTTCGTTCCGGTGACCGACGCCATGCTGCAGGATCCGGCGCCGGACGACTGGCTCATGTGGCGCCGGACGCTCGACGGCTGGGGCTACAGCCCCCTCGACCAGGTCACCCGTGAGAACGTCGGCGACCTGCGGCTGGCGTGGACGCGCGGCATGGGACCGGGCAGCCAGCAGGCCACCCCCCTCGCCTACCGCGGCGTGCTGTACGTGCCGAACCCGCGCGACGTCATCCAGGCCATCGACGCCGCCACCGGCGACCTCCTCTGGGAGTACCGCCGCGACCTGCCCGACGACACCGCCACCCGCGGCCTCGCCACCACCAACCGCAACCTCGCCATCTACGCCGACCGCATCATCGACACCAGCGCCGACGGCTTCGTCTTCGCCCTCGACGCGGCGACCGGCGAGCTGGCGTGGGAGACGCGGATCCTCGACTACGAGACGCATCCCGCGCTGCAGAGCTCGGGGCCCATCATCGCCGGCGGCAAGGTCGTCTCGGGGCGGAGCTGCTCGTCGCGCGGCGGCCCCGACGCCTGCGTCATCGTCGCCCACGACGCCGTGACCGGCGAGGAGCTGTGGCGGCGGCGGACCATCCCCGCCCCGGGCGAGCCCGGCGACGAGACGTGGGGCGCGGTGCCGTTCGAGGAGCGGAAGCACGTCGGGTCGTGGATGGTGCCGAGCTACGACCCCGAGCTCGATCTCGTCTACGTCGGCACCTCTGTCACCGCCCCCGCCCCCAAGTTCCTCCTCGGGGGCGCCGACCTCGCGCACCTCTACCACAACTCGACCCTGGCCCTGGACGCCGACACCGGCGAGATCGTCTGGTACTACCAGCACCTGAACGACCACTGGGACCTCGACCACCCCTTCGAGCGGCTGCTCGTCGACACCGCGGTCGCCCCGGACCCCGACGCCGTGGACTGGATCAACCCGGGGCTCCGGCCCGGCGAGGTGCGCAAGGTGCTGACCGGCATTCCCGGCAAGACCGGCGTGGTCTACACCCTCGATCGCGAGACCGGGGAGTTTCTGTGGGCGAGGCCGACGATCACCCAGAACGTGATCAGCGGCATCGACGGGGCCACCGGCGCCGTCACCGAGAACGCCGAGCTCGTCTTCGGGGCCATGGGCCAGGAGGTGCTGGCCTGCCCCACCCTCATCGGCGGCAAGGACTGGGAGGCCGGCGCCTACAGCCCGCTCACCAACACGATGTACATGCCCCTGCGCAACAGTTGCGCGCGCATGATGGCGACGACCGAGGGCAGCCACCCCAGCTATGCCCTCGGCGTGCGCAGCCAGCTCGCGCCGGGGGTCGAGGCCCTCGGCGCGGTGCACGCGGTCTCGGCCGAAACCGGGCGGACGCTCTGGATTCACGAGCAGCGGGCGGCCACCATGTCGCTCGTCGCCACCGGCGGCGGGCTCGTCTTCGGCGGCGACGTCAACGGCCGCTTCCGCGCCCTCGACCAGGAGACCGGCGCGGTGCTCTGGGAGATCAACCTCGGCTCGCCCGTCACCGGCTTCCCCATCAGCTACGCCGCCGGGGGCCGCCAGTACGTGGCGGTGAGCACCGGCTCGGCCGCCACCGCGTCCGGCTTCATCCGCCTGACCCCCGAGCTGCGCCCGAGCGCCGGCAACAACCTGTTCGTGTTCACCCTCCCGGACGGGGACTGAGCACCCGCCGGCACGCCACGCGCCGCCCGGCGAGGGCTCCTTGCGCCTGCCGGACGAGGACTGAGCACCCGCCGGCACGCCACGCCCGCCCGGCGGGGAGCCCGGGCCTTGCCGGACGGCGCCTGAGCACCCACCGGAACGCCCGCGCCGTCCAGCGGGGGCCCCTCGCCGTCGGGCGGCGCGCTTGTCTCCCAGACCGACTATGCAGTAGATTGCAGGCACCGAACCAGGTTCAACCTGCGACGTGCGCTCTCGGCGGACGGGGAACGCAATGTTCAAGTGGAGAAGGCGCCGGCCGAAGGGAAACCAGACCGACCGCGACCTGGAGGAGACGGCGCGGGTCCTGGAGGATGCCGCCGACTTCGGGGACTACCTGGGGATTTACGATCGCCGGTCCGGTGTTACCGGTGCGGAGGGGAACGGCGACCCCGACCGCGAAATCTCCCTCGACCCGACGGGCACCGGCCCGGACCCTTCGCCCAGCGACGATTCGGACCAGGGGTCTGCGCCGTAGGGCGGCGCGGACGCCTGCGGGGTCGGTTGGGGACCCAGCGGAGCCGGGGGCGACGTTGGGCGGGTCAGGCCTCCGGTCGAAGCCCTCTGCGTGCGGATCTGAACCCGTGACGGCCGGCGTCACCAGCCGTACGCCTCCCACGCGGTGCGGACCCGAACCCGTGAACGCCCGCGTCACCAGCCGTACTCTCCCTTCGACACACGTTCGAACGACTCGCGAACGAGCTCCCGCAGCACGCCGGTGTCCACGTCCTCGAGCTTCCTGATGTAGAGGCACGACTTCCCCGTCGTGTAGCGCCCGAGCTTCTTCATGAGCGCCTCGTGCCGCGGGAAGCCCGTCATGATGTAGACGGTCAGGCTCTGCTTCCGCGGCGAGACCCCGGTGGCCATCCAGTCGCCCTCGCGGCCGGTGGGGTACTTGTAGCGGTAGCTGCCGAAGCCGATGATGCTGTCGCCCCACATCGCCGGCGGCTCGCCGGTGACCTCGGCCATCAGCTCGACGACGGCCCGGCAGTCCTCCCGGCGCTTCTCGTTCTCGATGCCGTCGAGGAAGGCCCCGACGTCCGCTTCGTTCTTCTTCGTCTTGAGCTCCGCCATTGCCGCGGCTCCTGCGGTTTGCGCCGGCGTCGGCTGCCGCCGAGGGGTCTCCCGGGGCGACACCGACACCATCGTCGCACGCCGGGCGGCTCACCGCCAGCGGCGCCCCGCGGGATGATGCGTCGACCATCTCGATCGGCAGTGGATACCCCCTCTCTGCCGCGCGTGCTGGAGCGACCAGCAGGCGCCCCCGCCGTCGACGGCGAGCGCTCCGTGTCCGAGGCCCTCGGACCGCCGCGTTCCCCTGGCGAGCGAGATCGAGCGGTGCTGGTCGGTGCCTTGCTGCCTGGGGGGGGCGCCGAGATCGACCGCATCGAGGCCGGCGATCGCTTCTTCGCGATCTTCGGCAAGTTCCCGGGTACCGGGACCTCGCACGACCCCGCAGGACGCGCCCCGCTGAGGCCGGCGATCGCTTCTTCGCGATCTCCAGCGGGTTCCCGCGGGTACCGAACAACCTCGCAGGACGCGCTCCGTTGTGGCAGAATGGCGGCATGAAGCGGTGGGCCTTCGCGATTACGGCGACGGCCGTGGTGCTGGCCATCGCCGTCGGCGCCGTGTCCGCGCAGTGGGGCTGGCGGTCGCGCTATCCGCCCCGCATCCGCCCCCCCGAGCAGCGCGACGCGGGGTTCTCGTTCTGCCGGCTCATGTACGCGAGCGAGTACCGCGGCCGCGGCATGGGCCGCTGGTCGACCGACTACCCCCGGGCCGACATCAACTTCATGATCCGGCTGTCGGAGATGTCGACCACCGACGTCAACTTCGATCCCGACGACGAGCCCATCCACTGGGTGGTCCCGGTCACCAACGACGCGCTCTTCGGCTGCCCGTTCATCATCGCCTCGGCCGTCGGGTCGATGGTGCTCTCGCAGGACGACGCCGACCGCCTGCGCGACTACCTGCTGAAGGGCGGCTTCCTCTGGGCCGACGACTTCTGGGGAAGCTGGGAGTGGGACCAGTGGGTGAGCCAGATCTCCAAGGTGCTGCCGCCCGCCGAGTATCCGATAGTCGACCTCCCCATCGAGCATCCCCTGTTCCAGACCATGTTCTACATCTGGGAGGTCCCGCAGATCGCCAACATCGGCTTCTGGCGGCGCTCGGGCGGGCGCACGTCGGAGCGCGGCTTCGACAGCGCCGAGCCCCACTTCCGCGTCATCTTCGACGACGCCGGCCGCATCATGGTCGCGATGACCCACAACACCGACATCCAGGACGCCTGGGAGCGCGAGGCCGACGACCCGCGCTTCTTCGAGTCGTTCGCCCCCGACGGCTACTCGCTGGGCATCAACGTCCTCGTCTACGCGATGACGCACTGAACGCGGGCCGCCGTCGCCGGGCCTGGAACTGGCGACCGGGCGGCCGATGGCAGCCCTCACGGCCCTCACCCGCCTTCTGCTGGCCCAGGATTCCGGAGTCGGCGATTCCCCGTCGTCGCCCACCGAGTCGTTCTACCGGTCGTCGATGCGCAGATCACGTTCCGGTGGAGGGCGACGCGGTCGCGGAGCCGACCCTCCACCAGGGCGACCGTGATCTGGCGGCCCGCCGGCTCTCTCACTGAGCCGCGCCGAGATACACCCGCGATACCGTGGGCAGATCACTTCCCTTGCGTCTTCTTCGAGACGAGGTCGAAGAACGAGAACAGGTGGCCGACCACCTCGGGGTCCCGCGAGATGAACAGCGAGTGGTCGCCGCCGGGGATCTCGATGTAGAGGTGCTGCATGCCCAGCGCGCGCATCTTCGCCACCGACTCCCGCACCCCCGCGGTGGGGACCACCCGGTCCTCCGAGCCCTGGATCACCAGGAACGGGATGTGCCGGATGGCCTCGGCGTCGACGTAGCCTGCGTTCATGCTGCCGCCGGCGACGGCGGCGAGCCCGGCCCAGACGTCGGGGTAGCGGCTGGCGAGGTAGTAGGTGCCGGCGCCGCCCATCGAGTGACCCCAGAGGTAGATGCGGCTCTCGTCGATGTTGAGCTCGTCGGTGACGAGCCTGAAGACGTTCATCACGTCCTGCTCGGCCCGCCGGTCCTGCTCGGAGTCGCCGCGGTAGCCGTAGCCGCCGCGGCGCGTGTAGCCGAGGGGCGTCACCACCACGTACCCGTGGTGCTCGGCCTGGTCGAGGAAGCCGGCGTAGTTCATCAGCCAGTCGTACTGGCGCCCGGCCCCGTGCAGCGAGACCATCAGCGGCGCCGGGTTGGCGGGGTCGTAGCCCGAGGGCACGAACAGGGCGTAGGGGATGGTTTCGCCGGTCTCCTGCATCACGTACGAGCGGTGCTGCACGCGCGGGTCGTTGACGGCGTACTCGTCGTCGCGCGCCTCGCGCTGGGCGAGGGCGTCGGCGGGGGCGAAGGCCCCGAGCGCGAGCACGGCCGCGAGCGTCACGACCGAACGGGCCGAATGACGGGTTGTCAGCATCACTTCCTCCTGCGGGTCGCGGCGGTCGGGCGCACGGCGGCCGGGGCGGTCGGTCGGCTCGTCCGCCCCATCCATCCGTCCCGGGACGGGGCGTCTCTCCCGGCCTCTGCCGACGAGGCCACACGCGAGTATCATACGGTGGAGTCGGCGTTCCGGTAAACGCGCCGCGTCCCGCCGGAGTCGTCTGCAATGGGCCGTTCCGCGGGCCGGCGATGTCCGGCACCCCTCGGGCGAGGGCGTCCGGGGAGCCTCTCGTGAACGCCGCGGGATGCACCGCCGGCCGAATGCAGCGGCGATTCATCACCGACTGCCAGGCCGGTCGAGACGGATCGGACAGACGCAAGAGGGCCGACAGCCCAGACGTGAGGTGCACGATGAGGAAGAGCATTCCGGCGTTGGCGGCGGTGGTCATCGCCTTCGGGTCGTTCGGCACGCTGGGCGCCGCCCCGGCGGCGGCCGAGGACCTGGAGATCACCGAGTGGGTCGTGCCGTGGGAGAACACGCGGCCGCGCGACCCCTACGTGGACGGCCAGGGCCGGGTGTGGTTCGTCGGCCAGGTGGGCAACTACCTCGCCTATCTCGACCCCGGGACGGGCGACTTCCGGCGCTACGAGCTCGACCCGGGCACCGGCCCCCACAACCTGATCGTCGACGACGACGGGTTCGTGTGGTACGCGGGCAACCGCGCCATGCACATCGGCCGCCTCGATCCCGAGACGGGGGAGATCGAGAAGCACATGATGCCGACCCCCGACGCGCGGGATCCCCACACGCTCATCTTCGACCAGAACGGCGACATCTGGTTCTCGGTGCAGGGCGGCAGCTTCGTCGGCAAGCTGGGCACGCGTACCGGGACCGTCGACCTGATCCCGGTCGAGGGCGAGCGCCGGCGGCCCTACGGCATCGTGGTCGACGCGAACAACCGCGCGTGGTTCTGCCAGTTCGGCACCAACAAGCTCGCCTCGGTCGACCCCGAGACGCTGGAGCTCGAGGAGTTCGAGCTGCCCCGGGCCGAGGCCCGGCCGCGCCGGCTCGCGGTGACGTCGACGGGCGAGCTCTGGTACGTCGACTACGCGGGCGGCAACCTCGGCCGCTTCGACCCCGACACCGGCGAGGTCGACGAATGGCCGGTGCCCGGCGGCGCCGAGGCGCGGCCTTACGGGATGGCCGTCGACGACCAGGACCGGGTCTACTTCGTCGAGTCGGGAGTGCGCCCGAACCGGTTCGTCGGGTTCGACCCGGCCACCGAGGAGTTCTTCACCGAGACCGCCATCGCCAGCGGCGGCGGGACGGTGCGGCACATGTACTTCCATGCGCCGACGCGCGCCATCTGGTTCGGCACCGACACGAACAACATCGGACGGGCGATGGTGCCGTAGCCCGCGAATCGTCGCTTGCGGCGCCGCGGTTGCCTTGCGGTGCCGCCACCCGGACCGTCCCCGGGTCAGGCGTCTGCCCCGCTTCCGTCGCACAGACTCTGGCCCGGGGAACCCGTCGCCCGCGACCCGCCGCCGCCCCGCGGCGCCGCTCGCGCCAACCGACCCTGCGGGCGTCTGCCGCGTTCTGCCGCGCAGACGCCCGGGTGCGGAGGCACGTGGCCCAGTACGACGCCATCGCCGAGGCCTACCAGGACTCGAAGCAGCTCCGGTTCCGGAAGGCCATCGAGCGCCATACGCTGTTCGAGACGCTGGGGGACATCCGGGGCCTGACGGTGCTGGACCTGGCCTGCGGCGGCGGCTTCTACACGCGCCTTCTCAAGCGGGCCGGCGCCGGGCGGGTCACCGGAGTCGACGTGTCGCCCGAGATGATCCGCCTCGCCCGGCGCGAGGAGGCGCGGGAGCCGCTCGGCTGCGCCTACGTCTGCGGCGACGTTGCCGACTTCGAGCCCGAGCCCGCGGAGACGGACCTCGTCGTGGCCATGTACCTGCTGCACTACGCGGGGACCCGCGAGAAGCTCCTCCGCTTCCTGCGGGTCTGCCGCGACGCGTTGCGGACGGGCGGCCGGCTCGTCGGGTTCAACGACAACGTCATGCGCCCGCCGCGCGGGACGGTGTCGTGGCTGAAGTACGGCATCGAGAAGACCGGACCGCTCTCGGCCCCGAACGAGGGCGACCCCATCCACTACCGGTTCACCAACCCCGACGGGCGCGTGTTCGGGTTCCACAACTTCTTCCTGAAGCCCGAGACCTACCGCGACGCGTTCCGCGAGTCGGGGTTCCGCGACTTCCGCTGGCTCGGCGTCTCGCTGGACCCCGCCGAGCGGGAGAACCCCTTCTGGAACGACTTCCTCGACAACCCCCCCGTCATCGCCTACACGGCGACCCGGTGAGCGAGGCAACCGGCCAGGGCTCGGGTGGTTCCCGACGGTCACCTGCACGGCGACGAGACGTGGGGGTCAGGGTCGCTGGCGCAGCTCGTCCCGGGAGGTCCGCCGTGACCCGCCGTTACACGGCGACCGCATGAGCTGGGCAGGGGCCGCCGGTTCGGCTCGTCCCGGAGCCTTTCGGCGAGCTCGCCGGCACGCGGCGGAGCACGAGCGGGGGTCGGACAGCCTGTCGGTGCACCCTCGCGCCTCGTCGGCGCGCCCCCGTCATATAGACTTGAGCGTCGTCAGCCCGCCCGACGGGGCGCGGGCGTCGACGATCCGACTCCACGGAGGAACGACACGATGAGCCGTTTTCGCGCCGGACCGGGCTTCCTGGTCGCCGCCGCCTTCATCGGGCCGGGGACCCTCGTCACCGCGAGCCGCGCCGGCGCCGGGTACGGGACGGCGCTGCTGTGGGCGGTCCTGTTCTCGGTGGTCACCACCGCGATCCTGCAGGACATGGCGGCGCGGGTCGGCCTCGCGGGCCGGCGGGGGCTGGCCGAGGCCATCCGCGACAGCCTCGCCGACCCGCGGCTCCGGGCCGGCGCCCTCGGCCTCATCGCGACGACCATCCTCGTGGGGAACGCGGCGTTCCAGACCGGCAACCTCCTCGGCGCGTCGCTCGGCGTGACCCTGCTCACGGGCCTGCCGCAGGCGCTCCTGGTGGCGATCATCGGCGGGCTGGCCGGCGCCCTGCTGATGACCGGCACCTACAAGACCATCCAGAACGCCCTGGTCGCCCTCGTGGGGCTGATGAGCGTGGTGTTCTTCGTGGTCGCGGTTCTCACCGCCCCCGACGTCGGCGACCTCCTGTCGGGGCTGCTGGTCCCGCGGGTGCCGCCGGGCGCCCTGCTCACGGTGCTGGCCCTCATCGGCACCACCGTGGTGCCCTACAACCTGTTCCTCCACGCCAGCGCCGTCCTCGAGCGGTGGCCCGACGCGGAGAAGAACGACGAGAACCTCGGCGAGAGCCGGCGCGACACCCTGTTCTCGGTGGCTCTCGGGGGGCTGATCACGGCGGCGGTGGTGGTGGCCGCCTCGCCCCTCTTCGGGGAGGGCGGCGACGCCGACGTGGCCGCGGTCGCGGCGCGCCTCGAGCCCCTGCTGGGACGCGCCGCGCCGCTGTTCTTCGGCGTCGGGCTCTTCGCGGCCGGCCTGACCTCGTCGATCACGGCGCCGCTGGCCGCCGCCTACGCCGCGAGCGGCGCCCTGGGCTGGGGCTCCGACCTCAAGAGCCGGCGCTTCCAACTGCTCTGGGGCGGCGTGCTGCTGACCGGCATGGTCTTCGGCATCTTCCTCGGCGCGTCGCCGTACCAGATCATCCTGTTCGCGCAGGCCGGCAACGCGGTCGTGCTGCCGCTGACCCTCGTCCTGCTGCTCGTCGTCGTGAACCACACCGGGATCATGGGCAGGCACCGCAACTCGCGGCTCGCCAACATCGCCGGGGCGCTGGTGGTCCTCGTGATCCTCGGGCTCTCCGTGGTGCAGCTCGCCCGCGTGTTCGGGGTGGGGGGGTAGGCGTCCGCGCCGTAGAACGGTGCAGACTCCTGGCAGGGTTGGGCGCCCGGCAGCGCCCGGCGGAGCCGCGGACGACGATGGGCGGGCCAGGGCCTGCGCCGACGGGCCCGGCCGACGCCTTCGCCATGGCCGGATATCCTGCGTGGATCGATGGCGAGAAGGGCGCCTGGGGCGTCACCTTTCCGGACCTGCCGGGCATCGTCGCCAATGGGCACTTCGGTCGACGAAGTCCTCGTGAACGCCGAGGAAGCGCTGCGCGACTACGTGCTCGAGGCGGAGGAGGCCCGCGATGCCATCACTCCACCGACCCCGATTGAACACGGGTGACCACGCCGGCCGGCAGCAGGTTGGTCTCGGTGCCGTTCTTCCGTGTTTCCGGCCGGCGCGAACGCCCCGGTGCGGGGTGAAGTCGTTCCCCCGTCCTCGCCCGAGCGCCCTCCGCGGCCCGAAGGCGCCTCAGTCGCCGCCCAGGCTCAGCAGGTTCGCCAGCAACTGGTAGGCGCCGGGGGTGCCCGCGGGGAGCTGGCGCCAGAGGCCGAGGCCGACGTAGACCCAGCGCCCCTCGCCGTAGCGGGCCTCGACGAGGGCGCCGCGCTTGGCGCCGGGGTTGAACGGGAACGTATCGCTCAGCTCGACGAGGTCGACGTACGCGCGGTCGCGGTCGCCGAGGAAGTACAGCCCACGCTCTTGCACCCAGCCGCTCCAGGTCGCGTCGGAGATCGCGTTCGGATAGCCGAAGACGGGGTGATCGGGCGCGATTATCCGCACCGGCGCGTGCTCGTCGGTCACGCGGCCGCGGCCGACCCGGGCCGGGTAGGGCCCGTACTGCGCGTCGTTGAACTCGAACTTGTTGTACTGCACGACCATCGTTCCGCCCGCCTCGACGTACTCGAGCAGCCGGTCGTTGTTCGCCCGCAGCACCAGGTTCCGCTCGTAGGCCCGGACCCCGGTGACGATGACGTCGTAGCGGGAGAGGTCGCCGAACCGCAGCTCGTCGCCGCCGATGAACTCGAGCCGTGCCCCGAGCTGCTCGATGGCCGGCGGCACCTCGTCGCCGACCCCGTCCACGTAACCGACCAGCAGATCCGGGTCGAGCCGGACGTCGAGGACTTCGATGGCCGCCTCGGCCGCGTGGACGAGGTGCCGCCGCGCCACGTGGGGATACTCCACCACCTGGTAGCCGCGGTCGAAGCGCTCGCCGCCGGCCTCGAACCGCGCCCCGATACGGTAGTCCCCGGCCGGCGCGCCGGGGGCCGGCTCGACCGCGAAGCGGACCGTCCGCGCCTCGTCCTCCCGGGTGAAGGCCACGGGTATCCGGTCGGGCGTCTGCCGCCACCCCTCGGGCAGGTCGAGGGTCACGGCCCCGCTCGCGGGCTCGACGCCCCCGTTGCGGACGGTGACCCGGACGTCGCGGGGCGTGGTCGCACCGACGGGCACGATGGCGATCTCGGGGGCGATCTCCACCGCGAACGGCGGCACCACGTGCAGCTCCATGCGCTTCTCGCCGGCGAAGATGTCGCTGCCGTAGCGGAAGGTGACAGGCCGCTCCACCGTGACCCTGGCGGTGCCGAAGTCGAGCTCGAAGGCGGCGCGGAACGGCGTGGGCCGGAACGGCGCCCCGAACGGCACGTCGTCGTCGACCCGGTACCGCGCCGCGTCGGGCAGCCGCTCCCAGTAGATGTCGGTGGGCGGCGCCGCCGCCGGCAGGTTCAGCGGGGTCTCGCAACGGTACACCGCGCCGGCCACGAGGGCCCCGGTCCCGCACGTCGACTCGGCCGCGTCGAAGCCGCGGAAGCCGACCCCCTCGACGGTGGCGCGGGCGCCGCCGTGGTTCGCCACCTGCGCCATCACCGTGACCCCCTGCCCCGGGGTCACCACGCCGTCGTCGGCGAAGACGTCGAGCCGGAGGCCGTGGGCCAGCACCACCGCGCGCTCGAACTGGGCCTCCTTCCGCGCCAGACGGAAGTCGATCTCGAAGGCCGCCTCGTCGGACAGGCCGAACGTGTCGAGGTCGTCCCGCAGGGTGCGGACGGCGCCGAGCCCCGCCAGCAGGGTCACTCGCTGGGCCTCGGGCGCGCCCCGCTCGTAGACCTGGAGGGCGGTGGCGGCGTGACGGGCCAGCAGGGCCAGCCCCTCGACGAGGGCGGGCGGCGGCTCGGGGCCGGCGTGGCGGGCCAGACCCTCGATCGAGGTGTCGACCCCGTCGAAGAGTGAACGCTCCTCACGCCCCGCGTGGCCGGGGATGACGGTGTCGTCGAGCCGGTAGCGGATCGACGCCGGCCCCGGCAGGCTGACGAGGGGCGACATGCCCTGGCACTTGTGCATGCCGCGGGCGTGGCTCCCGATCTCGGCGTAGGTGCGGCCCAGCAAGGGGTCGAACCGGCTCAGATTGATGGAGACCGTCGCCGCTCGCGCGGCCTCGCGGCCGAAGCCCGGGGGCGGCCCGCCGGGGCCGCCGCCGGTGCGCCCGAACCCGCCGGCGAAGCGGAAGGCGGGGAACCCGTCGAGGAAATAGAACTTCTTCGGCTGCCACGGCCGCAGCCCCTCTGCAAGCTGCTCCGGGAACCGGTCGGGATCGGCGGCGGCCGCGTAGGCCTCCCGCGCGAGGATCGCCGAGGCCTGGTGGTGCTGCCCGCCGCCCTCGCCGTCGGGGCTCATCCCCACGATGACGTCGGGCCGGATGGTGCGGATGAGGCGGACGAAGTCGCCGAGGATGATCTCGCGCCCCCACGCCTCGAACGTCTCCTCGCGGCTGAACGAGTAGCCGAAGTCGACGGCGCGGGTGAAGAACTGCTCGGCCCCGTCGAGACGGTGCGCGGCCTCCAGCTCCTCCGTCCGCAGCACCGCCAGGGCCTCGAAGAGCTCGGGGCCGATCTCGTTCTGCCCGCCGTCGCCGCGGGTGGCGCTGACCAGGGTGGTGCGCACCCCCTCGCCGTGGCTCAACAAGGCCAGCAACCCGTTGATCTCGTCGTCGGGGTGCGCCACCGCCATCATGAACGTGCCGGCGTTGTTGAGCTGCCGCAGCACGAGCCCGAGCTCTGTCCGGCCGTTGACCCGCTCCGCGGGCTGGGCCCGCGGGGTCGACCCCGGCAGGGCGAGGAAAACAAGCAAGGCACCACTTGCCGCCAGTGCACGCATCATCGTCATGATCCCCCGAGTATATCCCCTGACGTCGGCCCGACGGCGAATTGTCGGCGCGTTCGGCCCCGGCAAACCCTCCAGGCGTCAGGGCCGTTCCACGTCCTCGCCCCGCCAATCGCCGCCTGCAGCTCTGCCGGACGCCCAACCAACCCGCCAGGAGGGCCGCGCCGTTCTACGAAGACTCCTCGCCCGCCCGTCGTAGCCTGCGGCTCCGCCGGGCGGCCCGACCAACGCGCCAGGAGACCGCGCTGTTCTACGGCGCAGACCCCTGCCCTGCCAGCGCCGGCTCGCGCGACAGCACCTCGGCGTAGAAGGTCTCGTAGCGGGGCACGATGGCGTTGACGCAGAACCGTTGCTGGACGGCGGCGAGCCCGGCCGCGGCCACGGCGCGGTGGCGCGGCGGATCCGACAGCAGGGCCACGCCGCTCGACGCCATGCCCTCGAGGTCGTCGGGGTGGTGGAGGAATCCGGTGACCCCATGCTCGATCACCTCGGGGAGCCCCCCGACGCGGGACGCCACCACCGGCACCTGGCACGCCATGGCCTCGAGGGCGGCGAGCCCGAAGCTCTCCTGCGCCGACGGCAGCAGGAACAGGTCGGCGACCGAGAGCAGCGGCACCACCTGCTCCTGCTCGCCGAGGGGGACGACGGCGTCGCTCAGCCCGAGGTCCCGGGCCCGGCGCACCGCCGGGTCGAGGTCGGGCCCGTCCCCGACCAGGAGCAGCCTCGACGGCACGCGGCGGCGGATGCGGTCGAAGACGTCGATCACCGCCTCGATGCGCTTCACCGGCCGGAAGTTCGAGACGTGGATGACGAGGCGCGTTTCCCCCGCGCCCTCCGCGACGCCGTCGCGGCCGGCGGACCCGATGCTCGGGGCGGCGCCGTCCCCCGCGAAACGGGCGCGCAGGGCGGCGTCCTCCGAGCGGCGGTGGATGTCGCAGTCGAGGAAGTTGGGGATGACCCGGATGTCGGCCCGCACCGAGAGCTGCCGGTAGGTGTCGGCCCGCAGGCTGTCGGACACCGCGGTCACCCCGTCGGACTGGTCGATGCAGAACGCCGCCGTCTCCGAGTACGAGCTGTCGCTGCCGATCAGGGTCACGTCGGTGCCGTGCAGGGTGGTGATGACCCGCGGCACGCGCGCCCCCGCCGTGTTCGCGAGAATCTGCCGGGCCAGGTAGGCGGCCGCGGCATGCGGGATGGCGTAGTGGGCGTGGATGACGTCGAGGCGGTGCTCGCGGCTCACCTGGACGATCTTGTTGGCGAGCGACAACAGGTGTTGCGGCTCGCGAAACAGCGGATACCCCGGGGTGTGGACGGCGTGGAAGACCAGCCCCACCTGGAAGTCGGGGACCCGGAACGGCATCTCGGTGCTGATGAGCCGCACCTCGTGCCCCCGCTGGGCCAGCGCCTTGGCGAGCTCGGTGGCGACGATGCCGCTGCCGCCGACGGTGGGGTAGCAGACGATGCCGACGTTCATGCG
>JAJEFC010000082.1 GCA_022820675.1 Vicinamibacteria bacterium | reverse complement strand
TGACCGGCGCCGGGTTTCGTTCGACGCCGACTCCCGGTCGCCGCCGCGGTGCTCGCGGCGGCGGTGTCGCTCTTGCCGGTCGCCGCCGCCGGGCCGGCCGGTTCCGCCGCCGGCGTACAGGCTTCCTCGCCGGGCGCGGCGTCCGGGAACGAGATCGATCGGTTCATGGAGCGCGTGCTCGAGAACCGCGACGCCTCGTGGCGGCGCATCGGCGACTTCGTGCTGCGCGAGGTCCTGACCCTGGACGTCGACGGACCCGCCGGCCTGCCGATAGCCGGCTTCCGGCGCGAGTACGAATGGTACGTCCGCGAAGACGTGGTGGTGCGCAGTCCGCGGCGCTTCGACGGGGTCGACATCGGCGAGGCCGAGCGGCGGGAGTACGAGGCGGACTGGCTGCGCCGGCGGGAGCGGCGCGCCGCGGAGCGCCGGGAGGAAAGGCGCCGGGAGGCGGAGCGCCGCCGCCTGAGCGTCTCCGTCGGCCTCGACGGGATCCGGGTCGCGGAGGGGGCGGAGGCCGCGGCCGCGGAGGATGCCCCCGCGGAGACGCCCGCCGCCGCGGAGGATGGGGCCCCGGCCGTCGCGGACGATGCTCCCGCCGTCGCGGACGATGCTCCCGTCGCGGACGATGCTTCCGCTGTCGCGGACGATGCTTCCGCTGTCGCGGACGATGCTTCCGCTGTCGCGGACGATGCTTCCGCTGTCGCGGACGATGCTTCCGCTGTCGCGGACGATGCTTCCGCTGTCGCGGACGATGCTTCCGTCGCGGACGATGCTACCGCTGTCGCGGACGATGCTTCCGCCGCCGCGGAGGATGCGGCCCCGGCCGTCGCGGACGATGTTTCCGCTGTCGCGGACGATGCCGGGCCGGCGGCCGGCCAACGTGAGGCCGAGTTGGCCGACCTGGAGCGGCTCGAGCCCGAGTTCATCACCGACGCCGGCTACTTCCTGGAGTTCTCGTTCGAGCCCGGCAACTACTACCTGGCCGGGTACGAGACGCTCGCGGGGCGCGAGGTGGTGAAGATCGAGTACTACCCCACGGATCTCTTCGACGACGACTCGGAGCCGGAGTCCGAGCGCGAGCGGCGCATCGCGGAGGGGTTCGCCAAGACATCGCTCGTCACCCTCTGGATCGACCCCGAGTTCCACGAGGTCGTTCGCTACACCTTCGAGAACGTCGGGCTCGACTTCCTGCCGGCCCGATGGCTGGTGCGCGTCGACGGGTGGCACGCGTCGATCGAGATGGCGCAGCCGATCGGCGGCGTCTGGCTGCCCAGCCGGATGATTCTGACCGGGGGCGCCACGACGGCGCTGGGGGCGTTCGAGATGCGGTTGACCCGCGAGTACACCGACTACCGCGAGGCGCTGACCTCGGGGCGGGTGGTCGGGACCGGGGACGTGACCGGAGCCGGGAGATGAGCATCGCCGCGGTCGCGGGCCGCGGGACGACATCTGCCTGCGGGGCCGCCGCGGGCGCCGAGGGCCTCGGCGCGCCCGCGCGACGGGCTGCAGCGGCGGCTCTCCTGATGCTCCTCGTCGACACGCCGGCCGCAGCCCAGCTCCCTGCTTCCGCCCCGGCCGCGGGACCGGAGGTGGTGGCCGAGCTGCGGGTCCACGGCAACCACTCGATCCCGGACGCTGACATCCTGCAGCTCGCCGGGGTCGCCCTCGGCGATCCGGTCGAGCCCGAGACCCTGGACGCCGTCGCGGCCCGGCTGCGGGCGAGCGGCCGCTTCGAGTCGGTCGAGGTCCGGAAGCGGTACACGTCGCTCGTGCGGCGCGAGGAGGTGGCACTCATCCTGCTGGTGCGCGAACGCCCCGGCGCGGCGGACGCGGCGCGGGGGGTCATGGGCCGCGCCCTCGGCTTCCTGGCGCGGCGCACCATGTTCCTGCCGATTCTCGACTACGCCGAGGGGCACGGGTACAGCTACGGCGCGCGGTTCAGGCTGGTCGACGTGGCGGGCGCGGGGAGCAGCCTGACGGCCCCGCTGACCTGGGGCGGGACGCGGCAGGCGGGCCTCGCCCTCGAGAGGCGGTTCGAGACCGGCGTCCTCCACACGCTGCGGGCCGGGGCCGCGGCGACGCGGCAGGAGAACCAGCACTACCGGGTGCACGACCGGCGGCTGTCGGTGTGGGCCGGGGCCGACCGCCGGCTCGCGGGTCCGTTGCGGGCGGAGGTGCGGGGCGAGTGGAGCGACGTCGGCTTCGGGACCCTCGCCGAGAGGGTGGCCACCTACCAGGTCGGCGTCGAGCTCGACACGCGGCGGAACGCGGGGTTTCCTCGCGACGCGGTGGTCGCGCGCGCGGGGTGGCAGTGGCTCGACCGGTCCGGGGCGGGCGGCGTCGTCACGCAGCCGCAGGCCGACGTGCGCGGGTTCGTGGGGCTGTCGGGGCAGACGGTGCTGGGGCTTCGGGTCCTCTACCAGGGGGCGAGCGGCCCCCTCCCGGGCTACGCCCGGCCCCTGCTCGGGGGGCTCGCGTCGGTGCGCGGGCACCGGTTCGGCCACCGCGCCGGCGACCGCCTCGCTGCCGCCTCGGCCGAGCTGCGGTTCCCGGTGAGTTCGCCGCTCAGCTTCGGCCGGGCCGGCGTGCGGGTGTTCTTCGACACCGGGGCCGTCTACGGGGCCGGCGACGACATCTACCGCACCCGCTTCAGCCAGGGGGCCGGGGCCGGCGTCTTCCTCAACGCGGCGTTCATCAACCTGCAGGCCGACGTGGCCCACGACCTCGACGGCCGCTTCCGGCTCCACTTCGGGACCGGCGTGAGCTTCTGACCATCGCGTCGCGACGGGCGTCGCCGGGCCGCGCCCGCGGGAACGCCGGCCTGCGGCACCCGTGCCCGGCGGGACGACGGGAGGGGAGCCCGTGGTGAAGCCCCGCGTTGCATCGCCGCTCGAATGCGGCGGGCTCTCGCCGAGGGCTCCTGGATTTCGGGGTGGACGACGCTGCGCCGTGCCCTGGCGGGACGGCCTGGAAGGAGGGCGGGCGGTATAATCCGCCGGCACCACGATGGCGCGGCTCTCGACCTATCTCTTCGATCTCGACGGGACGCTGATCGATTCCATCGAGCTGATCATGTCGTCGTTCCGACACACCATGCTGACGCATCGCGGCGCGGTGCCCGACGACGACGACTGGCGGGCGGGGTTCGGCCGGCCGCTCCGGCCGCAGCTCGCCCGCTATGCGCGGAACGCCGACGAGGTCGCCGGGATGGTCGCCACCTACCGCGCCCACAACCTCCAGCACCACGACCGTCTCGTGAAGCCCTACGCGGGGATTGGCCCGGTGGTGGCCGAGCTGGACGATCGCGGCGCGCGGCTCGGCATCGTGACCAGCAAGAACCGCAGCGCGGCCGAGCACGGACTGCGCCACTGCGCCCTGGACGGCTATTTCGACATGCTCGTGACCTCGGACGACGTGACCGAGCACAAGCCGCATCCGGCGCCGGTGCTCGCGGCGCTGTCGCGTCTCGAGGCGCGGCCGGAGGAGACGGTCTTCATCGGCGACTCGCCCCACGACTGCGAGGCCGGCCGGGCGGCGGGGGTTTCGACCGCGGCCGCGCTATGGGGGCCCTTCTCACGCGCGTCGCTCGACCCGCACGGTCCGGACCACTGGCTGGAGCGTCCGGAGGGCATCCTGGAGCTTCGGTGAGGAAACCATGACAGGTGTGCCCGATGGCTATCGGTTGTTCGAGTACGTCGACCCGTTCGAGGACCTGGTCGGGCCCCTCTGCTACCGCGAGGAGGAGGCCGGCCGGCTGCGGTTCGCGTTCGAGGCGCAGCCCAAGCACGCCAACACCGCGGGGCAGCTCCACGGCGGCGTCCTCATGACCTTCGCCGACTTCGCGCTGTGCCTGACCGCCATCCACGGCCTGCCCGGCGAGCGGTGCGTCACCGTGTCGCTGAGCTGCGAGTTCACCGCCCCCGGCGAGGTCGGCGACTTCGTCGAGTCGACGGCCGAGGTCGTCCGGCGCACGCGGTCGCTGACCTTCGTCCGCGGACAGGTGACGGCGGGGGACCGGACCCTGCTGAACTACAGCGCCATCGTGAAGCGCCTGACGCGCTCGGTCGGCACCACCCGCGACCGGCAGGCCGGGTGAAGTCGCGGGCGACCCCTGCGACGAATCGACGCTGGCAGCCTGGTGACGGAGACAGCGGCCTTCTTCTGACGTCACGCGTTAGAATGGAGGCAATGGAAGTGGAGCAGTTGCTGCTGGTGATTGCGGCGGGTGGGGCATTGTGGAACGGCTGGCAGATTGCGCGGCTGTCGGGCCGCGTGGACGCGCTCGAATCCACCATGCAGACGGTGCTGACCCTGCTGGCCGGCCGGGTGCCTGAATCCACGAACAGGCCGTCGGCGCAACCCTGACCTGAGACGAACGCTCAATCTAGAACTCGTCCGTCGACCGACCCGGTTCTTCAAGGAGGCTCTGCAGATGCGTCCTCGCGTGATTTCGTGGATGACCGTGATGGCCCTGGCGGCGGCCGCCGCCGCGTTCGCCCAGCAGGGGGCGGTGGATGGCGAGTGGCGAAGCTTCGGCGCCGACCTCGGCAGCACGAAGTACTCGTCCCTCGACCAGATCTCGGCCGACAACGTCGACCAGCTCGAGATCGCCTGGCGCCGGCCCATCGTCGACCCGGCCTACCTGGAGATGGATCCCAATCTCCGGTTCTCGAACGTCTCCACCGCCGCCCCCCTCATCGTGGGCGACACCGGCTACGTGCCCAACGCGGTCGGCCTCGTCGAGGCGTTCGACGTGACCACGGGAGAGACCCGCTGGGTCCAGGCGCCGTACGGGGGCGCCGACGACGTGCGCGGGGCCGGCACCCGCGGCGTCGCCTACTGGTCCGACGGGGACGAGGCGCGCATCATCTCCCAGCGCGGCGAGTACATGTACGCCCTGCATCCCGACACCGGCGAGCTGTTCCCCGACTTCGGGGACGGCGGCCGCGTGCACCTCGTCATCGGCCTCGCCGAGGGGGCCCGCTACCGGTGGGGGGGCGCCCCGACGGTGGTGCGGGACGTGGTGGTGGTCGGGCAGTCGATGGGCGACACGTTCCAGACCATGGAGGGGATCCGCGGCGACGTTCGGGCCTTCGACGTCCGGACCGGCGAGCTGCGCTGGATCTTCCACACCATCCCCCAGGCCGGCGAGTTCGGCACCGACACCTGGATGAACGACTCGTGGCAGTACTCGGGGCACGCGCCGGTGTGGTCGCTGTTCAGCGCCGACGAGGAGCTCGGCTACGTCTACATGCCGACCAGCTCGCCGACCAACGACATGTACGGCGGCCACCGGGGCGGCGACAACCTCTACGGCCAGAGCATCGTCTGCGTCGACGCCGAGACCGGCGAGCGGGTCTGGCACTTCCAGACCGTGCACCACGGGCTGTGGGACTACGACGTGCCGACGGCGCCGATCCTGATGGACATCACCGTCGACGGGCGGGAAATCAAGGCGGTGGCCCAGCTCACCAAGCAGGCGTTCGTCTTCGTCTTCGACCGCGCCACCGGCGAGCCGGTGTGGCCGATCGAGGAGCGCCCGGTGCCGCAGTCGGCCACGCCGGGCGAGCTGACCTCGCCCACCCAGCCGTTCCCGACGAAGCCTCCGGCGTTCGACCGGCAGGGGGCGACCATCGAGAACCTCATCGACTTCACCCCCGAGCTGCGGGCCGAGGCCATCGCCATCACCGACCGCTACGTCATCGGCCCGATGTTCACGCCGCCGTCGATACGGGGCGACGGCCCGAACGACAAGCAGGGGACGATTCAGCTTCCGGGCTCGCAGGGGGGCGCCGACGTGCAGGGGGGGGCGTTCGACCCCGAGACGGGCATGCTCTACATCCCCTCGATCACGTCGCCGTTCGTGGCCGACATCATCGAGGGCAACCCGGACCGCACGAACCTCAACTACATCAAGGGGAGCCGCCAGTGGATCGGCGGCCCGCGGGGGCTGCCGCTGTTCAAGCCGCCCTACGGGCGCATCACCGCCATCGACATGAACCGCGGCGAGATCGTCTGGATGACCCCCAACGGCGACGGCCCGAGGGACCATCCCGCGATTCGCCATCTCAATCTGGGCAAGCTCGGCGTTCCCGGCCGCCCCGCGCCCCTGCTGACGAAGACGCTGCTGTTCATCGGCGAGGGCTCGACCAACCTGCCGGGCGGGGCCCGGGTGCCGGAGGGCATGCCGCCGCAGATCGTGACCAACTACGGCGGCCGCATCTTCCGCGCCTACGACAAGGCCACCGGCGACGTCGTCTGGGAGACGGAGCTGCCGGCCGGCACCATCGCGCCGCCGGTCACCTACCTGGCGGACGGGAAGCAGTATCTGCTGGTGGCGACCGGGGACGTCGAGACTCCCGGCGAGACGCTGGCGTTCGCGCTGCCCTGACAGCCACGGGCTGCTGACCGCCGGGCCATCGCCGGCGGCGGGCGGGAGCCGCGAGCCGGACGTCCGGCCGGGGCTACTGCGGGCGGGAGGCTTGGCGCGAGCTGCGAGCCGGGCTCCTGCGAGTGGGGGCTGGCTTGGCGGGTGGGGGCGTTGGCGAGGGTCAGGTGCCGTTTGCACGCACCCGAAAGCCGCGGGCCCCGGCCGGGCGCTGGCCAAGGGTCAGGCGCCGTCTGCAGGCACCCGGAAACCGCGGCCAAGCGGGCGGGGCGCTGGCCGAGGGTCAGGCGCCGCCCGCGGGTACGCGGAAGCCCAGGCCGGGCGGGGCGCTGGCCGAGGGTCAGGCGCCGTCCGCGGGCACCCGGAGGCCGGGCGAACGCGGGCGGTTGAGCGCCCGAATCCGGAACACGACGGGCTAGAACCCGCGCTTGCGGCCGCGAAGGCCCCGGCGGCTGCCCTTGGGCTTGGCCGGGCGCCGGCCGAAGTCCATGGCGGGCGGGCCGTCGTCCATGAACGGCGGCGGCCCCATCGGCGGCCGCGGCGCCCGGTCGCGGGCTTCGCTCACCCGGAGGTTGCGGCCGTTGAGCTCCGTCCCGTCCAGCTTCTCGATGGCCTGGGACACCGAGGCGGCGTCCCCGAACTCGACGAAAGCGAAACCCCGCGGCTTGTCGGTGGCTCGATCCACGGGGAGGAACACCTCCGTGACCTGACCCACCTGCCCGAACAGGGTCTCGAGCTCGGTCGATGACGTTTCGTAGCTGAGGTTGCCGACGAAGATTCGTGAAGAAATGGTGTGCCTCTCCTGTTGTGGCGCGGGAAATGTAACACGGCCCGCCGATCCCGGCGACACGCGCCGCGCGAGCGAAGAGTCAGCATACTCCGTCGCTCGGGGAAACGCAAAGGCGGCCCGGCGCGGCGGCGACCGCGGTGCAGTATCATCGAAGCGGCGACGGAGACGCGCGAGACGATGATCACGATTCTCAATCAGACCTCCCGGTTCATCAGGATCCACCTGTCCCGCGGGAAGGTGCTGCGGCTGGGGCCCCGGAAGGAAGGCCAGATCTCGACCCACGACGCCGACGGCGACGCCGTCAGGCAGCTCGTGGCGGACGGCACCGTCAAGGTCATGGGGGAGGGGCCGCAGGCCGGGGCGTCGGCCCCCGCCAACCCCGCGGCCCGGACCGACGTGCACGGCCACCATCCCCGCCTCTCGGGCGGCCGGCGCGGCGACCGCTAGGCGTCTGCATCGTTGAACGGCGCCGCCTCCGGAG
>JAJEFC010000028.1 GCA_022820675.1 Vicinamibacteria bacterium | reverse complement strand
CGTCCTGGCCGCGGCGGCACTGGCCGGACTGGCCGGGGCGGCCGCGGCACGCGCCCAGGAAGCGGCGTCCCAGGCGCCGTCCTTCCGCGCCGGCGTCGACCTGGTCTCGCTGAACGTCACCGTGACCGACCGGAGCAGCCGCTACGTCACCGACATCGACGTCGAGCGGTTCCAGGTCTACGAGGACGGCGCGCTGCAGGACATCACCTTCTTCACGCGCACGCAGTTGCCCATCGCGCTCTCGCTGCTGATGGACACGAGCGCGAGCATGACCGAGCGGATGGAGACCGCCCAGCAAGCCGCCATCGGATTCTCGGAGCGGCTGCGCGACGAGGACCTCGCCAGCGTCATCGACTTCGACAGCCGGGTCGAGATCCGCCAGGGCTTCACCAACTCGGTGGACGAGCTGGCCGCGGCCATCCGCCGCACGTCGGCGGGCGGCTCGACCTCGCTCTACAACGCCATCTACATCTCCCTCAAGGAGCTCGGCAAGATCGCGGCGGCCGCCACCGGCGAGATCCGGCGGCAGGCCATCATCGTGCTCTCGGACGGCGAGGACACGTCGAGCCTCGTCGACTTCGACGAGGTCCTCGAGCTCGCCAAGCGGTCCGACACCGTCATCTACTCGATCGGGCTGCGCTCACGGGACATCCGCACGCGGCGCGGGTTCCGCGAGGCCGACTTCGTGCTGCGCCAGCTCGCGCAGGAGACCGGCGGACGGGCCTTCTTCCCCCAGCGCGTGGAGGATCTGGCGGACATCTACGGGCAGATATCCGACGAGCTGTCCAGCCAGTACACGCTGGGGTACACGTCGAAGAACCCGCTGCGCGACGGCCAGTGGCGGCGCCTCGTCGTCCGCGTCGACCAGCCCAACGTCGCGGCCAGGACGAAGCAGGGCTACTACGCGCCGAGGATGAACTAGGGATCTGCGCCGCAGAACGGTGCAGACTCCCGGCAGGGTCGGGCGGGCGCCAAGCGGAGCCGAAGGCGACGATTGGCGGGCCGGGAGTCCGCGCCGCAGACCGGTGCAGACTGCCGGCGGGGTCGGGCGGGCCCCGGGCGGAGGCGACGGCGGGCCGGGGATTCCCCGCCGCGACCCGGCCGGGAATCGCCGGACGGTCGGAAGGGGTCGCGCGAACCCATGACGAATCTCCCGCTTCTCCTCTACTTCACCGCGGGCGTCGTCTACACCGTGTTCTTCGTGCGGCGCAGCCCGCGCGCCGGCCGGCTGGCGACCGCCTCGTTGTCCGCCGCCGCCTTCATCCACACGTTCGTCATCGGCATGCGGACGGTGGAGATGGGCCACCTGCCGTTCGTGGGCACCGCCTCGGCGATCTCCGCGTTCGTGTGGATGCTCGCGGTCGCCTACCTCTACACCGAGGTCACCACCGACGAGCGCGCCCTCGGGGTCTTCATCGCCCCCCTGCTGGTGGGGCTGCAGACCATCTCGAGCCTGAGCGCGACGGTCCGCGAGCCCGCCCCCATCCTCGACAGCCCTCTGCTCGCCGCCCACGTGCTCTCGCTGCTGTTCGCCTACGCCGCCTTCGCGCTCGCGTGCGTGGTTGGCATCACCTACGTCCTCCTGTTCCGCGAGCTGAAGTCCAAGCAGCTCGGGTTCTTCGCGGCGCGGCTGCCGTCGCTGCACGCGGTGGACGCGATGAACGGCCGCGCGGTGGGCATCGGGTGGCTCTTCCTGACGGTGGGCCTCGCCGTCGGCGTGGTGTGGGTGCTGCGGCTCCAGCCCGGCACGTCGGACCCCCGCGTGCTCGCGATGTCGCTCTCCGACCCGAAGATCTTCATGGTGGTGCTGGTCTGGGCCGTCTACTCGTTCGAGATCTACGCCCGCCGCGTCATCGGATGGACGGGCCGCCGCGCCGCCTGGCTGTCGGCGCTGGGATTCTCCATCGTCCTCGTGACCCTGGTGCCGGTGGGGTACTTCCTGACGGAGAGCCACAACTTCTGATCCGGGCATGAACCTGCTGCTGCTGGGCGTGAGCCACCACACGGCGCCCGTCGACCTGCGCGAGCGGGTGGACTTCTCGAAGCGGGGCGTCGTGACCGCGTTGCGCGAGCTCGCCCTGCGCCCGTCGCCGGTCGAGTCGGTGGTGCTGACGACCTGCAACCGGTCCGAGATCTACGTCGCGTGCCAGGACCCCGAGGCCGCGCGCGACGACCTCGCCGGCTTCATGAGCGGCTTCCACGAGGTTCCCGAGGACCAGCTCGCGCCGCACCTGTACGCCCGCACCGACGGCGAGGTCGCGCAGCACCTGTTCCGGGTCGCGGCGGGGCTCGACTCGCTCGTGGTCGGCGAGCCGCAGATCTTCGGCCAGGTCAAGGACGCCTACGCCACCGCGGCGAGCGAGCAGTGCACCGGCACCCTGCTGAACAAGCTCTTCCCGTGGTCGTTCACGATCGGCAAGCGGGTCCGCGCGGACACCGGCCTGGGCGAAGGGGCGGTGTCGGTCGGCTACGCCGCGATCTCGCTCGCCCGGAAGATATTCGGCGACCTCGACGGACTCTCGGTGCTCGTGGCGGGCGCGGGCGAGATGGCCGAGCTGACCGCCACCCACCTGCGGTCGCAGCGGGTGCGGCGCATCGCCGTCGCCAGCCGCACCCTCGCGCGGGCCTCCGAGCTCGCCGGCAAGGTCGAGGGGGTCGCGGTGGACTGGTCGGCCGTCGACGACGAGCTGCTGCGGGTGGACGTGGTGGTGACGGCCACCGGCGCCGCCACCCCCGTCCTGACCCGGGCGCGGCTCGAGGAGGTCATGCACGCGCGCCTGAACCGGCCGCTGTTCGTCATCGACATCGGCCTCCCGCGCGACGTCGACCCCGACTGCGGCGAGCTGGAGCAGGTGTTCCTCTACAACATCGACGACCTCCGCACCATCGTCAGCGAGAACCTGGCGCGGCGGCAGGAGCAGACGACCCGGGCCGAGACGATGGTCTCGGACGCGGCCGGGGAGTTCGTCGCGTGGCTCCGCTCCCGCGGGGCCATCCCCACCGTGGTGGCCCTGCGCCGCCGGTTCGAGGCGGTGCGCCGGGCCGAGCTCGAACGCCTCGAGCCCAAGCTGAACCGGTTCACCCCCGAGGCGCGGGCCCGGGTCGAGGAGATCACGCGGCTCCTCGTCCAGAAGCTGCTGCTGACCCCGACCGAGCGCCTCAAGTCGGCCGGCGACGCGGCGACCGCGACCCGGTACGCCGAGACCGTGACCCGGCTCTTCGATCTGGACGGAAACGGTGCCGGCCCCGACGGGAAGGAGACCGCCTCCGCCTCCCGGGCCGTCGGGACCGGCGGGGCGCCGGCACCGTCCGCGTCGCCGAAGACCCCGGTGGCGTCGTGAACGGGCTGAAGCTCGGGACCCGCGGGAGCGAGCTCGCGCTCTGGCAGGCCAACGCGGTGGCGGCCCGGATTCGCCGCGGCACCGGGCGGGAGTGCGAGCTGGTGGTCATCACCACCACCGGCGACCGGCTCATCGAGGCCAATCTGTCGAAGGTCGGCGGCAAGCAGGTCTTCGTGAAGGAGATCGAGCAGGCGCTCGTCCGCGGCGACATCGACCTCGCCGTGCACAGCGCCAAGGACATGCCGGCCGAGCTGCCGGACGGGCTCTCGATTGCCGCGGTCCTGCCGCGGGCGGACCCCCGGGACGCCGTCGTGCTGCCGGCCGGGGTCGCGCCGCCGTCCACGCTGTCGGCGGTGGGAAACGGCCCGGACGGCGGCGCCGCCCCCCGCGTCGGCAGCGGGAGCGTCCGGCGGGTCGCCCAGTTGCGCCGGGCATGGCCCCGCGCCGAGTTCCGCCTCGTGCGCGGCAACGTCGGCACGCGACTCCGCAAGCTGGACGCGGGCGACCACGACCTGCTCGTGCTCGCGGTGGCGGGACTCGAGCGGCTGGGCCTCGGCGACCGCGTCTCGATGCGGATCGACGCGGACGCCTGCCTGCCCGCGCCGGGGCAGGGCATCGTGGCGGTCGAGACCCGCGCCGGCGACACCGACACCGGGTCGGCCCTCGCCGCCGTCGACGACGCCCCGACGCACGCCGCGTTCACGGCCGAGCGGGCCCTCGTCGCCGCCCTCGGCGGCGGGTGCCACGCGCCGATCGGCGCCCTCGCGGAGGCCGACGGCGACCGTCTGCGCCTGCGGGCGATGGTGGCGTCCCTCGACGGGGCAAAGCAGCTCCGCCGCGAGGCCGCGATATCCGCCGATGCGGCGCAGGCGCTCGGGGCGATGGTCGCCCGCGGCCTCCTCGCGGACGGCGCCGGGCCCATTCTGGAGGCGGCCCTGCGCGCCGCGGACGGCGCCGGCTGATCAACCCGCGGCGCCCGCGGCGAACCGGGGGGAGACGAGCGAGCCGTCGTCGATCGGAAGTCCCACCCGCACGACCCGGCCCGACCCCGCTCCCACCGCCTCGACGTACTTGTAGAGGGCGCCGTCGGACGCGCGGGGAGCGATGGGGTGCTCGGTGACGCTCCGCCCCTCGGCCGCCGACCTCCCGTCGCCCCCGTCGCCCGGACCGCTCGAGTAGGTCGCGCCGCCCGGCGCCAGGACTCGAATCTCGCCGGTGGGGGTCGATCGCACGATGCGCCGCAACCTCGAGTCGACCTCGTCCGGGGACCACCCGGCCGCCTCGGCGCCCGTCGCGAACGCATCCAGGAGAGTGGCCTGGACCACCAGTTGCCGGCCGAGGATCGCCTCGAAGACGGGCCGGATCTCGGCGAGCTTGTCGGTGTGAGCGGCGCTCAGGAGATCGGGCTCGCCGAACGCGGCCAGCACCGCGGTCATCACCGGCGACGTGTACGCGTCGCTCGGCGCCTGCTCCTCGAACGCGAGCGCGTTACCGACCTGCACGATCCGGCGCCGGTCGACGCCGCTGACCCCCACGTACTTGTAGACCTCGTTGTCGATCTCCCGCACCTGCGCGGCCTGGGCGACGACGCCGTCGGCGTCGACGGGCAGCGACAGCAGTGCGTGGAACTCCCAGGCCTGGGGCTGCAACGCGGGATCGGGATAGAACTCGAACGGCATGGGCGCGCCCGAGTCGTCCCGCACGTTGGTGAGATAGACCACGCCCCGCTCGTCGGTGATCCACACCTCGTCGAGGACGGTGTCCGCCGCGACGGCGTCGAGGACCTCGATGAACCGCACCGCGTCGTGCCCGGCCGCCTCCTCGGCCGCGACCAGATGCGCGGCGATACGAGCCTGCGCGGTCATCTGTCCGTCCAGCATCGTGTCGAGGGCGCGCGCCACCGCGGCCAGCGAGATCGTTCTCATCGTCGGTGCATCCAGGTAACCGTGAAACCGAACCGCAACGCCGGCCGGCGGCCTCCCGCCGCCGACCGAGCACGCGGGCTCCACATACTCTAACCCCTTGGATGCTACGATGCTCCGAAGAACGGCCGTCGACGACTGCCGCCGCCGGCGGAGACGCCGATGGACACCCCGGAGCGCGCCTCCACGAGACGAGTGAGGATAGTGGACCGATGACCGCACCGGGGCGCTCATGACGGATGTCGCGCTCGACGAGCGACCGCGATTCACCGTCGCGGCCGAGCCGGTGCATCGGCGGACGGGAGTCGACCCGGATCGGCGGCACCGTTTCGACGCGGCGCGGGAGGGCGACCGCGGCGGGACGCCGACAAGGCGCCCGGCGCGGGAGATGCGCCTGGCGCGGGAGAAGACCGACCGGTGATCCGGGCCTCCACGCGACCCGCAGGCCTGCCCCTCGCGGGAGTGCGGGTCGTGGTGACCCGCGCGAAGGCGCAGGCGGCGGAGATGGTGGCGCGGCTCGAGGACCTGGGGGCCGAGGCGATCGAGGTTCCGACCATCGAGATAGCGCCCCCCGAGGATCCGGGGCCGTTCGAGGCCGCGTGCGACCGGGTCGGGACGTTCGACTGGGTCGTGTTCACCAGCGTCAACGCCGTGACCCGCGTCGCCGCGCGCCTGGCCGCCGACCCCGGCGGTACCCGCGGCCTGGCGGGCCCGCGCCTCTGCGCGGT
>JAJEFC010000061.1 GCA_022820675.1 Vicinamibacteria bacterium | reverse complement strand
GGCGTTGGCGGTGACGCCCGAAGCCTCAACGGCGACCGAAGCCTCGACGGCGGCGGCGGCCGAAGCCTCGACGGCGGCGGCGGCCGAAGCCTCGACGGCGGCGGCGGCCGAAGCCTCGACGGCGGCGGCAGCCGAAGCCTCGACGGCGGCGGCGGCCGAAGCCTCGACGGCGGCGGCGGCCGAAGCCTCGACGGCGGCGGCGGCCGAAGCCTCCCCGGTGGCGAAGGCCGTCTCCCCGTCGTGGGGCCCCTCGATCTCGAAGGCGTCGAGGGCCATCGGCTCGACGTAGCCGCGGCCGGTCGAGAACGTCCATAGCGGCAGGCGGGCCGGCGCCACCCCCTCGGGGGCCATCGTCCGTCCCGTGAACGAGATCGACACGAGCCGCGTCCCCGCGTGGGCCGGGAAGCGCACCGCGAGCCCCTCGTCGGCCGAGCGGGCGCCCGGCGACCCCGCCGGCGCGTCGTCGGGCCAGCGGCCGGCGCGCAGCAGGGCGACGCGCTCGCCGTCCACCCGGACGTCTATCTCCTGGGGCTCGTTGCGCCCCCCGGGCCGAAGCTCGATGCGCAGCAGGTAGTCGCCGTCGCGGGGAAAGTGGTGCCGCACCGCGGCGCCGCCGCGCGACCCGAACGGCAGGTCCTCGCTCATCCGCCCGTCCTGCACGAGCAGCGGCGACACCGGATAGCGCACCACGTCGGCCTCGATCGAGGGGTCGCCGACGGCGAGGCGGCTGACCATGCGCGCCGCCGACATGTACCGCGAGAACAGCCCCGGCGCGACGGTGAGGATGGCGGCGTTGTTGTCGAAGCCGAACGCCATGTCGTCGGCCGGCAGCAGGGCCTCGGCGTCGATCTCGAGGTGCAGCAGGTCGCGCACCGCGTTGGCGTACTCCAGCCGGTTGAGGCGGTGAATCGGCGGCCGTCCCGGGTCGGGATGGTCGGCCGCCCACTGGTCGAGCGCACCCTCGAGCCACGCGCCGAACGCGTCGTAGACGGCCGGCTCGGGCCGCGGGCGCCCGGGCGGCGGCATCGCCCGCGTGTGCAGCTTCTGAAGGACCTTCTCCCACACCTCGGCGTGGGGGCCTACCTGCTCGAGATCGGCGGTGTCGAGGGCGAGGTTCCCGGCCAGGGTGCGCCGGTTGTGGCAGGCGACGCAGTAGCGGTCGAGGACGGCCCGGTAGGCCGCCGGCGCAGCGGCCTCCCCGGCCGCCGCTCGGGTCGTTTCACCCGCAGGAGGCGCCGGCGTGCCCCCCGGTTGCGCGGCCGCGCCCGCCCCGCAGCTCAGGACGGCGCCAATCACGACCGGCCCGACCCTTCGCATGAGCGCCGACAACCGACCATCACCCATCATCGGCGTCCTCTGCATCATCGCCTCCGCCGCATCGTCCCCGGTCACCGTGGCAAGAGTCCCGTCATCCGACGGTGCGTGGACTGCCTTGCTCCAGGGGCTGCGTTCGGTCCGCGGTTGCCCGTGCCCGAAACGCCGTCCTCGACGCTTTGCCACGGACGGGGGCTCTTCGGCGTTCGGTCCGCGGTTGCCCGTGCCCGAACCGCCGCCGCCCTCGGCGCTTGCCACGGACGGGGTCTTTCTGCTCGTCCCCCGCAGTCCGCTGCGCCCTCGGGCACAGAGTGACGAGGGGTCTCACTCCGGGCCACTAGCGGATGGCCCCCTGGCTGAAGTTGTCGATGAAGCTCGATCTCACCGTCTCGTCGCTGCCGAGCGACCTCAGCAGGTCCGCGGTGCTCCCGCCCCCGAGGCCCGGCAGCAGGATGTGGCCGCCGCCTTCGGCGACCATCAGGGGCGTGATGCCGCGATCGTCCTCGAGGTTCACCCGCGCTCCCCGGTCGACGAGCAACTGCACGATGGCGTCCGACCGGATGTGGGCGGCCCCGTACAGGGCGCTGCGGCCCCTCAGGTTCACCGCGTTGACGTCGGCCCCCAGCGCCAGCACCAGCTCCACCGCCTCGAGGGCCCCGTCCCCGGTGACCCGCGTCTCCGCCGGCACCTGCCCCAGCCCCGCCGCGACCATGAGCGGCGTGTTGTTCTCGTCGGTCGCGGCCCGCGTGTCGGCGCCGGCCGCCACGAGGCGGCGCATCACCTCGACGTTGGCGTCCATCGCCGCCAGCAGGAACGGGGTGGCGCCGAGCAGGCTCACCCGGAAGCGCTGGCTCGCGAAGCCGAACTGGGGCGGGTGGCGGCCGAGCCGGACGTCGGGGTCGGCGCCGTGGGCCAGCAACGCGTCGACGAGGGCCAGCTTGCCGGCGCGCAGGCCGTTGAGCGACCGCCACTCCGGATCGGCGTCGGTGTCGATGCCCCGCAGGCGGCCGGTCAGCTCGGTGTGCCACGATCCCGCCGCCCAGTGCAGGGCGGTGTAGCCGGGGCCGTCGGCGTTCGGGTCGGCCCCGTGCTCCAGCAGTTCCCTTGCGAGCCCGGCGTGGCCGCGCACCACGGCGACGTGCAACGCCGTCGTGCCGTCCGGCGCGGCCGCGTTGACGTCGGCCCCCGCTGCGACGAGATCGCCGGCGAGGGCCGGATCGCCCTCGCGCGCCGCGATGAGCAACGCCGTGAACCCGCCCTTCGAACGGGCCTCCACGTCGGCGCCGTGCTCCATCAGGGCCCGCGCCGCGTCCGCATGCCCCCCGCCGGCCGCCCACATGAGGGCGGTCTGGCCGTGCCAAGGCTCGACCGCGGACGGGTCGGCGCCGTGGGCGAGGAGCTCGCGCACCGCCTCCGCCGAGCCGCTCCCCGCGCAGGTCATGACTGGCGTCTCTCCCGTGCCGCGGGCCCGGTTCGGGTCGGCCCCCGCCGCGAGCAGCCGGGAGACCGTCGCCGCCGCGCCGTTCTCGCACGCGAGGCCGAGCGGCGTCACCCCGTAGTCGTTGGCCGCGTCGACGACGGCGCCGGCGCCGATCAGCAGATCGACGAGCTCGACCGCCTCGTGATACGCCTCCCAGTGCAGCGCCGTCGCGCCGTCGGGCTGGGCCGCGTCGACGTCGACGCCCTGGCCGATCAGCGCCCGCGACGCTTCGACGTCCTGCGCCCGCACCGCCGCGATCAGGGCGCGGTCATCGTCGCTCGCCGCCGCAACGGCCGTGACCCCGGTCGCCGCAAGCAGCGACGCCGCCAGCCAGCACCATCCCCGAGACCGCCTCTCGGCACCCATCGTCGCTCCTCCACGCCGGTCGGTCCGTCGAGTGGACATACCAGCGCGACCCTATGATGCAACTCGAACGCAGACTCCGCAACCCTCCGCGACGAGGAACCCTCACCCCGACTTCCCGCAGATCGAGTCGGATCGGACGCGGGTCGAAACCAATCAGCCGGTCGCGCTGGTTCTGCCTCGTCCCCGCCCCCGTTCCCGGCCGCCTTCTCCGGACCGCGGTCGTCCGGCCCCGCGCCCGAGAATCCGCGACCGTGGCGCGAACGCCGAACGCAGCTCCCGCGTTTGCGTTCCCGCCCGGTTTGGGTCAGCATTGACGCAGGAGCCGTGCCGTGGAGCGGCGCGAACTCCTGCAGGCCTGGTTGGGCGCCAGGCGGAGCCGAGGCGACGATTGGCGGGTCAGCGGCCTGCGGCGAACACCCCGCGCTGCAACGAAGCGGCGAGGCGTCCGACGGACCGGGCGCGACCTTCGTCGCGCGCTACTGAGGGAGGTTGCCATGGCACTTCGTATCGACCAGCGGGACAGCGGCGCCGTCAAGGTGCTCGATCTCAGCGGCAAGGTGGCGGGCGACGCCGCCGACGCGCTGTGGGACCGGATCGACGATCTGCTCGACGCCGGGCAGACGAACCTGGTCCTCAACCTCGGGGGCGTGACGTTCATCGACAGCGCGGCGCTCGGCGGACTCCTGTCCAAGCGCTCCGCGGTCCTGGGCGCCGGCGGCAAGCTCAAGCTGCTGAACCTGAACGAGCGGGTCATGGACCTGATGGTGACGACCAAGCTCGAGATGGTGTTCGACACGTTCGAGTCGGAGTCGGACGCGGTGCAGAGCTTCTCGTAGCCCGGAGGCCGTCGCCTGCGGTCCGTCGCCGCCCCGCGGCGCCGCCGCCCACACCAACCCTGCCGGGGGTATGCCCGTCCACGGCGCAGGCCCCCGGCGTCGAGCCGGCGAGTCGATAACGCGGTGTCCACTCAGGCCCCCTCCGGCGTCGTTCGGGTGCTGCTCGTCGAGAACGACCCCGCCGGCGCCGGGCGGGTACGCGCCCTCCTGCAGGAGGCGCGGCGCCCCTCGTTCACCGTCGAGGTGGTGCCCGCCGCCTCGGACGCGGTGGCGGAGACCGACACCCGCCCCTGCGACGCGGTGCTGCTGGGGCTCTCGCCCGAGGCGGCCCGTAGCGGCGAGGGCTTCGCGGTCATCCGGCACCTGGACAAGACCGCGCCGGTCGTCGTCCTCGGCGACCTCGACGACGACGAGGTGGCGGTCAAGGCGGTCAAGCGCGGCGCTCAGGACTACCTCGTCAAGGACCACCTGATCCCCGAGCTGCTCGTGCGCAGCATCCGCTACGCCCGCGAGCGGCACCGGCTGCTCGCCGAGCAGAACCGGCGCCTGGACTACGAGCTGAAGATCGCCGCGTTCGTCCAGCAGTCCTTCCTGCCGGGGGCCATGCCGGCGGCCCCCCGCCACGACATCGGCGCCTACCTGCACGCCAGCGGCCAGGTCGGCGGCGACTTCTACGACTGCCTCGAGCTGCCGGACGACCGGGTGGCCCTCGCGGTGGGCGACGCGTCGGGCAAGGGCATCCCCGGCGCGATCCTCATGGCCGAGACCCAGGGCATCCTGCGCGCGGAGGCCTCGACGTGCGCGACGCCGATCGAGCTCGTGCAGACCCTCAACCGGGCGCTGCTCCACGACAAGAGCCAGGACCGGTTCGTCACCCTCTTCTACGGCGTGCTGACCCTCTCCACCGGCGAGTTCACCTTCGTCAACGCCGGGCATCCGAAGGCGCTGCTGCTCGACGGCGACGCCGAGTCGGCCCTCGTCTCGACGGGGCCGCCGCTCCGGCTCTTCGCCGAGGCCGCGTGGGAGGCGCAGACGGTCACCATCGCCGACGGCGGCCGGCTCGTCATCTACAGCGACGGGGTGACCGAGGCGCAGAACGAGGACGACGGGTTCTTCGACCTGGACGGCATCCGGACGGTGATGGCCGAGCACCGGCACGCGTCGGCCCCCGAGCTGGCCCGCCACATCTGCCACGCGGCCGAGCGGTTCGAGCGCGGGAACCCCGACCCCGGCGACGACAAGACCGTCGTGGTGATCCGCTCGCTCGATCCCTGACTCGCACGGCGGAGTCTCGCACCTGCGGAGCTTCCACGCGCTTGCGCCCAGGCCGTGCGCGGCGAAGCTCCGCGCGCCCGCGACACCTTGCCTGCGCGCCTGCAAGGTCGCGCAGCTTGCGCCGGAGCGAGTTTCGCGTGGCTGGGCTTCCGACGCGACCGCGGGGCGCCCGGTGAGACGCCGCGCCGTTTCATCAGCGTCACCGGCGAGCGGGGGCGGGCTCGGGGAGAATCGAGCCACGCGCGGTCAGGCGGTGCGCCGTTTCAGCAGCGTCACCTGATTGCCGGCGGCGTTGTAGCGGACGTCGTCGAGGAACGTCTTCATCAGGAAGATGCCGCGGCCGGTGGGACGCTCCAACTGCTCGGGCGCGGTCGGGTCCTTCACCGCGCCCGCGTCGAACCCCCGCCCCTCGTCCCGGATGACGAAGGACGCCCCCTCCGACTCCAGGCTCACGTCGACGTGGATCCGCCGGTCCCGGTAGGGGGCGGCGAGGCAGCGCTCCTTCGCGAGGGCCCGGTACGCGCGCGGGTCGTGGTCGCGTATCTCGGAGCGCACCTCGAGGTTGCCGTGGTAGCAGGCGTTGGTCAGGGCCTCGTCGAGGGCGGTGGAGACGCGGTGGCAGTCGGACTCGTCGAACATGCCCGAGTGCCGGAGGACGCCGGTCAGGTAGCCGACGAGCGACGAGAGCATGTCGAGGTCGTTCTCGAGGACGAAAGACGCCGCCCGCACGCGTCCCTGCAGGCGCGTGTCGCTCTTCCGCTCCCTGAACACGTCCAGGATGCGCTTGATCACCTCGACGAGGTCGCGCACCAGCAGCTTCTTCGGCACGTAGCTCGCGGCCCCGGCCTCGAGGGCCCGCGCCGCGAGCTCCTCGCTCCCCCGCGCGGTCATCAGGACCACGGGGACGAGGGGATGGTCCTCCTTGGCGTGCTCGACGAAGGCGAGGCCGTCGAGCTCGGGCATCACCACGTCGGTCAGCACGAGGTCGACGGCGTGCTCCCGCAGCCGGGCCAGGGCGTCCCGGCCGTGCTCGGCGTACAGCACCTCCCAGGACGCGCGCTCCAGCAGGGTCCCGGCCAGCTCGCGGTCGGCCGCCGAGTCGTCCACGACGAGGATGCGTGCCACGATGTCGTCTCCGTCCGTCACCCCAGGCCGCCGCCCCAACTGACCGGGAACGGGAACAACTTGAACGTCACCAGTCCTCGCGCCGCGGTAGAGCGTCGAGCCGATCTCGACCGTCCCGCGCCAGCCCCGTCGATTCTTCGCGCCACTCGCCCAATTGTTCCTGCAACAGCTCGAATCGCAGCTCGATAGTCGCCGCCCGTCTTGACTCTTGCCGGTCTCGTCGAGCCTCGAACGCCCACAGGATCAGCCACACCGACAGGACCACGCCCGCGCCGGTCAACACCACGAGAACAGCCGGCATCCGACACCTCTACCTGCGTTCAGAAGTAAAGGCCGTGCCGTCCTTCTTGCAGCACAAGACTCCTCACCTGGCAGCCTCAAGCCCTTCCCGCAGCTCGCCCACCGCGGCTTCGAGCTCCGGCTCGAGGTCGCGCCACGCGGCGGCCGCGGGCCCCGCCGCGCCCTCCCGGCAGCGATCTTCCAGGGCCTCGGCGAGAGCCACTACCCGGGCCCCCTCGAACGACCGCAGGGAGCCGGCAATCGTATGGGCCACCCGGCGCACCACCGGCAGGTCGCCGGCCCCGAGCGCGGTCCGGAGTTCGGCGACCAATGAGGGATGTTGGCCGAGGAACCCCTCGATCACCTTCGCCATCAGCTCGCGGTCGCCGCCCACGGCATCCAGGGCCGGGCCCCAGTCGAGACGACGCTCCGGCGCCGAGCCCGCCGCGCCGGAACCGGCTTCCTCCCCGGCCCCGCCGTCGTCGCCGTCCGCCGTCTTCCCACCCTCATCGGCCCCGGCGTAGCGGCCCGCGGCCTCACCGCCGCCACCGGCCGCGGGGCCGCCGTCCGGGTCGGTCGCCGCCTCGCCGTGCCCACCGCTCGCCGCCGCGACATCCCCGGTGGACGCCGCGTCGGGTGGGCCGTGCTCCGTGACCGCGGCGATCGCGTCGAAGAGCTCCCGCGGGCGGTACGGCTTCAGCAGGAACCCGTCGAACCCGGCGGCCAGGCACCAGGCCTCGTTGCTGCGCGACGCCCGCGCGGTCAGGGCCAGTATCGGCGTCGGGCCGGCGCCCTGCGCCTCCTCGCGCCGCCGGATGGCGGCGGTCGCCGCGTAGCCGTCCATCCCGGGCATCTGGAGGTCCATGAGGACCACGTCGAACCGCTCGCCCGCGCACGCGTCGACCGCCGCCACGCCGTCGCCGACGGTGCGCACCCGGTGGCCCGCCCGCTCGAGGAACCCGACCGCCACCCGCTGGTTGGCGACGGAGTCCTCGACGAGGAGCACGCGCAACGGGGCCCCCTCGACGACCGTCTCGCGGACCGGCGGGGTCTCGTCGACGCCCGTCTCCGAGAGCCCGAGCCGTGCGGTGAAATGGAACGTGCTGCCCTTCCCCGGCTCGCTCTCCAGGCCGATGGCGCCTCCGAGGGCAGCCACGAGGCGGGAGGCGATGGCCAGCCCCAGGCCGGTGCCCCCGTAGCGCCGGGTCGTCGACGCGTCGGCCTGCACGAACTCCTCGAAAACCGCCTGCTGCTTGCCCGGCGGTATGCCGATGCCGGTATCGGACACGTCGAAGCGGAGCACGATGCCGTCGTCGACCGCATCTTCCCGCCGCACGTGCAGCGCGATCGCGCCCCGCCGGGTGAACTTGATGGCGTTCGACAGGAGGTTGGCGAGGACCTGCCGCAGCAGCCGCCCGTCGCCGACCACCGCGTCCGGGACGTCGGCGTCCACGTGGTGCGACAGCTTGACGTCCTTGCCGTGAAGGCGGGGCGCGAACGACTTCAGGAGGGCGTCCAGGCGCTCGCGCAGGCGGAACGCATGGGGCTCGACGGCCAGCTTGCCCGCCTCCATCTTCGAGAAGTCGAGGATGTCGTTGATGATGTCGAGCAGCGCGTCGGCCGACTCGCGCAGGGCGTCGAGATGCTCGCGCTGCCCGGCCGTCAGCTCGGTCTCGCCGAGCAGCTCGGTCATCCCGATCACCCCGTTGAGGGGCGTGCGGATCTCGTGGCTGACGTTGGCGAGGAAGATGCTCTTGGCCCGGTTGGCGCGCTCGGCCCCGTCCTTGGCCTCGCGCAGCTCCTCCGCCTGGCGCCGCAGGTCCTCCTCGGCGCGCTTGAGCGCGGTCACGTCGGTGTGGCAGCCGAGCAGGCGGATGGGCTCGCCCTTCTCGTTGCGGACGGCGAGGCCGCGGCAGCGCACCCACACCGTGCCGCCGTCGCGGTGGCGGTAGCGGACGATCTGGTCGTAGGGATGGTCGGCGTCGGCGAGGTGCTTGGCGAAGTTGTCGAGGGCGAGGTCGCGGTCCTCCGGGAAGATGTTGGCCATCCACCACTCGGAGGTGTTGGGGATCTCGTCGTCGCGGTAGCCGAAGAGCTCCTTGAACCGCGGGCTCATCCACTCCTGGTCCTGGCGCTCGACGTCCCAGTACCAGATGCCGTCGAGCGAGCCCGCCTGCAGGAACTCGAAGATCGCCGGGTCCTTCCGGACCAGCTCGTAGAGCTCGGTCTTCAGGTAGTGCTCGTCCTCGGCCATGCTGCACCTGCCGTCGGATGCACGACGAGAAAGTGAGACGCCGCCGGGCACCGCACCCGAACCGCCGGCCTGGCCGGCGCCGGGACGGTCATCTCACCCGCCCGTCGTGTACCCCTGCCGCTCGTTCCGGCATGGACGTTCCTCCCTGCCGTTCGCTCCGGCATGGACACTCCGGAGCCCGTGGCGAGGAACCCGCTGCATGCGACCGGCGATGCATCCTGCGGGAACCACGTCGTTCCGCGCGGACGCTCCCGCTCCACGGGCGCCACGGCGCGCAAGCGACGACGGCCCTGCAGAACGCGTCCGCAGGGCCGTCGAAAGGACACGAGGCGCCGGGGCCGCCGTCAGGTGATGATCAGCGTCCGCGGGTGCTGGTTGTTCTGCTCGAGGAAGGTCTGCTTGACCTCGAGCTCCTCCGCCGTCGGCTGCCGGTAGCCGTTGGCGTCGACCGCGCGCGAGGTGACGGTGTGCTCGCCCGGCGTCGCCCCGTGCCAATCCCAGGTGAAGAACTTCCAGGAGTACTTCTCGGTCATGGTCGGATCGAGGGTTGCGGCCTCCCACGGACCGTCGTCCACCCGCACCTCCACCGACTCGATGGGCGTGCCGTCGTGCATGATCACCCCGAAGACGCGGTGGTGGTCGCCCACCTTCGTCACCCGGGCGATGTACGACTTCAGCCGCATCTTCGTGATCGCGGTCTCGACCCACTTGAGCTCGCCGTTGATGACCTCGCCCTTGAGGGTACGGTACCAGCGGGCCTGGTACTTGCCGAGGTAGGGGTCTTCCTGCACGTTGATCTCGGACAGGAACTTCACGTTCGGCGCGCCGTACCAGCCCGGCACCAGCAGCCGCAGCGGGCGGCCCTGGTGCGCGGTCAGTGGCTCGCCGTTCAGGGCGTAGGCGAGCAGCGGCTCGTCCGACAGGGCGATGTCGCGCGGCAGGCTGCGGCCGTACTGCTGGTCGACGTTGTAGGTCCGCCCGCGGAACACCACCTCTTCCTCGCCGCGGTCGGCCCCGAGGAAGACGATCTCGCGCGCCCGGTCCTGGAGGCCGGCCCCCTGGAGCACCGTCCGCAGCGGCACGCCGGTCCACCGGCCGTTGCTCGACAGCCCGTTCAGGGGCCCGCGGTTGCCCGAGCACTCGAACCCGAACACCAGCTCGCGGCTCGGGAAGTTCCTGAGGTCGGTCAGCGACAGGGCGAGCGGGCGGTCGACCATGCCCGACACCCGCAGCCGGTAGGTGCCGACGTCGATGTCGGGATGACCGTAGTGCTGGGTCGTGAACCACTGGTCGGCCGGCGTGATCGGCCCGTCGATGTGGCGGACGTCGATGATGCGCCGGTCGGGCGTCCGCTCCAGCACGATCTCTTCCGGCAGGTCGGTGAACTCGACCAGCTCCTCGTCCTGCGCCAGCGCAGGGAACGCCCACTCGGGCACGCCGAAGGCCGCGAGCCCGCCCAGCGCGGCCCCGCCCTTCAGAACTTCGCGACGCGTGGTCTGTTTCGCCATGAGTCTCTTCCCCTTCGAACTTGCGGCTCCGCCGCCGCTTCCGGATGAACCCGCGGTCGGGTCCGGCCCGACCACGGCCATGCTATCAACATCCCCGACGCCGCGCCAGACCGTCGAGCAGCTACGGCGTCGCCGCGTAGATGTCCTCGACGTACGGGGTCAGCCGCTCCGGCGGCGCGCTGCCGTAGCCGGCGAACCGCGCCGGCACCTCCCAGCCCGCCGCGAAGGCGGCGGCCGACGTGCCCGCCGCCTTCGCCGCCTGGGCGTCGGCGACGAACGCGCCCACGAACTCGGCGTACTCGGCCAGGTCCGCCGGGGCCATCACGCTGCTGTGCCCGGTGATGATGCGCTCGACCTCGACGCCCTCCGACGCCTTGCGCAGGGTCTCGGGGTAGTCGACGCCGCTCCCGCCGTTGCTCGAGTCCATGATGGGCAGGTTCTTGCCGGGGAACGCGTCGCCCGCGTGCATCACGCCGAGGGCCGGGAACACCACCCAGGCGTCGCCGCCGGTGTGGGCGCGGCCGAAGTAGTGCAGCTCGACCGCGTCGTCGCCGTCGCCCAGGGTCAGCCGGTCGCTGAACGTGATCTCCGGCACGCCGTGCCCGTCGTCCCCGAAGGGGCTCGGCCGCGCGGGGCGGCCCAGGCCCCGCACCGGGTTGTTCTCGCCGATGAGGCGCTGGGTGTTCTCGTGGGCCACGAAGTCGACCGAGGCCGGGAACTCGACGTTGCCGTCCACATGGTCGAAGTGGGCGTGGGTGTTGATGATGGTGGTGACGGGGTTCGGGGTCAGCTCGCCGATCTTGTCGATGAGGGGCTGCCCCCAGCCCGCGAGCTTGGTGTCGACGAGCACCACCCCGCCGTCGGTCACGAACGCGGCCGAGTTGCCGCCCCCGCCGCGGAGGACGAACAGGTTGTCCTCGAGCTGCTCGACCTCGATGGTCCGCTCCTGCTGGCCGGCGAGGCCGGCCACCGAAACCACGCCCGCCAGAACCACCGCCCCGAGCATCATCACTCTTCTCATGCCATTCCTCCCGAAAAGAACACCCGTTGAACGAACCAGAACGTCCCCGCCGCGATGACCCCGACGGATCCCGCGACCGCGAGCTGCCGGCCCGCCTTCTCGTTGCGCGCCCGCAGCCACGCGAGGGCCGAGGCGACGACCACCGCCACCGCCACCTGGCCGATCTCGACCCCGAAGTTGAACGAGAACAGCGACCAGCCGAGGGCGCCGGTCGGCAGCCCCATCTCGCGCAGCACGCTCGCGAAGCCGAACCCGTGGATGAGCCCGAACACCAGGGCGATCCACACCCGCATGTCGCGGCCCCCGCGCACGAGCAGGTTGTCGGCCCCCACGTAGATGATGCTGAGCGCGATGATGGGCTCGACGATGTTGCCGGGCGGCCTCACCACGTCGAGCACCGCGAGGGCGAGGGTGATGCTGTGGGCGATGGTGAACGCGGTGATGACGAGCAGCAGCCGCCGCAGGGAGCCGCCGAGGAGCAGCAGGCCGACGAGGAACAGCAGGTGGTCGGGCCCGATCAGGATGTGGTGGATGCCCTGGGGCACGAACCGCTGGATGACGGCCAGGGTGCCTTGCGTGCTGCCGACGAAGTACTCGTAACGGGGGTCGCCGCCACCGAGGATCGCCTGGGCGGTCAGGGCCCCCTCGTCGTAGACGTTGACGAAGGTCTGGTGCTGCGGGTCGTAGGGGAACATCACCGCCTGGACGTCGATCCGCCCCGGCGACCCCTCCAGCTCCACGCGGGCGCGCAGGCTGACCGACTGCCGCTCCGGCAGCGGCTCGGGGTCGGACCAGGCGGCGACGTCGAGCCGGGCGCCGTCGACGGTGATCTGCAGGCGTTCCCGGACGAGGGCCGCGAGGCGTTGCGCACGGCCGCCCAGCCCGCCGGGCTCGAGCACGCGGTTCGGCGGCTGGACGGCGAGCTCGTAGGCGACGTCGAAAGCGTGGACGACGACCTCGAGGTCGACCGTCGTCGACTGGATGCGGAGGTCGACGAAGCTGAACGGGGCCGGGTGCGCGGCGGCCGGCGCGGGAAGCCAGACCGCGGCGGCCACGACGGCGCAGCCGAGGAAACGATGGAGCAACCGGGTCATGCTCCAAGATGGTAACGCAGACGCGTCCACGTCCGAATCTCCGTTCCCGCTCACCGACCCCCTATACTTGCGAGAGCATCGCCGCCGTTTACCGGAAGCTCGGCAGTTCGTAGCGGAACCCCGCGTCCCGTGCCGGAGCATCGCGGCTGTCTTCCGGAGGCTCGGCAGTTCGCAGCGGAACCCGGCGTCACCTGCCAGGGCATCGCCGCGGTTTCCGGAGGCTCGGCAGTCGCAGCGTGACCCCGCGGCGCCTGTGGGAGCATTGCCGCCGTCACCGGAGGCTCGGCAGTCGCAGCGGACCCCGCGCCGCACGGGGTGCGGAGACGGACGGCCGAAGGGCGCCCGGCGGCCGCGGATCACCGGTGCCGACCGGGCGTGAGAGCGGGGGTGTAGTCGGGCGTATGTGAACGCTGAACAACGCAGCCAGGCTGATGATGAATCGCCGCTCGAATGCGGCGGCGACCTTCGGCCACGGGCTGCCAGACCGGGCGCCGTCGCGACCCGAAGGAGAATCGCCATGTCTCGATCCATGACCCGCCGTCAGGCCATGCAGGGCCTCGCCGCCCTGGGCCCGGCCGCCCTCGCCGTGCCCGCCGTCGGCGGTCCCCG
>JAJEFC010000194.1 GCA_022820675.1 Vicinamibacteria bacterium | reverse complement strand
TCTCGCGAAGATCTCCCTCGAAAACTGCCGACAACGCGAAAACCAACGGCCAGCATACGATATTCTGCCAATCTTCACCACATGAATCCGAGACAAGTCTTGTAGAATTAAGCAGTTACGGTTTTCTGGCAGACACTAGCTAGATCACCCCAAACAGCGGCCCAATTGTGTAATTGCTCCATCTCTCAGCGAAACATGCCTACTGACTTGTAAGTGCCGCGCATCCTGGCTTGCGACCCGGCTCCGTGTGCCGCTGCTTCGGCGAGATCTTGCACGGGCGTGAGACGGTCACGAATCGCGCTCTCGTTGTAGTCGGAAGGGAATTGGGGCGCCGCAACCGTGTGCTGAACCACATGCTATCCGACGCTATCTCGAGGAGCTTGTGCGGACGGTCCATCTCCACCGCCGACCGATCCGGCGGCGAGAACCAGAGGCGGTCGGGCACCTTCGCCGTATCGAGAATCCGGTCCCTAAAATAGAGTAGGCCCCGATGCCCGCGCTTCGGTTTCGTCCCGGCGCCCAAGGTCGCCTAAGTCCTTGCCGACCAACTCCAACTCGTCCCATGTCGCTGGAGGGCCAATAGACGGCCTGTTGGCTATTCGTACGAACGCAGACTCCAGAAAGGCAGTCGAGTCTCAAGGCAATGCAAACACAAACAGATTGTTCCCCGCACTCGGGCGCAACTCCGGCGTCAGCCCCGTGAAGTGCGACGACGTCCCCCCCGACCCCGTGCTCACCGCCACGAACTGCTGCCCGTCGACGGCGTAGGTGATCGGGAACCCCGTCACCGCCGACCCCAGGTTGATCTCCCACAGCACCTCCCCCGTCTCGTGGTCGAAGGCCCGGAACCGGCCGTTGACGTCGCCGCCGAACACGAGCCCGCCGCCCGTCGCCACGAGCGACATCGTGGCCGCGCGCTGCTCGTGGAGCCACGTGGTGGCGCCGGTCTCGGCCGAGATGGCGCGTACCGTGCCGGCGTTCTCGGTATCGGGGGCGAGCTGGTGGCGGTAGGCGATGGCGTAGAGCTCGGAGCGGCTCTCGTTGCGCTCGGCCGGCGGTGCGTCCTCGGGGAACACCCGCGTCGCCATCATGCGGGCGCAGGTGTTGCGCAGGGGCATGTACATGGTGTTGGTCAGCGGGCTGTAGGCGCCGGCCTCCCAGTCCTTGCCGCCGTTCCAGGTCGGGCAGGCGAAGACCTGCTGGCCGACGGCGGTGAAGGTGACCTCGGCGTTCTCGGTCACCGCGCCGGTGGCGCCGTCGATGCCGCTGATGACGTTCTGGGTGACGGTGGGCGTGGCCCACAGGAACTCGCCGGTCGCGCGGTCGAGGGTGGAGACGACCCCGGTCTTGCCGGGGATGCCGGTGACGACCTGGCGCGTCTCGCCCGGCTGCAGCCCGGGGTTGATCCAGCTCACCTGCGACGGGTCGGGGGCGACGGCGGTGTCGACGAGGATGCGCTCGAAGGGATGGTCGAGGTCCCAGTGGTCGTTCAGGTGCTGGTAGTACCAGCGGATCTCGCCGGTGTCGCCGTCGAGGGCCAGGGTCGAGTTGTGGTAGAGGTGCTGGTTGTCGACCCCGCCGAGCATGAACTTGGGGGCGGGCGAGGTGACCGACGTCCCGAGGTAGACGAGGTCGAGCGCGGGGTCGTAGCTGGGGACCATCCACGCGCCGACGTGGGTGCGCTCCTCGAACGGCACGCTGCCCCAGCTCTCGTCGCCGGGCTCGCCGGGCGCCGGGACCAGGCGCCGCCGCCACACCTCGGCCCCGGTTAGCGCGTCGTGGGCGACGACCACGCACGCCTCGGGCCCGCCCCGCGGCAGGCAGCTTCGGCCCGAGACGGCCAGCCCGTCGGCGATGATGGGCCCCGCGCCCTGCATGGCCGCGTTCTCGCGGTAGTCGAGGACCTGCGTTTCCCACACCATCTCGCCGGTCTCGGCGTCGAGGGCGAAGACGTGGGTGTCGACGCTGGTGTCGATGATGAGCCGGTCGTAGATGGCGATGTTGCGGTTGTTGGTCGAGAGGGCGCCCAGCAGGTACTCGCCGACGTCGTCGGGCACGTCGCGCCGGTGCTCCCAGATGAGGTCGCCGCTGACCGCGTCGATGGCCTGGATGACGTCGTTGGGGTTGGGCATGTACAGCACCCCGCGGTAGGCGAGCGGCGTGCCCGACTGGAACCCCTCGGTGAGCCCCCGCGTCCACACCATGCGCAGCTCGCCCACGTTCTCGCGGTCGATCTGGTCGAGGGGGCTGTAGCCCCAACTGTCGGTCGTGCGCCGCCACGTCAGCCAGTCCTCTGGCGCCGGGGCCTGCAGCATGGCGTCGGTGACGGGCACGAAGTCGCTGGTGGGCTGTGCGTGCACTCGGGCAGCGCTAAACGCAACCGCCAGAATGGCCATACTGAACACCGGCGCGCTTCGCGCAGCGCCAAGCTTCCTGTTCATCGTCCGCTCCTGTTCTCCAAAATCAACGACCGTAGCGCCGACACCGGCTGCGTGCAATGACCGCATCACGCACGTCGCACCGCAAGCGGCGTCGGGTACACGCGCTCTCCCTTGAGCAACTCGCCGACATACGCAAGGCAGGCCCGAACGTCCTCCGCCGTAAGGTGATCGTACTCGTCGAGGATCTGCTCCGTCGTCCAGCCCCACGCCATCAGATTGATGACGAACTCGACCGCAATCCGAGTCCCCTTGATCACCGGCTTGCCGACTAGCACATCCGGATCGACGGCGATGCGATCATCCCAGGTCATGTTCGCTCCCCTTGAGACCATGGAAATCTCACCGAACTGCCGCAAGGTCGACCGCTTCTTCCAACATTGCCAGCTCGGCATCGTTGCCTCTCCGCTCCCGATATCGTCGCCGCCAAACGTTCCTGTTGCGCTGGCTGGGGTGCACTAGGGCGACAACGACCGTCGTCCGCTGCCTGGCGTCACCGAAATGAACGCCTTGTTTCAGGGGACCGGAATCGTCCAATCCTGCGAAACTCACACACCGCTTCCACGGCGCCAGAGCAGGGGACAGCGACGCGATGAACTTCGGGACGAATCTCCCCAGGGTCAAGATGAGTCGCGGCTTCGGTATGGCGATCTGTTCAGAGAGGAATGACTCGCAGCGGCGCTTGAACTCCCGGTTCTTCGCTCCCGGCGACGGGCCGGTGTTGCTATCGCCTTCACTCAATCCCATGTAGATGTTCGTAAAGAAGCACTCCTCTCGCTGGATGCCGGCACTCTCCAAGAGCGGGAGCAGGTGGTTCCACGTGGGTGTATACAGCTCGTCTCCCTTTTCTTGGGATTTCTGGTACCCGTCCTCCGTGTCGAAGTAGTTCCCGAGAACCATCACTTTCTCGATCGGCATCGGGGGCAAATCGTCGCTTGGGATTTCTCGCCACAAACCCGAACCCCCCGGGAAGAACGCAGTTCCAGGTATCCTCCTTGGTACTCTGGCGACCCCTTGCGGATAGACGAACTCCGCCAGCTGCTCCAACAGGTAGTCGACCGGATGCTGTCCGTTCGAATGGCGCATGTCGAGTCTCACATGCGGCGTGGAATTCGTGCCTCTGTCTACACTCCCACGACGCGCCCTACCGCGCGGAGCCTTCGATCCTCGTCCTCTTCGACGATACCCAGCGATCTACCCTTCGCTCTCTGCTGCCTGGCCAAGGCCAGCACGGCGACCGCGCGACGTATCGCCTCGCCCTTGCTGACCCCGTTTGTCCGCGCGAATGCCGCCAACTCGTCATCGATGCTGTCCGACATTGCGATGGTCATGCGCCGCATGCCCCTCTCCTCTTCACCTCGTCGCGCGGCGCGGGCTTTGTTGCCGACCCGCTCTCCCCAGACGGCAGCCTCCCTTCACCGCAGCCGCTCCGCAAGACTCGTCAGCGTCTCCGCCAGCGCGGCGAGCCGCTGCCCGGTGCGACCGCTGGCGTCCGCCGCGGCGTCCCCGAGCGCCTCCGCCGCCGACGTCAGCTCCGCCGCCAGGGCCGGGTCGGGACCCTCGCCGCCGGCGCGGTCGAGCAGGGCCGACAGCGCGGCGCGGCGGTCGGCGCCGAGGGTGTCGCTGCGCTCGAGCTGGTCGAGGTAGGCACGCGCGATGACCGGTCGCACCGGCCACTCGATGGCCCGCTGCTGCTGGGCGTTGAACGCCGCGGGCACGATGGACGCGGCGGCGGCGAGCTCGTTCTCGGTGAGGAACTCGCTCGGCAACAGCTCGAGGACGTCGAGGCCGCGGGCGATCTCGGTGGCGTAGATGTAGCCGCGGTACCAGTAGGCCGACCAGTAGCCGCACATGACGAAGCGGTCGGCGTTGATGGGGCCGCGGTCGAAGAACGCGATCTCGACCGGGTTGGCCGAGTCGGTGAAGTCGAACACCGAGATGCCGCCCTGGTACCAGGCCTGCACCATGATGTCGCGGCCCGGTACGGGGACGAACGAGCCGTTGTGGGCGACGCAGTTCTCGGTCTCGGTCTGCGGGGCGGGCAGCTTGTAGTGGCTGCGGAACTCCATGCGGCCGTCGACGATGTCGTAGATGGCGTTGGCGCCCCATTCGCGCGGGTCGGAAGCGCGGCAGCGCGGGCGGCCGCCGCCGCCCCACTCGTCGGTGAAGACGACCTTGGTGCCGTCGTTGTTGAACGTCGCCGAGTGCCAGTAGGCGAACGCGGGGTCGACGACGTCGTCGAGGCGGACGGGGTTCACGGGGTCGGAGATGTCGAACAGGATGCCGTTGCCCGAGCATGCGCCGGCCGCGAGCCCGAGCTCGGGGAACGCGGTGATGTCGTGGCAGCGGCTGGTCTCGGCCGTGCGCTGCGTGCCCGGTCCGTGGTCGCCGCCGGGCCACAGGCCCCCGGCCCGCCCCGTCTCGAGATCGCGGAACACGAACGGACGGTTGACCACGGCCGAGTCTTCGGGGTTGGCGAGGGGGACCTGGATGACGTCGATGCGGAAGAGCGCGCTGTCGGGGTTCTCGGCCGGCGACTCGTCCGAGCAGCCCGCCATCTCCTCGCCCGACCGGACGCCGGCGGCCCCCGAGCCGTAGACGTAGATGTTGCCCTCGTCGTCGGGGTCGCTGATGACGGTGTGGGTGTGCGACCCCCGGCAGGTCTGCACCGCCGCGACCTGGCGCGGCATGCGCATGTCGCCGATGTCGAAGATGCGGACGCCGCGGAAGCGCTGGTCGCTGACCGGCTCGGCCACCCCCTGCAGGCCGCAGTCGAGCCGCCCGCGGGTCTGCTCGACCGACATGATGAGCAGGTTGCCGACCACCGAGATGTCGCCCTGGCCGCCGGGGCAGACCACCGAGCTGACGAGGGTGGGCGCTGCGGGGACCTCGACGCGGTAGGTGTTGAAGCCGTGGTAGTTGCCGACGAAGACCTGGTCGCCGGCGAACGCGAGGTCGGTGTTGCCGAAGTTGAGGAGGCCGCGGCGCTGAGGGCTGGCGTTCTCGTCGTCCTCTTCTTCGGCTTCCTCTTCCTCGGCCGCCTCGGCCTCGGCGCCTTCCGCGGCGTCGTCGCCTTCCCCGGCGCCCTCGCCCGCTTCGGCGTCCTCGCCCTCCTCGGCGTCGTCACCGGCCTCTTCGGCTTCCGCCGCCTCGGGCTCGGGGTCCGACGGCACCGGCATGGGCCGCCCCGCCGGGTTGTTCGGATCGTAGAAGCCCTCGGGCTTGGGCCGGGTCGCGACCAGGGCCATGTTCCACAGCGCCTGCCCGGCGTCCTGGAAGCCCGCCGCGAGCTGCACCCGCGGGTCGGGGGTCAGCTCGGCGAGCATCGCGTCCATGCGATTGATCTCGGCCGTCTGGTCGGCGGTGATGTCCGACGTGAACCCGAAGAGCACCGAGTCCTGGGCCGCGCCGGGCTGGCGCAGCAGGTTCTCGACCATGGTGATGGCGCCGCGGTGGTGCTTGATCATCAGATCGAGGAAGAGCCGGTCGAAGGCGGCGCCCTCCGCCTCGCCGAGGCTCGCCATCTCCTCGGCCGTCAGCATGCCCGGCATCGGCTGGAAGCCCTCGGCGTGGTGCGCGTCGATGGCCGTCGCCTCCTGGCCGCGCTCGCGCAGCCACTCCTGCATCATCTCGATCTCGTCTTCCTGCGAGAGCTCGATGCGGCGGGCCGTCGCCCGCATGGCGTCGCTGGCGGTGTTGGTGTCGAGCAGCGCGGTCATCTCGAGGGCCTGGGCGTGGTGCGAAATCATGCCCTGCATGAACATCACGTCGGCCTCGGTGAACCGGATGCCCGCGAGGTCGGAGGCCTCGACGGCCGTGATGGTCCGGCTCGGCTCGCCGGGCGCGCCGGGCTGCACGATGGGGGGCTGCGCCTGCGTCGACGCCGCGCCGAACGAGAGGAACGCCAGGCCGGCGGCGAGGGCCCCGGCAACGAACGGGCGAGAGAGACTCTGTCGGGTCATGGGTGTCTCCACCGACCTGGGTCGGTCCGTGTTCCAGAAACTCACATTCTACTGCCAGGATGGCGGCGTCACGCTACGCCGGGACGCGGTGGTGTGGGACGCGCACACGGGTGGCGTCGCTACGCGGGGACGTGGCCCCTCCGATTCGAGCCGGCCGGGAACTCGCCGGCCGCCCGCGACTGCATCGGATGACGAAGCCCGTTTCAAGCCGAGCTCGGCACCGTGCAGGAAACCCTGCTCATCCCCCTGCTCGCCCGCGCGAGGGGAGACGGAGAGACGGCGCGGCCTGCTGCGCGACCGGCGGGCGGCCGAGCTGGCGCGCCGTCTCGACTACGACTTCACGAAGTGGGAGGGCGGGCGGATCTGGCCGCGACGAGAGACCACGAGCGTCTCGTTCATGTGAACGACTCGTCGATCGCCACCTTCGGCCATCTTCACCCTTCACACGTCATCGCAGGCGCTCTGCAAGACCCGTCAGCGTCTCCGCCAGCGCGGCCAGCCTCTGCCCGGTGCGCCCGCCGGCCGCCGCCGCGTCGGCGCCGAGCGCCTCCGCCGCCGACGTCAGCTCTGCCGCCAGGCCCGGGTCGGGGCCGTCGCCGACGGCCCGGTCGAGCAGGGCCGACAGCGCCGCGCGGCGGTCCGCGCCGAGGGTGTCGCTGCGCTCGAGCTGGTCGAGGTAGGCGCGCGCGATGACCGGCCGCACCGGCCACTCGATGGCCCGCTGCTGCTGGGCGTTGAACGCGGCCGGCGCGATGGACGCGGCGGCGGCGAGCTCGTTCTCGGTCAGGTGCTCGCTCGGCAGCAGCTCGAGGACGTCGAGGCCGCGGGCGATCTCGCTGCCGTAGATGTAGCCGCGGTACCAGTAGGCCGACCAGTGGCCGCCCCTGAGTTGCCGCTCGGCGTTCATGGGGCCGCGGTCGAAGAACGCGATCTCGACGGGGTTGGCCGAGTCGGTGAAGTCGAAGACGGAGATGCCGCCCTGGTACCAGGCCTGCGCCATGATGTCGCGGCCCGGCACCGGGACGAGCGAGCCGTTGTGGGCGACGCAGTTCTCGGTCACGCTCTGCGGGGCGGGCAGCTTGTAGTGGCTGCGGAACTCCATGCGGCCGTCGACGCTGTCGTAGATGGCGTTGGCGCCCCACTCGCGCGGGTCCGAAGCGCGGCAGCGCGGGCGCCCGCCGCCGCCCCACTCGTCGGTGAACAGGACCTTGGTGCCGTCGTGGTTGAACGTCGCCGAGTGCCAGTACGCGAACGCGGGGTCGACGACGTCGTCGAGCCGGACGGGGTTCACGGGGTCGGAGATGTCGAACAGGATGCCGTTGCCCGAGCACGCGCCGGCCGCGAGGCCGAGATCGGGGAACGCGGTGATGTCGTGGCAGCGGCTGGTCTCGGCCGTGCGCTGGGTGCCCGGCCCGTGGTCGCCGCCGGGCCACAGGCCCCCGGCCCGCCCCGTCTCGGGATCGCGGAACACGAACGGACGGTTGACGACGGCCGAGTCCTCGGGGTTCGCCAGCGGGACCTGGATGACGTCGATGCGGAAGAGCGCGCTGTCCGGGTTCTCGGCCGGCGACTCGTCCGAGCAGCCCTCCATCTCCTCGCCCGACCGGACGGCGCCGGTCCCCGAGCCGTAGACGTAGATGTTGCCCTCGTCGTCGGGGTCGGTGACGACGGTGTGGGTGTGCGACCCGCGGCAGGTCTGCACCGCCGCCACCTGCCGCGGCATGCGCATGTCGCCGACGTCGAAGATGCGGATGCCGCGGAAGCGCTGGTCGCTGACGGGCTCGGCCACCCCCTGCTGGCCGCAGTCGAGCCGTCCGCGGGTCTGCTCGACCGACATGATGAGCAGGTTGCCGACCACCGACACGTCGCCCTGGCCGCCGGGGCAGACCACCGAGCTGACGAGGGTGGGCGACGCGGGGACCTCGACGCGGTAGGTGTTGAAGCCGTGGTAGCTGCCCACGAAGACCTGGTCGCCGGCGAACGCGAGGTCGGTGTTGCCGAAGTTGAGGAGGCCGCGCCGCTGGGGGCCGGCGTTCTCGTCGTCCTCTTCTGCGGCTTCCTCTTCCTCGGCCGCCTCGGCCGCCTCGCCTTCGTCAGCGTCGGCGCCCTCCTCGGAGCCCTCACCCTCCTCGGCGTCGGCGCCCTCGCCCTCCTCGGGATCCTCGCCGTCCTCGGCGTCGTCACCGGCCTCTTCGGCTTCCGGCTCAGGGTCCGGCCGCACCGGCATGGGCCGCCCCGCCGGGTCGTTCGGATCGTAGAAGCCCTCGGGCATCGGCCGAGTCGCCACCAGCGCCATGTTCCACAGCGCCTGCTCGGCGTCGAAACCGGCCGCGAGCTGCACCCGCGGGTCGGGCGACAGCTCGGCCATCATCGCGTCCATGCGGTCGATCTCGGCCGTCTGGTCGGCGGTGATGTCCGACGTGAACCCGAAGAGCACCGAGTCCTGCGCCGCGCCGGGCTGGCGCAGCAGGTTCTCGACCATCGTGATGGCGCCGCGGTGGTGCTCGATCATCAGCTCGAGGAAGAGCCGATCGAACGCGGCGCCCTCCGCCTCGGCGAGGCTCGCCATCTCCTCGGCCGTCAGCATGCCCGGCATCGGCTGGAAGCCCTCGGCGTGGTGCGCGTCGATGGCCGTCGCCTCCTGGCCGCGCTCGCGCAGCCAGTCCTGCATCATCTCGATCTCGTCTTCCTGCGAGAGCTCGATGCGCCGCGCCGTCGCTCGCATGGCGTCGCTGGCGGTGTTGACGTCGAGCAACGCGGTCATCTCGAGGGCCTGCGCGTGGTGCGAGATCATGCCCTGCATGAACATCACGTCGGCCTCGGCGAACCGGATGCCCGCGAGGTCCGAGGCCTCGGCGGCCGAGATGGTCCGGCTCGGCTCGCCGGGCGCCCCGGGCTGCACGATGGGGGGCTGCGCCAGGGCCGACGCGGCGCTGAACGTCAGGAGCGCCACGCCGGCGGTGAGGGCCGCGGCAGACAGCGAGCGAGAGAGATTCTGTCGGGTCATGAGGAGTCTCCGCCGACCTGGATCGATCCGTGTTTCCGGGAAGCTCACATTCTACCGCCGCCGGCAGGAAGGGCGGTCGATGGCCGGGACGAGAACGTCCGGCGTGGCGGCGGGAACGATGGACGGAGGCGTTCGTCGTGGCCTGACCGTGCCCGACAAGGCGGTCGATGGCCGGGACGAGGACGTCCGGCGTGGCGGCGGGAACGATGGACGGAGGCGTTCGTCGTGGCCTGACCGTGCCGGACAAGGGCTGGCAGGACGACGGGCCATGCCGTCGAGAGGCATGGCCCGCCACCGTCGCCCGTGCGCACGCCGGCTACCGGGCGCCGCCGCCGCCGGTGGTGGTGTCCAGCGAGAACGGATCGGGGGCGCGCCCCTCGGCGAACTCCTGCTCCAGCATCCGGTGGCCGATGAACATCGCGGGCAGCCCGTAGTTGCCCTCGTGGCACCGGGGCTCGTAGTAGATGCGGTTCTGCACGTCGCTCTGGCGCCTCAGCTCCTGGCGGACGGTCCATGGCGCCGTCCAGGTGGTCGGGTCCGAGATGGTCGCCTCGTAGGCGAGCGTGTCGGCGTCGACCACGGTGTACCGCTCGACGAGCCGCCGGTTCTCGGCCGAGGCCCGATACGGGAACTTCGGGGAGAAGTTGGTGGTCTCGATGACCAGCGTGTCGCCCTCCCATCGCCCCCGCGAGTCGCCGTGGCGCAGGCGGACATGGCTCGGCGGGTGGGTCCCGCTCAGGTTGACGACGCGCTGGAAGCCCTGGCCCTGCCCGACGTCGATGGCGATGGCGATGGCGTCCTCGCCCTGGGTGATGCGCCGGTGCCCGTTGAAGTCGGGGGTGGCGCCCAGCATGCACCGGTCGCCGAGGCTCTGGTCCTCGGGCCCGTCGTGGCGGTTCATCCGCAGCGTGTTGTAGAAAGGCGGGATGTCGAACCGGCGCGGCGACACCGGCCCGTACTCGCCGCCCTCGCAGCCGGGCGCCTGCTGCTCGCAGGTCGGCGTGTTCCGCATCAGCATCGTCCGCCAGTCGCGCTTGATGTCCTCCCGCCGCTGCGCCTCCGGGGTCAGGGCGGGGATGCGCCCGTTCGGGGGATCGACGACGAGCGACGTGCGCGGACCCGCCGGCTTCGCCGAGCTGAAGACGGCGTTGTAGGCCCCCGACACGTCCTGCGCGCTCCCGCGCGGACCGCGGACGTTGCGCCCCGGGTCGACCTGGCGCGACAGGTCGCGGGCGGCGCGCTCTTCGTCTGTGGCGAACTCGCGGTCGCCCAGCTCGGGCGTCCGCTCGAAGGGGGTGTCCCAGACGTCGAGCCAGATGCCCCCGAGGTCCGGATGTCCCCATTCGGTCCTGGCGATGTCCTGCGCCGCCACCGGGGCGGCGGCGAGCTGGAAGACCACCACGACGGCGGCCGGCGCCGTCGCGACACGGAGTGAATCGAGCAGTTGTCGCTTCATGTCCCGATCTCCTCGAAGCGGCCGTCGGCGGCCCGCGAGCGCGACGCGGGCCACGCGGCGAGAGTTGACCCCTCGATCATAGTGCTCCGCTCCCGGTTGGACAATGGCTCTCGCAGCCGGGCTTCGATACCGGGCCGGCGGCGCGCCCAGGGTCGGCCGGCGGTCGACGCGGCCGAATGGTCAGGCTCGCGGGAATCCGCCCGTAGCCCGACGGTCCCGGTTGGGACGATGGCTCCGATAGCGGGGCTCCGATGCCGTGCCGGCGGCGCGCCCAGGGTCGGCCGGTGGTCGACGCGGCCGAGTGCTCAAGCTCGCAGGAATCCGCCGGGGACCCGCCGGGGGGGTGGCTACCGCACAGTGGAGGGTACGGACGGTTCGATCCCCGCCCAACGACCGAATCGCCGTATGATTCGGGAGTACCGTTCCCGCGGCCGGACTTTGCAGAGGTCGGCGACCCGTCGCCCGGCCGCGCTCGAGTTCGTCCGCACCGTCGCGGTCCCGAATGGAGGACACCATGCGCGCTATCTGTGCAGGTACGGCGGCGGCGTTCGCCCTGCTCGCGGCCGTGGCGGCGCCCGCGGCGCAGGAGCGGATCTTCGTCGACCAGTGGAGCCCGACCGAGTCGGTGCTCTACATCGCCGACGCCGGCGGGGAGAACGCGCGCAAGCTGGTCGCGGGGTCCGAGCGCGACTACAACGCGTCGTTCTCGTTCGACGACGAGTGGGTGGTGTTCACCTCCGAGCGGCACGGCTCGGCCGACATCTTCCGCGTGCGCGCGGACGGCATGGGGCTCGAGCGGCTGACCGACCACCCCGCCTTCGACGACCAGGCTGCGCTGTCGCCCGACGGGCGGTCGCTGGCCTTCGTCTCGACCCGCGACCGCGGCTCGACCGACATCTACCTCCTGGACGTGCAGACCGGCGAGGTGCAGAACCTCACCGACGCGCCGGGCGGCGACTACCGCCCGAGCTGGTCGCCCGACGGCAGCATGCTGGCGTTCTCGTCGGAGCGCGGAAAGCCGGCGCGCATGGCGGCGGGGCGCTGGGAGCACATCCACGAGCCGAGCGTCTACGTCATGCGGGCCGACGGCGGCGGCGTGCGCCGGCTGACCGCCGACGGCCAGCTCGCGGGGTCGCCCCGGTGGTCGGCGGACGGGCGGCGCGTGGTCTTCTACGAGCTGGCCGTCGAGGACAGCTTCCGGGCGCGCGGGCTCGGCGGCCAGGCGCGGGTCGAGTCGCGCATCGTGTCGGTCGACGTGGACACCGGCGAGCGCACCGAGCACGCGTCGGGACCGGGGCTGAAGCTGTCACCGCAGTTCCTCGCGACCGATCGGGTCGGCTGGCTCGCCAAGTCGGGACCGGCCGCGACCCTCGCGTTCAGCGACGGCGCGAAGGGCGCCACCGGCGACATCGGCAACCCCTCGTGGTCGCACGACGGCCGCCGGGTCGTCTACCAGCAGGGACCGATAGCGACCATCGCGAGGCCGCGCGCGCCCGGCGAAGTGCTGGCCGGCCGCGACCCGGGGTTCGAGCTGCGCTACGCGAGCGGCTTCCCCGCGGTGTCGCCCGACGGGCGACGGCTGGTGGTCAGCGAGCGCACCGGCCGCGGGCGGCCCGACGACCGGACGGGGCTCGCGGTCTGGGGCACCGACGGAGCCGACCCGCGGCGCATCTTCCGCGGCGACGGGTCGGTGATGGCCCCGCAGTGGTCGCACGACGGGGAGTGGATCGTCTTCGGGGCCGGCGGCTACTTCGGGGCCCGCCGCACCCGCCCCGGCCGCGTGATGGTGGTGCGGCCCGACGGGTCGGACCCGCGCGCAGTGACGCACGGGCCCCTCAACGCCGGGTTCCCGAGCTTCTCGCCCGACGGCCGCGAGGTCGTCTACCGCGTCTGGGGCGACACGGCGGAGGGGCTGCGCATCGTCAGTCTCGCGGACGGAACCGTCCGCACCCTGACCACCGGCTACGACAACTTCCCGGCGTGGTCGCCGGCGGGCGACCTCATCGTGTTCAGCCGCCTCGCCGACGGCGACTTCGACATCTTCTCCATCCGGCCGGACGGCAGCGACCTGCGGCAACTGACCACGACCCCCGGCGGCGACTCCCACCCCGCGTGGTCTCCCGACGGCGCGTACATCCTGTTCAGCAGCTCGCGATACGGGTTCAAGGACGAGGCCCCGATGCACGACATCCCGCAGCCCTACGGCGAGCTCTTCATCATGCGCGCCGACGGCTCCGAGCAGCGCGCCCTGACCGACAACCGCTGGGAGGAGGGCACCCCGGCGTGGGTGCCGGCATCGGTGGAGACACCGACGCCTTGATTGCCTGACCGGCTCCCGGAGGCCAACGGCGGAAGCCCCGGCGTGAGAAGCTCGACCTTGTGAGATACTTGTATGTCAGGTCGTCACAGGAGGATCTTCTCATGGGCGCCGTTTCCCTTCGCCTGCCCGACGACGTCTCCCGTCGCTTGCAGCGACTGGCCGAACGCACCGGACGCAGCAAGACCTTCTACATGCTCGAAGCCATCCAGGAGCACCTCGACGACCTGGAGGACCTCTACATCGCCGAGCAGCGGCTCATCGACCTTCGCGCGGGAAAGTCCGAGACCGTGCCGCTGGACGAAGTGATGAAGCGGTATGGCATGGACGATCGAGCTTGACCGCGCGGCGGAGCGGGACATCCGCAAGCTCGACCGACAAACAGCGCGGCGCATCCTCGCGTTCCAGCATGGCCGCGTCCGCACGCTGGACGATCCGCGGAGCATCGGACAAGCCCTGAAAGGACCCCGGTTGGGCGAATACTGGAAGTACCGGGTGGGTGACCATCGCGTCATCGCCCGCATCGAGGACAGCGCCGTTCGCGTGCTCGTCGTGAGGATCGGCAACGGACGCCGCGTGTAACGATAAACCGGAGCGCCCTTAGTCCGGACTGCCGAGCAGCGACTGCTGCCACGGCAGCAGGGCGTCGAGTCCTTCCTTGCCTTCGGTGGCGACGCGCTCCAGCGCCGCCCGTGGGGCTATCAGGTCCGCGTCGATGGCCAGCTCTTTCGCGGCGCGGTCCCGCCGCTGCCTGAGGGCGGCGACGTGCTTCTCCTGCGGCTTGGTGAGCCGCGGGCGTGCGCGGCCGGCCGGGCGTGCCGGCCACTCGTCGCGATCGAGGGCGAGGGCGGCGTCCGCCGCCTGCGAGAAGCGCGCGCGCCGCGTTCCCCTCAGGGCGCGCGGCGAGACATGTTCGCCGAGATCGAGGCGTTGCGCGGCGTCGACGAGGTCCGCGTTGGACATGACGTGGAACGGCGGCTTGTCGGCGGTGCGCGCCTCGTCTTCGCGCCAGTGCCACAGCGCGCGCAGGACCGCGCTCGCGCGCGACCCGAGCACAAGGCTGCCCTTCACCCGCCACTCGGTCTCGGGGTCGCGCGCGCGCACGACGCGCGCCGCCGCCACCGCGCGCCGGCACGACTGCTGCAGCCATTCACGACGGCCCAGCTCTTCGAGCCGCCGTTCGAGCCGATCCGCCAGGGGCAGGAGATAGCGGGTGTCGTTCCGCGCGTACTCGGCGAGCTTGGGTCCCAGCGGCCTGCGCGCCCAGTTCGCCGTCTGCAGGCCCTTGGGCAGGGCGACGTCGAAGTGCTCGGCGACCAGCGCGGCATAGCCGTACTTCCCGGCCCCGGTCAGCCGCGCCGCGATCATGGTGTCGAAGACCGCGCTCGGCTCGCCGAGGCCGAGGCGGTAGAGCATGCGCAGGTCGAAGTCCGCCCCGTGCATGACCATCCCGGTCGTCTCGAGCGCGTCCAGCAGGGGCTCCAGGTCGACGCCGGCCAGTGGATCGACGAGCTCGTCGGCGCCCGGCAGCCCGACCTGCACCAGGCACACCTTCTCCCGGTAGCAGTGCATGCTGTCGGCTTCCGTGTCGACCCCGACGCGGTCGGCGCCGGCGATGCGTGCGGCGAGGTCGGCCAGGGCGGCCTGGGTCTCAATCACGGCGCAGGAGACGGGACCGTTCCACGGCGCAGACTCTAGCGAGGCTCCGACAGCAGGTAGACGTCGCCGGTGGGCTGCGACGCGCCGCCCGCGGGCTCGATGGTCACCGCCATCGCCGCCGGGGTCACGCCCTCCGGGAGCTGCAGTGTCACGGTGGCGTTGCCGCCGGCCTCGGGGAGGAGCAGCGCGGCGGGAACGGGGGCGGCCTCCGGGGTGACGAACCAGAGCTGGTAGGTCTCGCCCTCGGGCGGGGGGGGAAGCCCGGTGGCCAGGAAGGCCATCAGGCCCGACTCGGTCCACAGGGCGCGTCCCGTGCCGACGGGGGCGAGCGGCTGCCCGGCCAGGGTCAGGGACCGGACCGTCGGATCGATCGCGATCGCGATCACCTCGTCCCGCCTGGCGGCCTCGAGGCCGGCGACCGTCGCTTCGAGCTCCAGGATGTCGGCCCGGGTGTTGGCGGACTGCGCGTCGGCCTGCAGGTCGGCGATCTCCCGGTGCAGCGCCGCCACGTAGGACCCGCCGCCGCCGGCGCCAGCGACGAGCAGGAGCGCCACGAGCCAGAACAGGGGGCCGAGCCCCGACCGCTTCGGCGGACTCGGGGCCGCCGCGGGCCCCGGAGACTTGTCGGGCGCCGGCGTCCAGCCCGCGACCTCCCGCAGCACCCGCTCGCGAAGGGCCGGCGGCGGGTCGACGGGGACCGCCGTCTGCGGCAGGAGGTGGGCCACCGGCAGCAGCGACTTCACCTCCCTGACGCAGTCGAGAGATGCCTCGAGGTGCGCTTCGAAGCGGCTCCGCTCGGCCTTGCCGAGGGCCCCGAGGGCGTAGAGGGCGGCCTGGTCGTCGAATCCGCCTGGCGTCGGCTCGGTCATGCCGTCAGCGTCTCCCGCAACTTCATCAGGCCGGCGCGTATGCGGGTCCTGACCGCCTCGGGCGGCTGCTCGATGCGTTCGGCGATCTGGGCCGCGGTCATGCCTTGGAGACCGGCGAGCTCGATGGCGGTGCGCTCGATGACGGGCAGGTCGGCCAGCGCCGCCCGCAGTCGGGCCACCGCTTCGTCCGACAGGGGCGGGCGCTCGTCGGCGATGGCGGGCATCGGCACATCGATGACCGCGGGATCGTCCGGGGGCGACGCGGACAGGGCCCGAAGCTGCTCGATGGCGCGGCGGCGGGTCGCCGCCAGGAGCCCGGATGCAGTCGGCTCGGCGTCGCCGTCGGCCCCCACCATGCGCGACCAGGCATCGGCGAAGACCGCCTGCACCACCGTCTCCGCCTCCCCCTGGTCCTGGAGGATGCGCAGGGCCAGCCCGTACATCGCCCGGACGTGCCGGTCGTACAGCCCCTCCAGATCGCGTGGGTCGGCCTCGGCCATGTAGGGAATATTACTTCACCCGCCCCGGCGCGCGGGTTGGTTCAGAGGCCGCCTTGGTGGTTGCCGGTGGTCGCGGACCGTCCGGCGCGGGTGGAGGCGCGGGCCGTGCCGTGCCCGCCTGGTTCGTGCTCAGCCACTCATGGACGCGCTCGAGCACGGTCGCTATCGCCGCCCGCTGGCGCTTCAGCCGGGCGCGCGCCCGGAGCGGGGTCTGCCGGGTGGCGAGGAAGGCGCGCACGGCCCGGACGACCGCGGCCTGCCGCTCGATGGCGCTCAGTCCCGTGAACGCGAGGCCGACGAGCCCTGCCGCCGTCGCGACCCCGACGAGGCCGCCGAACCACAGCCCGCTCGCGACGGACAGGGCCGCGATCCACGCCCCGTAGACGACGGCGCCGCCCAACACCTCCCAGGCGGCGCGGCTCTGCGGGTCGGGGGCCTTGCCGCTGAGTGCCCACGTGCCGTAGTACGGGACCGCGAAGCACGCCAGGGCGAGCGCGGCCAGGGGCCCCGTCAAGAGGGCGCGGCCGCCTTCCCGCAGGACGAACCGCAGCACTTGGCCCGCCGGCATCCGCCGGTCGAGGTCCTGCTCGCGCAGCCCGAGGGCCCGGAGCTGCTCGTCGTGGGCGAGCACGTCGGCGAGGATGGCGTCGTGGCGGTCGGGGTGCTCCTCCCGCAGGCGTTCCATGCCCCGCGCGATCAGCCGCCGCCGGCGCACCCGCTCGGCCGGGTCGCGCGAGACGCCCCGGGCGGCGGCGTAGAGGCGGTCGACGCGGTCGACGAGCGGCAGGTCCGACCGCGGGTCCGCCTCGATCATCACGCGGCGCAGCCGGGCGGCGATGCGGTCGGTCAGGACGCGGGTGGCGTCGTGCGGATCCGCCCGGAAGGCGTCCGCGAGGTCGCCGGCGTCGAACGGCCGGCCGTACAGCGCGGTCATCCTCGACCGGAACATCGGCAGGCGGTCGAAGTTCAGCCCGACCGGCACGATGGCGACGCGGCGGCCGGCCGCGGCGGCGGCCAGGGCCATGCGCGCGGCGCCGGTCCTGAGCGGCTCGAGGCGTCCGCTGACGTGGCTGATGCCCTCGGGGAAGAGGCAGATGGCGTCGCCCCCGGCGAGGGCCCGCTCCACCGCCGCGAACGTCTCGGCGTTGCGCGCGGTGTCGACGCCGGGGTCGATGCGCCGGTACACGGGTATCGCCCCCGACCGGCGGACGAAGGGGCTGAGCACGTGCCGCTCGAACAGGGTCGACTTGGCGAGGAACCGGACGGGCCGGGTGGCCGTGCCCTGGATGACGGCGGGGTCGAGGACGGTGTTGGGGTGGTTGGCGACGAGGAGGACGGGGCCCTCGGGCAGCGGCGGCCCCACCCGGTCGATGCGGTAGAAGACCGACGTCCCCAGCACCGCGAGCCGCCAGAGCACCGGGCTGCCAGGATACCGGCGGTCGGGCACCTTTCCTTCCGGCGGGGTCATGACGGCGCATTCTAGCCCGGAGAGCGTCGCCGTCGGCTCCGCTCGCCGCGAAACCGACCCTCCAGGAGTCCGAGCCGTCCGGTCCGGTGAGCGGCTCGCCCGGCGACATCATCGAGTCACGTGACGACCGTCGCCCGGCGGCCGCCGCGCAAGGCGGCCACGATAGAATCAGGACCACACGGAATCAGGCGATGACCGACAGGGTCGAGAAACCGCCGCCCGAGGCGGGGCCACACCCGAAACGACCAGATGGCGAGCACGGCAGAGCATTCGCGCCATGAGCGGTGGGAAACGCTGCGGCGAGGATCGGACGCCGACCGGCAGCGGCTCCTTGCGGAGTTGAAGAGGCTCGCCGGCGACCTGCCTCCCGACCTCGAGCACCGCCGACCGTGCCTGCTGGGACCGCCGGAGGCGTTCCCGGACGAGCCGGCGCCGGCATCGTACTTCGACGACTGGACAGGCCACGACCCGGCGCGGATGGGACCGGCGAGCACGGCCGTGGAGAGACGGCTGGCGAGCAGTTGCGCGGGCTGGCCGGAACGGCCGACGGCCGCCGAGTTCTACGTCGCGGTCCACATCGAGAGACCAGACGAACGGCAGCGGGCGCTGCTCTCGACTTGGGCGAGGGAAGCGTCGTATCTGGACATCATCGATGCGTGGGGCGAGCACGTCTACACGATCCGCGAGCTGGTCGCGGCGCTGCGCAAGGTGGAGGGCCTCTACACCTTCACCCGATTCCGGTGGCTGAACCGCATGGCGCTGGTTCCAGAGGCCGACGGGATCCCGCTATGGACCAGTTGACGCTGCCCGAACCTGCCGCCAGCCTGTGGCGAAGAGCCGCCCCGGCGCTCGAGCGGGCGCTCGGGCAGACCGAGCGGCCGCCCGCCCAGTGGAGCATCGGCGGGGGAACCATCCTCGCCCGGCGCTGGGGGCACCGGGAGAGCACCGACATCGATCTGACGGTGCCGGTCGGCACCGGAATCCACACGCTCGACGACCGGGTCGGCGGCACCCTCAGGGTCGACATGACGGCGGCGGGCGCCGCCGACGTATCGACCGGCAAGACACGTCACCGGATTGTCTTCGAGAGAGGCAGCATCGACATCGCAGAGATGGACGCCCGGCCGGCGGCGGGTGGGCAAACCGCCGTCATCGACGGCCACGAGGTAGCGGTCAAGAGCACGATGCAGATCCTGCGGGGCAAGCTCGAACGGGCGCTGCGCCAGGAAAGCCCCGTCCGGGACCTGTTCGACGTCGCGGTTGCGCACCACGCCGATCCCGACGCGCTCGCGGAAGCGGCGAACATGCTGGGCGAAGACGAGATCCGCCAGGTCAAGACGCACTGGCGGATGAACACTCACAGTCTCCAGCAGGAGGCCGGGGCGAAGCTGACGAGCGTGAACCCGGAATACGAGGCGGAACGCCGCGACCCCGTCCGACAGGCCATCGAGCGGATCGGCGACGCGCTGTACCTTGCGGTCCGGATTCGCGCCACGGAAGGCGGACTGACCATCGAGACACGAACGAGGGGGCGGCCCCCGAGGACGATCCGAACCCGATACGACGAGGCGCCGGACACGCTCGAGCGCACGGGCATGGGGGAGTTCCTGAACCAGCACGTCGCCGGCGGGGTCGGGCGGGTCACCGAAGTGGCCGAAGCGTCGAAGACCCGGCCCGGGACGGAAACGACGGTCCTCGACTGGCAACGGCCGCCGACCGTGCATATCTGGGACGGCGAGGCCCAGAGACGAGAGAGCCGGGAGGCCAACTGATCCAGCGTCCCTGCCACGCGAGCGCCATGCGGGAACACGCGTGAGGGGCGTCGGCCCGCCACGGGTTGCCTGCCCGCTACGGCCGGGCGGCGGCGAACCGCAGTCGGACGTAGTCGACCACCCACGTGCCGTCCGGGCGCTGGAGGCGCGGGGCCAGCCGTTCCCGCATTTCGTCGAGCAGGGCCGGCCGCTCGAGTTCCGGCGCCGCGGTGATGAACGGCTGCGCGAACACCTCCAGCCAGTGGACCACGTCGCCGGGCAGCGGGGTGGGGCGCGGGAAGCGCTCGATGGAGTCGACCCGGAAGCCGCGCCGCTCGAGGCGGGCGCGGTACTCGTCGGCGGTGGGGAAGTACCAGGGGTCGACGGCGGCGCTGTCGACGCCCCGCGCGGCCAGCGCCTCGGCGAAGCACTCCCGGACCGAGGCGACGCAGCCGGCGCCGCCGCACTCGGCCACGAACCGTCCGCCCGGCCGCAGGGCCCGCCAGACGGCGTCGATGGAGGCGTCGGCGTCCCGAACCCAATGCAGGACGGCGTTGCTGAACACGGCGTCGAACTCCGCGTCGAACGGAAGCTCGCAAGCGTCGACGATGCGGGCGTCGAGCCCCCGCTGGAGCGCCGCCCACACCTGCTCGGGGCTGCTGTCGACGCCGACGACGAGGCAGCCGGCGTTCCGCAGCCGCTCGGTGAGGGCGCCGTCCCCGCACCCGAGGTCGAGGATGCGCTCACCGGGCTGGGGGTCCAGCAGGTCCACCACCGGCGCGCCGAGGTCGGAGACGAACCGGGCGTGCGCGGCGTAGGATTCGGGGTCCCAGTGCTGGGTCATGAGCGTGTCGATCTCGAAGTATCGTCGAGGCAGGCGAACCGGACGAACGGGCCGCCGGCGTGAATCGAAGTCGGGTGCTCCGCGCGGGGCCGATGTCGGTCTCCAGGGAACAGCCGGAGGAGTCCGCCGAGCGGCTGCGGCCGCGCGGCCACGAAGCGCAGGCGGACCGACCGGGCACCGAGTGCGCGGGGTCGGTCGCTCCCGCATCCTGGCGGGCAGGGCCGATCGCTCGGGCGCCGGCGCCGCGGTGAAGGAACGGCCGCCGCCCTACGCGTGGTCGAGGGCCAGGGCCCCGGTGTAGATGGCCATGCCGACGACGGCGTCGATGCCGGCGGCGTCGAGGGCGTCTATCTCCTCGCGGGTAGTGATGCCGCCGGCGGCGGTGACGCGCCGGCCCGTCGCCGTCGCCACCGCGCGGGCGGCGTCGAGGTCGGTGCCGGTCATCAGCCCTTCGCGGTCGACGTGCGTGTACAGGAACTCGCCGCAGTACGGCTCGAGCTGCCCCACCGCCTCGACCGCGGTCACCTCGACCGGCTCGGTCCAGCCGCGGATGACGACGCGGCCGGCCTTGCTGTCGACGGCGCCGATGATCTGCTCGACGCCGACCGCGTCGGCCAACGACCGCGCGAACGCGAGGTCGGGCCGGCCGTCTCGGAAGAGGGCGGAGCTGACGATGACCGCCCGCGCCCCGTAGCCGAGCACCGTCTCGGCGCGCGCGACGGACCGGATGCCCCCGCCGACGCGGCAGGGCAGCCGCGGGGCGACCTGCCGGACGAGCGCGTCGTTGTCGCCGGACCCCATGGCGGCGTCCAGGTCGATGAGCTGCACCTTGGGGAACCTGGAGAACCGCTCGACCCAACCGTCGAGGTCGTCGCTCTCGATGGCGAGCCGCTCGCCCTGCACGAGCTGCACCACGCTGCCGTTCTTGAGGTCGATGGACGGGATCAGCATGAGTCCTGGGCCGCCGCGCGCGGGGCGGCGTTCTCGAGGTTGGCGGGCGGGATCGGCCTGGCGTCGGGTTCTGCCCGGAACGGGTGGCGTTCCGCGACGTCGACGGTCGGGATCGGCCTGGCGTCGGGCCGGCCGCAGACGGGGCGGCGTTCCGCGAAGTCGATGGCCGGCATCAGCATGGGGTCGGGTCTGCCGCCTCGCGCGGGGCGCCGGCCGCGGCCCGGCCCGGCCGCGGCAGCCGCACCGGGATGCCGTGCGCGTCGAGGTGGGCCTTGAGATCCTCGACCGCGTGCTCGGCGTAGTGGAATATCGAGGCGGCGAGGGCGGCGTCGGCCCGGCCCGCGGTGAAGACGTCGACGAAGTGGTCGAAGTTGCCGGCGCCGCCCGACGCGATGACGGGGATGGGCACCGCCGACGACACCGCCGCCGTCAGCTCGCAGTCGAAGCCCTGCTTGGTGCCGTCGCGGTCGATCGACGTCAGCAGTATCTCGCCGGCGCCGCGGTCGGCCGCCTCGCGCGCCCACTCCACCGCGTCGCGCTCGGTGCCCTGCTGGCCGCTGCGGACGTAGATGCGGAAACGGCCGCCCTCGCGCTTGGCGTCGATGGCGACGATGACGGCCTGGCTGCCGTAGCGCCGGGCGAGGGTGGTGATGAGCCCCGGCTGGGAGAGGGCGGCGGTGTTGATGCCGACCTTGTCGGCGCCGGCCTCGATGGCCGCCTCGGCGTGGTCCTCGCCGCGGATGCCGCCGCCGACGCACAGCGGCAGGAATATCTCGCGCGCGACGGCGCGGATGGTCTCGGCCAGCGCCTTGCGCCCCTCGATGGTCGCGGTGACGTCGAGGATGACGACTTCGTCGATGCCCTCGCGGTTGTAGCGGCCGGCGAGGGTGGCGGGGTCGCCGGCGTTCCGCAGGCCCTCGAAGTTGATGCCCTTGACGACGGCGCCGTCCCGGACGTCGAGGCAGGCGATGATGCGTTTCGACAGCATGGCGTGCTCTATTGCACCCGGCTATTGCACGCGGCGCAGGAAGTTGCGGAGGATGCGGAGGCCGACGTCGGACGACTTCTCGGGGTGGAACTGCACCCCGCCGACGGCGCCGTGCTCGACCGCGGCCGCGAACTCGACCCCGTAGCGGGTCGACCCCACGCAGCTCCCGGTGACGGGGGCGGCGTAGGAGTGGGTGAAGTAGACCTGGTCGCCCTCGTCGACGCCCTCGAGCAGCCACGAGTCGCGGGTGCGGTGCAGCGAGTTCCAGCCCACGTGCGGCACCTTGAACGCGCCGGCGCGTCCGGCGGCCTCGCGGGCGTCCCCGGTGGCTTCCGCGGGACCGCGGCCGGTCTCGCCGGGACGCTTGCCTGTACCTGCGGAGCCCCCGCCGGTTTCCGCGAGGTCTCGGCTGTTCTCCGTGGAACCGTTACCCGCTTCGGCCGCGCCCGCCTCGTCGGTGATCAGGCTGCACGTGCCGGCCAGCAACTCCAGGCCGGGGTGGCCGGGGGCCTCGGCGCTGCCGTCGAAGAGCCACTGCATGCCGACGCAGATACCGAGCATGGGCCGCTCGCGCGCGATGTGGTTGCGGATGGCGGCGCGCCAGTCGGCGCCGAGGGCCGCCGTCACCTCGAAGTTGCCGACGCCGGGTACGATGACGCCGGCCGCCGCCGCGAGGTCCGCGGGCGCGGCCGGGGTCGTCACCGGCGCCCCGAGGTGGGCCAGCGCCTTGCGCACCGATGTCAGGTTCCCGGCGCCGTAGTCAATCAACGCAATCATCGCGCGTTCCTACATCAGTCCCTTGGTGCTCGGCAGCCGTTTCGCCATGCGGTCGTCCTTGTCGCACGCCACCCGCAGCGCGCGCGCGAACGCCTTGAAGATGGCCTCGACCTGGTGGTGGCTCGACCGGCCGTACAGCACCTTCACGTGCACGTTGGCCCGCGCGCCCAGCGCGAACCCCTCGAAGAAGTCGTGCAGCAGCTCGGACTGCAGGTCGCCGACGAGCCTGACGCGCAGGCGCAGGTCGACCACCGCGTGGGGGCGCCCGCCGAGGTCGATGGCGGCGACGCCGAGGGTCTCGTCCATCGGCATCACGAAGTAGCCGGCGCGGTTGATGCCGCGCCGCGTCCCGACGGCCTTCGAGACCGCCTCGCCGAGGGCGATGCCGACGTCCTCGACGGTGTGGTGCTGGTCGACGTCGAGGTCGCCGGCCGCGTCGATGCGCAGGTCGAACGCGCCGTGGCGCGCCACCAGCTCGAGCATGTGATCGAGGAAACGGATGCCGGTGCTGACCTCGTACCGGCCCTGCCCTTCGATGCCCAGCCGGACGGTGATCTGCGTCTCGGTCGTGTGCCGCTCGATCCTCGCGCGTCTCATGGCAGCATCCCGCCGTTCACGGCAGCCGGCGTCATCGGCTCCCCTTCACGCGCACCCGCACCGACTCGGCGTGGGCGGTCAGCCCCTCCGCCTCGGCGATGGTGAGGATGGTCGGAGCCAGGGCCTCGAGCCCCTCCCGCGTGATGCGCTGCGCGCTCTGCACCGACACGAAGTCCGACGCGCTGAGCCCGCCGCGGAACCGCGCCGCGCCCCCGGTGGGCAGCACGTGGTTCGACCCCGTCGCGTAGTCGCCGGCCGCCTGCGCCGCGTGCGGACCGATGAACACGGTGCCGGCGCGGGTGGCGCGCGCGGCCACCTCTTCGTCGAGGCACACCAGGTGCTCGGGCGCGATGTCGTTGGCCAGCTCCACCGCCTCGTCGAGCGAGCGGGTGACGACGATGACGCCGTTGCGTTCGATGGACGTCCTCGCCGGCCCGTCCGCCGGTAGCCGCTTCTCGACCTGCCGGGCGACGCGCGCCGCGAAGCGGCGGTCGGGGGTGAGCACGATGGACCGGGCGTCGGGGTCGTGCTCGGCCTGCGCGATGAGGTCGGCCGCGATCCAGCGCGTCTCGCCGCGCGCGGCGACGATGACGATCTCGGTCGGGCCGGCGTGGAAGTCGATGGGGCAGTCGGCCGACACCAGCGCCTTGGCGGCGGCGACCCACGCGCTGCCCGGCCCGACGATCTTGTCGACGCGGGGCACGGTGGCGGTGCCGTAGGCGAGGGCGGCGACGGCGTGGGCGCCGCCGAGCCGGAACATCCGCGTGACGCCGGCGACGGCCGCCGCCGCGAGGGTCGCGGGGTCCGGCCGCGGGCAGGCCACGACGACCTCGGGCACGCCCGCCACCCGCGCGGGGACGGCGGTCATCAGCAGCGACGACGGCAGCGGGTAGCGTCCGGCTGGGACGTAGCAGCCGACGCGCTCGAGGGGGGTCACGCGCTGCTCGATCTCGACCCCCGCGGTGACGGTGGTGCGCCACCCCCGCGGAAGCTGGCGCCGCGCGATGCGCCGGATATGGCCTGCTGCGGTGCGCAGCGCCGCCCGCAGCTCGGCGGGGGCGGTTTCGAGCCCCGCCCGCATCTCCTCCGGCGAGACCTCGACGGGGCCGTCGAGGCCGTCGAAGCGCCGCGCGTAGCGCAGCAGCGCCTCGTCGCCGGAACGCCGGACCGCGCTCACGATACGGGCGACCCGGCGGGTGAGGCCGGGGTCGACGTCGTCGCGGCGGTCGACCAGGCGCCGGAGGGCTGGGCGATCCGACGAGTCTACGATTTGCATCGGAGCACAATCCGGTCGATCGGGAACCAGGCGGTGCCTTCCGTCCCCGCCCCACGGGGCCGGACGGCCGGACGATCCCACGAGTCGATGATCCGCATCACGGCACGATCTCGTTCAGGGGGAACTCGACGAGCCCTCTACCCTTGCCACCCTGGCCCGGAGAGCGTCGCCTGCGGCTCCGCTCACTGCCCAGCCAACCCTGCCAGGAGTCTGCACCGTTCTACGCCGCAGACTCCCAGGCTTCGTGAATTCCGCATCAGAGCACGATCTTGTTGAGCGGGAACTCGACGATGCCCTCCGCCCGCGTCGCCTTCAGCTTCGGAATCAGCTCGCGTACCGACGACTCCTCGATGATCGTCGACACCGCCACCCACGCTCCGTCGCTGAGGGGGGCCACGGTCGGGTCGTGCAGGGCCGGCAGCAGCCCGAGCACCGCGTCGAGGTCGGCGCGCCGCACGTTCAGCATCAGGCCCACGCGGCCCTGGGCCTCGATGGCCGCGCGCAGCAGCAGCGCGATGTCGTCGATCTTGGTGCGCTTCCACGCGTCGTCGAGGGCGGCGGGGTTGGCGATGAGCTGGGGGTTCGACTCGATGACGGTGTCGATGATGCGCAGCCGGTTGGCGCGCAGGGTCGAGCCGGTCTCGGTCGCCTCGACGATGGCGTCGGCGAGCAGGGGCGGCTTGACCTCGGTCGCGCCCCACGAGAACTCCACCTTGACGGGAATGTCGAGCCGCTCGAAGTAAGCTTCGGTCACCCTGACCAGCTCGGTCGCGATGGTGGCGCCGGCGAGGTCCTGCGGGGTGCGGTACTTCGAGTCCTCGGGCGCGGCCAGCACCCACCGCACCTTGCGGAAGCTCTGCTTCGAGTAGACGAGGTCGGCGACGTCGACGACCTCGTCGCCGGTGGCGGCGTGGTGCTCGGCAATCCAGTCCTGCCCCGTCAGCCCCGCGTCGAGGGCGCCGTGGGCGACGTAGCGCGCCATCTCCTGGGCCCGGATGAGCGTGCACTCGATCTCGGGGTCGTCGATGGTGGGATAGTAGGAGCGCGAGCTGGTGTAGATGTTGAAGCCCGAGTGCGCGAACAACTGGATGGTCGAGTCCTGCAACGAGCCCTTGGGGATGCCGAGTCGTAGCGTCGTGTCAGCCATGATCGATGCGTGAGCGGTGATGCTCGAGGCGCCGGCCCGGATTCATCGGGAAGAAGGGGCCGCGGCCCCGCCGTCGGCGGCCGGCTCGAGCGTCTTGAAGAAGCAGGTCCGCTCGCCGGTGTGGCACACGTTGCCCTCGCCGTTGCGGGTGACCTTCAGCAGCACCGTGTCGTCGTCGCAGTCGACGAGCATCTCGCGCACGGCGAGGGTGTTGCCCGACGTCTCCCCCTTCATCCACAGCTTGCCGCGGGTGCGGCTGAAGAAGGTGGCGAAGCCCGAGCGGCGGGTGAGGTCCAGCGCCTCCTGGTTCATGAAGCCGACCATGAGGACCTCGTCGCTCGAGGCGTCCTGCACGACGGCGGGGATGAGTCCGTCCAGTTTCGAAAAGTCCATGTCGTGTCCTGCCGCGCGCCGGCGCCCGGGCCGGTGCGCGGATCGCTTGCCCGGTGGGCCTCCAAAAAAAAAGCCCCGCCGGGGTTGTCGGCGGGGCGATCGCATGCGTTGGCGGTAACGGGCGGTCGAGCTACCTCACATGCAGATCCGCAGCCCCGCCCTGGTGGGCGGTGGGCTGCGCCGTGTGGTGGCCGTGCCGCAGCATCATGATCTGGAGTACCCTATCCGACGCTGTCCGGCGTGTCAAATCGCCGCCGACCGCCCGGGCCGGCAGTCCGCGCCGGGCTCGCGTGCCGCATCCGAGCGCCGGTGGTGAACCCGCGCGTGCCCGGTCGAATGCCTCTTGGCGCTCGCGGTGGGGTCTTCGTGCGGGTGAATCGCGCGTGCCCGGTCGAATGCCGCGGGGCCTCGTCGCCGCGGGTCCCCGGAGCGGCGAGGCGGCCGGCATCGACGCGCGGATGCCGCGGGGTGACGGCGGCCGCACCCGGAGATCGACGCGGTGGAGCGGGATGCCTGAGAACGCGGGGTCAATCGGAGGCGCGGGCGACGATTCCCGGGGTGCCCCACGGTGGGTGGCCCTCCACTCGGTCAACGTCCGCGTCTGCCACTGGATCAACGTCGTCGCCGGCGCCTACCTGCTGCTCAGCGGCATCCACATCTTCCTCGATTTTCCCGAGCTCTACTGGGGCCACACCGGCTACCAGGGCTACCCGGCGATCTTCCGGCTCGCCGACTGGGGCATCTCGTGGGACGAGGCGGGGGCGATGGGCGACCGCCGGTGGGGGCGGAACTACCACTTCACCTTCGCCTGGGTCTTTCTCGTCAACGGGCTCGTCTACGTCGGCTGGAACGTCGCGACCGGCCGCTTCCGCGATCGCCTCGTGCCGCGCCGGAACGAGCTCGGCGCCGCGAGCCTGGGGCGCGACCTGCGCGCGCATCTCCCCTGGCGCCTGCGCGCGCGCGGCGCCGCCACGAGCTACGGCGTGCTGCAGAAGGTCTCCTATCTCCTCCTGCTCCTGGTCTACGTGCCGCTGATGACGCTGACGGGGCTCGCGCAGTCGCCCGGCTTCACGGCCGCGATGCCGTGGCTTCTCGACCTGTTCGGCGGCCGGCAGTCGGCGCGGACCCTGCACACCATCGGCACCGTGGTGTTCGTTCTCTTCGTCGTCGTGCACGTGCTGGAGGTGGTGGCGGCCGGCGCCGTCAACCGCATCCGTGCGATGATCACCGGGAAGCTCCGGTTGCCCGCGGAGGAGTCATGAGCACGCCGATATCCACGCCGCGTCGCATCGCCCGTCCCCGCACCCTCTCCCGGCGCCGCCTGCTGGCGCAGGTGCCCGCCCTCGGCGCGCTGATGGCGGCCGGATGCTCGCGCGACGTCTACGTGCCGCCGCATGTCCGCGGGGGCCTCGTCGGTGCCGCCGACGTGCTCACCATGAGCACCAACCGGCTGCTGCTCCGCGACCAGCCGCTGGCCCGCGAGTACGGGCCGGACGACATCGCCCCCGACTTCCCGACCTGGGGCCAGACCAACCCCGACGACGAGGAGTACCAGCGCCACCGGCGGGAAGGGTTCCGCGACTGGCGCCTGCCGATCGGCGGGCTCGTCGGCCGCCCGACGTCGTTCTCGCTCGACGACATCCGGCGGTTGCCGTCGCGCACCCAGATCACCGCCCACGTCTGCGAGCAGGGCTGGTCGGCCATCGCCGAGTGGACCGGCGCGCCCCTGCTGCAGGTGCTCGAGGCGGCGGGCGGCCTGAAGCCGGAGGCGCGCTACGTGATGCTCGACACCGTCGACGGCTGGTACGAGGGCATCGACCTGTTCGAGGTCGTGCATCCGCAGACCATCCTCGCCTGGGGCCTCAACGGGGGCGACCTGCCCGTCGGCAACGGCGCGCCGCTGCGGCTGAGGGTCGAGCGCCAGTGCGGCTACAAGAACCTGAAGTTCCTGAAGTCCATCCAGGCGGTGGACTCGATGGCCGGCTTCGGCCGCGGCACCGGCGGCATCAACTCGGACTGGGGATTCCACTGGTACGCCGGCGTTTGACGGCGCGTTCGCGCGCCGCCGGCTGCGCCGGACCCGCGGTTGCCCCGATCGTCGGGGGCCTGCGCGCCCCGGCGGCGCACGGGGGCCTTCGCGGCCGGCCTGCGTTCCGCCCGGCCACGTGCCGCGGTCCGGCGAGCAGGCGTCCGCCGCGGTGACGGTTCCGCGACGCGGTGCTCGCGATCATCTGGCCGGATGGCGACGGCGGCGAGCAGGCGTCCGCCGCGGTGACGGTTCCGCGACAGACTCGCTCGTCGGACGACAGTCCCGGTCCCGGCAGGCCGCCGATTTCGGTGTCGTTCCCGGCCGCGCCTCACGCTCTCGTCGCGCACCTCCGCGGTGATTTTTCGCTGGCGAACCCTGACGGATTACGGCTACAGTGGAACGCTGCCCTGGATGGGCAGGGGTCTTCCGGGGGTACGTGGCCGCGCAGGAAGTCGCGTGGCGGCGTCCTTCGCAGGGGATGCCAGCATGCTCGACCGACCGTCTCTCGTACCGGGACATCCATTCGGCGTGCCGCGCCCCCGGCCGTCGGCGGCGACGGTCTGCGGCGGCGGCTCGCGGTAGTCCGCCGCATGGGATGACAGCAAGCTCGACCGACCGTCTCGCGTACCGGGACATCGATTCGGCGTGCCGCGCCACCGGCCGCCGGCGGCGACGGTCTGCGGCGGCTGCTCGCGGTAGTCCTCCGCATGGGATGACAGCATGCTCGACCGACCGTCTCTCGCACCGGGACACCGATTCGGCGTGCCGCGCCCCCGGCCCCCGGCCGCCGCCGGCGACGGTCTGCGGCGGCTGCTCGCGGTAGTCCTCGCCGGGGCCGGACTCGCCGGTGCGGCGTCGCCGGCGGCGGGACAGGCCGCCGACCCCACCGTGGTCGTCGCCCCGTTCACGAACGTGAGCCGGCAGCCGGCCGACGAGTGGATCGGCGCGGGCATCGCCGAGACCATCGCCGTCGACCTGCAGGATGCGGGGCTGGAGGTGGTGGAGCCCGCCGCGGCCGACCCGAAGCGTTTCGGCGCCCGCGGCGCTCCGACCGGAGCGCTCGACCCCACCGCCGTCCTCGACGCCTATCGCCGTCGCGGCGTCGAGTGGATGGTCGACGGCACCCTGCAGCGGGTGGGACACGCCGTTCGCATCACCGCGCGGGTCGTGGACGTCGCGACCGGCGCGGTCGAGTTCGGCACGCGGGTCGACGGCGAGATCGCCGACCTCTTCGACGTCCAGGACGAGGTGGCGGCGGCGCTCGCGGCGCGACTCTCGGCGGACGCGGGCCACGGGGCCATGGCGTCGGTCCGGAATGCCCCGCCGAGTTCCGCGCCCACGTTGGCGCCGGGTCGACGGGGTGCGGCCCGGCCGGGGCCGGCGCCTGGGAACGCGCCGGCCCC
>JAJEFC010000372.1 GCA_022820675.1 Vicinamibacteria bacterium | reverse complement strand
CGTCCGCGAGTCGGCCGCGAGCGCCGGGCAGGAGTTCGAGGTCGCGTGGCGCGGCGGCGACGGCCTCCTCGACCAGATGCCGGACCCCGAGCCCATCGACGGCAGTCCGACGCGCGCGGCCGTCGACTGGCACGAGCTGGCGAAGCACGCTCCCGGCGTCGTCGACGACGAGCGCTCGATGCCGGCCCTCGCCGACCGGAAGGTGCTGCGCCGTCGCGGCCGCGTGACGGTCAGGCGCGGGTTCCTGCGCCCGCCGATGTCGGCCGAGGCCGTCGCGCGCATGGTCGAGCTTCGGGCCCAGGGCCTCGGCTTCAAGCGTATCGCACGGGCGGTCGGCTGCGCGCCCATCACCGTATCCCGTTACTTGCGCAGCTTCGAGGATGAGAGCCGGTGACCGCGTAGAGTCCCGAACCGTGACACGCCCCGGCATCGTGCCGGGGCGTGATTCCCCCCAGGTCGGATCGTCCGAACGCTTGGGCGGCGCGACGACGAGCTGACCTTCCGAGGTGGCGCTGGCACCGCGACCCTCACCTTCCCGCGAACACCACGGGCAGCGTCGTCACGCACAAGGTCAGCGGGACCGTCCTCTTGCAGACGAACCACGACCCGGACGCCGAGGACGAGACCGTCGTGCTGGCGGTCAGCGCATCGGGCGGCGTCGACCTCGAAGCCGGCAGCGGGACGGGCGAAGAGCCCTTGCGCCCCGTCACCCTCGACGACGACGAGACCCAGTCGTACACGCTGGCGCTTGCACCGACCGTATCGTCCCGGGAGGGGCACGCCTGCGAGGTGTCCGCGATTCCCGCCCACGTGGACGACAGCAAGGCGTTGACGCTTCAGATCGACGACTCCAGCTATGCGCTGGACACGGACGACGCCGCGGACGGCGCCCGGATCTCAGGCATGGTCGACGGTGACAATCCGTCGTTCACGGCCGAGATCACGCCACCATCGAACGACGAGGACCGGGTGGACGACACGGTGACGGCGTACTCGGGGTCGGTGGGCAACGCCACCGAGGAGGCATCACGGAGCTTCCGGGTGGCCGGCGCCCACGCGCTGTCCGCGTCGGACCCCGTCACCGTCGAGGCGAGGGACGCGGCCCGGCCGGCTGGTCACGTCGGTGCCGGAAGGCGGGGCCATCGAGTTGACGGTCTCGGTGGACCGCGGCCGCGGCGATACCGCGGCGACCGGCGAGGCGCTGTCGGTGATGCTGGCGTGGGCGGGCACCACGAGAACGACACAAGTGATTTATCAAGAGTGACTTAAGTGGACTCCCAGAACATGCGTCCCCTGTTGCACCCCACTTTCTGACCGGGAATCTACGGGCCTGTAGAAGCGCGTCCTGGGGGCCTGGGTACTTGGAGCAACCGTTCGTCCTGGAAGTCCCGGCGTCCTGCTGGGCGCCCTGGATTTCCAGGACTTCCTGGACGCTGGGCGATAGTTGCGGCCCGCGTCACTCCAGCGCTACTACCGCGGCCCGGAGTTCCGTCAGGTGAGCCGCCCGGATCGGTGTCGCACCGCCCACCGGCATAGCATCGCTCCACCGGGGCACGGGACGCCCCGCCGCCGCGTACGCCTCGGCCAGCGCCTCCCGCAGGTCCAGCAGATGCTCGAGCCGGACCGGCGTCACCCCCGCCCTGAGGGCCGCGTCCGTCCAGCGGTACGCGGCGAGCCCCGACTGCCGCCGCAGGCCGTCGATCCGCGTCCGCAACTCCGTAAAGTGGATGGCCCGGACCGGCGTCACTCCCGGGACGATCGGGTCGTCCGTAAAGGGTGCGGTCACCCCGACCCTGACCCCGAACGACTGCGTCGCACTCAACCCGCCGGGGTCGGTCGCCGTCACCTCGATCGTCGCCCGACCGGCGCCCATCGCCGTCACCGTCACGCGGGCCTCCGCTACCCGCGCCGCCGCTACGCCAGGCGCGGACGACGACGCCGTGTAGGTCAGGGGATCGCCATCGGGGTCTACGAACGTCGACGACACGTCCACGTTCAACACCGCGTTCAGGGTCATCGTGCGGTCCGGCAGGGTCGCCACCGCCGTCGGGGGGCGGTTGGGGCGTCGGACGCGGTCCCGCCACGACGCCACCGCCGGACCCGTGGCGTTGAGGACCGCCACGGCATCGGAGGCGCCCGTCAACCCGCTCCCGCCGCCGTGGGCGACGCCCAGCGGGTCGCCGGCGAAGCGCTGCCGCGGATTCGAGAAACGCGGCAACTCGACACAGGCGGTGTCGAACTGCCGGCACTGCGAATCGTAGGACATGATGGTCCGCCAGCGGCTCGACGGCTGGCTGTCCGCCTCGGACGCCCGGTGGTTCACGTAGCCGTACGCCGGGTGCGAGAACACGCGCCTGTTTTCGCCGCCGGCCACCACCTGGAAGCGGTCGTGACGCAACCCCATGTTGTGGCCGAGCTCGTGCGCGAAGACGAGGCCGCCGCACCGAAGGAGCGTGATGCCGAAAGGACCCGGATCGACGTAAGGCGCCGGAACCTGGGCGATGCCGCAGACGTCGTAGGGATCTTCCACGAGCAGGTGCACGAGGTCGGCGCCGCTGCGGTCCCGCAGGTCGTGCACTTCGTCGAGAAAGCCGTCCGACGGATCGACCAGGTGCTCGAGGTCGCGGTCGCCGGTCGTCTCGGTATGCGCGACCTCGGCGCGGGCGGCCAGGGCCACGCGGTGGCGGACCCCGCTCGTGCGGTAGGCCTCGTTGGTCTCCGCGATCAGGAGGTCTATCTCGGCTTCGATGGCGCCGCCGCCGCCCGCCTTCTCTCTCGCGCGCGGCGTATAGACGACGGCCACGTCGATGGTCACCGGTTCCTCCCCGCACGGAGACCCGAAGAACACGATCGTCGCCAACCACTCCCGCCAAGCGGCCGGGGCGCAGGTGTGGGTCACGAAGACGTCCAGCTCCTCGAGAACGGACTCCCGCAAACCGATCGGGAGCGTGCCCGACAGCCTCCAGTTGTGGGACAGGTTCAGGACCCGCAGGTTCGCCAGGCTCCCCAGCGAGGCCGGAACAGACCCGAGCAGGTCGTTGCGGGACAGATTCAGGGCCACGAGCTTCGACAACCGGCCCAGTTCGGCCGGAACCGCGGTCAACGCGTTCTCCTGGAGCGTCAGGATTTGCAGGTTGGTCAAGTCTCCCAGCGAAGCCGGGATGGGGCCGGTCAACGCGTTGCGCCGAAGGTCCAGACGCGAGAGGTTCGCCAGACGCCCCAGTTCGGCCGGAATCGGACCCGTCAACTCGTTCCCGCCGAGATGCAGGCGCAAGAGATGCTCCAGGCGCCCCAGTTCGGCCGGGATCGGACCCCGCAACCCGTTCCTGGCGAGGTCCAGTTCCACGAGGTGCTCCAGGCCACCCAGTTCGGCCGGGATCGGACCCAGCAACCCGTTGCCGCCGAGATCGAGATACGTCACTCGGCCTTCGGCGTTCGTCGTCACCCCGTACCACTCGCCCAGCGGCGCCGATGTCCCCCAGTGCGAGCGGTTCCTCCAGCCCCGCCCGCCGGTCGCCTCGAAGAGCGTCTCCAGCACCGCCCGATCCGGCGTGCCGCCGACGGACGGATCCGCAGCATCCCGTTCCACGGTCGTCGAGAACAGGTGCGAAGCGCTCAGCCCGCCCGTATCGGTCGCCGTCACCCCAACCGTCGCCTCCCCTGTCCCGGCCGCCTTCAGAGTCACCCGGCCGCCTGACGCCTCGACCTGCACCACCTGCGAGTCCGAAGACCCGGCCGTATAGACCAGCGGGTCGCCGTCGGGGTCGTCGAACGCCTGCGACACCGCCAACTCGAGCTCGCTGCCGACCGACGCCAGCCGCCGGTCCGTCAGCGTCCCGACCGTCACCGGGGGCCGGTTGACGCCGTCGGCGGGGCGGTCACGCCACGCGGCGACGACCGCTCCCGTCGCATTGAGGACCGCCGCCGCGTCGGCGGGGCCGTCCAGCGCCGACCCGCCGGCGCCGTGCTCGACCCCCAACGGGTCGCCGAGGTGGCGATGCCGCGGGTTCGAGAAGCGCGGCAGCGCCGAGCAACTGATGTCGCTCAGCCGGCAATGACGGTCATAGGCCATGATCGTCGTCCACCGGCTGGAGGCCGGCGAGCCCGCCTCGAACATCGCCCGGTTCACATACCCGTAGGCCGGGTTCGAGAACGCGCCGCTCTCGTTCGTCTGGGCCTGGAAGCGGTCGTGGAACATCCCCATGTTGTGCCCGAGCTCGTGCGCGAAGGTCAGGCCGCCGCAGACGCGGTAGGTGATGCCCCAGGGCGTGCCGATGCCGGCGATGCCGCAAAGGCCACCGTAGTCGTCGACGATCAGGTGCACGAGGTCGGCCCCGGTCCGGTCGCGCATGGCGTGCACCTCGTCCAGGTGGCCGTCCGACGGGTCCCGGAGACGTCTCAGATCCTGATCGCCGAACGTCTCCACATACGGCACCTCCGACCGGGCCACCAGGGCCAGGCGCTGGCGCACCCCGCTCGCCGCGTAGGCGTCGTTGGTCTCCGCGATCATGAGGTCGATCACCGCCTCGATGGCGGCGGCGCCGCCCGCCGCTTCGCGCGCGCCCGGGGTGTAGAACACCGCCACGTCGATGGTCACGTCGGTATCCGCGTCGCACAGACGGCCCAGGAAACTGATGGTCGTCAGCCACTCCCGCCAGGCGGCGGGCGCACAGGCCCCGGTCACGTAGAGGCCGAGGTCATCGAGAGGCAACTGAGACAGACCGGACGGAAGCGGTCCCGAGAGCTTCCAGTTGTAGGACAGGCCCAGAAAATCCAGGTTCCGCAAGTTCTCCAACTCGACCGGAATCGGGCCCGACAGGTCGTTGCGGCTCAGGTCCAGGTGCTCGAGCCTCGTCACGTTCCCGAGTTCGGGCGGGATCGGGCCCGTCAACTCGTTCCACTCGAGTTCCACGTGTTCGAGCCTCGTCAGGTTCCCCAGCTCGGCCGGGATCGGGCCGGTGAAGTCGTTGTCGTAGATCTGCAACGCGCGGAGGTTGGGCAGGTTCCCCAGCCAGGACGGGATCGATCCGCTCAACTCGTTCTGAGCTAAAGCCAAGACCTCGAGACTCTCGAGGCTCTCCCACTCGGGCGGGATGGGGCCGACCAGCGCTCCCTGCGAGAGGTACAGCCACTTCAGTCCAGTCAGTCTGCCCAACGCGGGCGGAAGCTGCCCCCCCAGCCCGTTGAGTGAGAGACTGAGCTCCACGACTCGGCCGGTGCCGAACGTCTGTACGCCGTGCCATTCATCCAGGGGCGCCGCCGTCTTCCAGTTCGTGTTGTTCCGCCAGTTCTCCCCGCCGGTCGCGTCGTAGAACGCCTCCAGCGCTCGTCGGTCGGATGCCGCATCGTCCTGCGCGACGGCAACGGCCGGAAGCAGCGCGACCCGGAGCACGGCTACCGCCAGCGCCGCTGCGATGTGCGGAAGCGCCGGTTTCGGTGCCGTCGGGCTACCTACTAGCGCTCCGTCTTGAACTGCCACTCGTCAACCTCCTGTACACTCGACGATTCGCCGATGAAATGACCCTCGTACGCGGCTCGGCCGAAGACGGAAATTGCCGAAGCCGGAGTGCCGGCCGGCGACAACTCGCCGCGGGGCGGAATGATAGCAGCCGCAGGATGGTGAGCGCGCCAGCTACCAGGAGGACTGCGCCGTCGCAGTCGGTGGCAACACGTTCGGCCCGGCCAGCTCGCGCGACGGGCCGTATCGACGGCGCGGCCGAACCGACGCGGTGTCACGACGCCGTACGTCCGGCCGGAGGTCAAGGGGGCGGAGCCAGCGTTCGGTGTGCTCCGACTTGCTTGCGCCCACACAAACTCACAAACTCACAAACTGGACATTCATGGACCCTGGTGGACTAGAATCATCGCGTGGTCCAGAACGTGGTATATGGCTGACCGCGAAGCTCCAAAAACCACCGGATTTATTGCCATTTTTTCGGAACTCACCTAGTACCAGCGGATCTCCCCCGTCTCGCCGTCGAGGGCGAGGGTCGAGTTGTGGTAGAGGTGGCGGTTGTCGACGCCGCCGAGCATGAACTTCGGGGCCGGCGACGTGACGGAGGTGCCGACGTAGACGAGGTCGAGCTCGGGGTCGTAGCTCGGCACCATCCACGAGCCGACGTGCATGCGGTCCTCGTAGGGCACGTCGCCCCAGGTCTCGTCGCCCGGCTCGCCCGGCCGCGGCACGAGGCCCGTCCGCCAGAGCTCCTCGCCGGTGGCGGCGTCGTGGGCGACGATGACGCACGAGACCGGCCCCGCCCGCGGGCGGCAGCTCCGCCCCGAGTAGATGCGGCCCCCGCCGACGATGGGACCGGCGGAATGCCGGGCCGGGTGCACCCGGTAGTCGAAGATCTGCGTCTCCCACACCAGCTCGCCGCTCTCAGCGTCGAGGGCGTAGACGTAGTCGTCGTTGCTGGTGTCGATGATGAGGTTGCCGTAGATGGCCACGTTCCGGTTGTTGTCGGTCAGGCCGCCCATGATCTCGGGGACGTCCTCGGGGATATCGCGCCGGTACTCCCACCGCAGGTCGCCGGTCACGGCGTCGATGGCCTGCACGTGGTCCCGCGGGTTCGGCATGAACAGCACGCCGCCGTAGGCCAGCGGGGTCCCCTCCTGCGCGCCCTCGGCCAGGGCCCGGGTCCACACGAGCTGCAGGTCGCCGACGTTGTCGCGGTTCACCTGGTCGAGGGGGCTGTAGCCCCACCCGTTCTGCGTGCGGCGCCACATGAGCCAGTCGCCCGGCGCCGGGTTCTCGAGCATGGCGTCCGTGACGGGCACGAAGTCGGCGTCCTCGCCGGACTGCCCCGCCGCCGCGAGAGGCGCGAACGGCACGAGGGAAAGCACCACGAGAAAGAGTCCAAGACGCTGTCGGAACATCGCACGCTCCCGGGAAGTGAAGTCCGCTGCTTCAAGCTGGGTAGAGAACCTTGGGCCCCGCTCCCGCGCCTTGCCGTGGAATGGTCCCCTCGACCGTGCTCGATTCCGCCCGGTCGGCAGCATTCCGGCGACGGTGATCACCGCCGGCGGCACCCACCCACGTCTCGGCTCGAGGCGCCGCAGCACTCTATCAGACGACGCGGCGGGCTCGGTCCCCGGACGGTCGGGCACCGGATCGCCGGTGCAGGCAGCTCCGCGATGGGTGATGGCCGCCACCCCGCGACGGTTGGCCTCGTGCACCCCAGGCCGGGTCGCCACCTCAATAGCGGACGATCCCGCTCCAGAACATCGACTCGCCCCGCGTGTCAATCGGCAGGGTGGACCTGAACGCCAGCCGGCCGTCCGCTTCGATGTCGTACAGCGTCAGCGCGGCCGGCACCGTCTCCAGACGCCCTTCGGCGCGGACCTGCCCCGGCTCGGGGCTCGCCGCGACCATCGACCGGCCGTCCGGCTGGAACGCCATCGTCCTCACGGCGATGCTGCGAGTGTCGATGGTCTGCACCAGGGTCGGCTCGCCGGTGGCGGCGTCGATGGAGAACACCGAGATGGTGTTCTCGGTGCCGTTGGCCACCGTCTCGCCCCGGAAGACCTCCGTGCCGCGGCCGCGGTTCGCCACGTACAGGGTCCGGCCGTTGGTGGGATGCATGCGGATCGACGATGTCGTCTGCCCGCCGCGATAGGCCTCGGGCGCGGCCAGCGTCGTGCTGACGAACACGGGTTCCTCCGAGAGCGTGTCGTCGGCCCCGATGGCGTAGGTGAGCAGCAGGTTCTGGGTCTCGAGATCGACGTAGACCCAGCGGCCCGAGGGGTGGAAGTCGGCGTGCCTCGCGCGGTACGCCAGCCCCCCGTTGGGCGCCACCGTCTGCTTGTTGGTCAACTGGCCGTTCTCGAAGCCGTACAGGTAGAGGCCGCCCGGGTCCTCGGTGTGGACGCCGGGCTCGGGCTCGTTGCCGCGCGCCGGCAGCAGGACCGTGCGGTTCGATGGCATGAGGTACACGGCGTGCGCGTAGTAGCCCGCGTCGAGGCTGGCCCGCTGCTCCACCATGTCGCCGATCGATCCGTCGGCGGCGAGCCGGTGGACGGAGAGGGAGCTCGGGAAGCTGTAGGCCGCCAGCACGTAGTCGCCGCGCTGGTCGACGGTGATGAAGATGGGCCGGTGCGGCAGCTCCACCGCCCCGCCGTGCGGCTGGAGGTCTCCCGACGCATCGACCCGGAACGCGTTCAGGTAGTGATGGCGCACGCGGGCCGTCGACGTGCGCTGGTCGCTGCTCGCGATGTAGAAGAAACGGCCCGACGGATGCTGCCACCCCTCCTGCACCTGCGCGGGCAGGACCACCGGACGCGGCTCCCGCACCAGGGAATCGCCGGCGCGGCGAACCCGGTAGAGCCGGGCGCCCAGGCTGGCGTAGACGGCGCCGCGCGGCGGCGACTGCGATTGCGCGGCGGCGGTGCCGAGCGGACCCGCGGCGGCCGTCCCGAGTGGACCCGCGGCGGCGCCGAGCGGACCCGCGGCGGCGGTACCCAGCGGACCGGCGGCGGCCCAGCCCGCCGTTCCCGCGAGCAGCGTGTTGAACCGGCGTCGACTGACCATGTGGCAACCTCCTGCGCCTCCCCGCGAGGCGCCTCACGTGGCGGCGACCCGCGGCCGCCGTCTCCTCAGAAGCGGAACGTGTACTGGAGCTTGGTGGCCAGCCTCGAGTCCTGCCTCCGGAACTCGCGGTAGCCCCGCTCGAGGTCGTGCACCCAGCCCTGGCCGAACACGAAGAAGAGGTCGTTTCCCGGATCGATGATCCAGCGCACGCGGCTCTGGAGGCCGAGGTTCCCCGATCGGTTGTCGAACTGGATCAGGTTGGAGAACGTGAGGAAGGGCGAGACCGCGTAGTTGACCTCCGAGCTGTAGATGCGGGCGACGAAGCTGCCTTCCGGCAGGCTGGCGAAAGTCTGGTCGGCGTTGAAGCTGACCAGGAAGTTGGGCGGGAGCTTGTAGCTGATGCCGGTCCGGAGCGATTGCGCGGTGCCCGACCAGTAGTTGCCGAAGGTCAGGCCGACGCTGCCCTGCAGCCGCCGCTTCTGCGCCGAGGTGAAGAAGATCCGCATGGGCATGAAGCGGTACTCGCCCACGGGAAGGACGACGCCGGGCGAGATCTCGAAGGGCTCGAACAGGCGCTCGTAGGTCGGGTTCAGGTCGAACAGGCTGTGCAGCGAGTCCCCCGAGTTGAAGTGCCAGTCGACCAGGGTGGCGTAGATGTCCCAGCTCTCGACCAGTCCGTTGTCGAGTCGCGTGAAGCGCGTGTAGAACACGTCGTGGTACATCTGCTGAATGCCGGTCGACGGGTTCGGGCGCGGGTTGAAGCTGCCCGCGACCCGGAGCATCCGCACGTTGCTGCGCTGCACGAAGCCGATCGCCGGGTCGAAGTTGTCCTGAATCTCCCGCCAGAGAACCTGGGCCTCGTACCTGTCGTTGGGATAATGCGCCCCGAAGCCGAAGGAAGCGTTGTCGCCCGCGACGCCCTCGTTGTCGCTGCGGAGGCCGAAGGCGTTGAAGACCATGTTCTGACCGCGGCCCAGGAAGTCGGAGGTGGCCAGCCGCATGTCCACGCCCACGGTGCTGCTCGAGAGTGCGGAGGCGGGATTGCCGTTCGTGAGAATGGCGCCCACGTACGACTGCTCCAGGAAGTTCCGCTTGAGGCGCCCGACGAACTGGTTGCCGGCGTCGGCGGCCGGCACGCCGCGGGTGCGCACGTCGAGCATGCCGACCTCGGTCCTGCCGACCCTCCCGGTCAGCTTGGCGCCGTAGTCGATGGGCACCTCCTGCCCGCCGAGCAGACCGATTCTCCGGCTGAAGAACGGGAAGATCTCGGCCCCGGTGCCGGGAATGCCGCCCGGCGGGTCGATGCCGGTGGTGGCGAAGTTGAAGACGCCGGCGTCCTGCAGGAAGAACGTCCGCTTCTCGGGAAAGAAGATGGAGAAGCGCGTGAGATTGATCTGCCGCGCATCCACCTCCGTCTCGCCGAAGTCGGTGTTCGCGGTGAACGACAGCTTGAGGCTCGGGGTGATGTTGTAGAACAGGTCCACGCCCGGCTTGCCGACGACCGTATCGCCGCCGGTGTCGGGGCGCGGCCAGAGCCGCGCGATGAACGGGCGGATGTCGAGCCCGGCGCCTTGCTGCAGGCCTTCGAGGTTCGTGATCCGGCCCGCCTCGGAGATCTGGAAGAACTCGGTCTGGAAGCGCGCCCCCGTCCAGCGGTTCTCCTCGAGCTTTCGTTGAATCGTGCGGCTGATGTTGAAGCCCCAGACGGTCTCGCCGGCCGGGAAGCTCAGGGTCTTGAAGGGGATGGCGAACTCCGCGCTCCACCCTGCGCCCGTCTGCGCGGTCCGCACGATCCAGATGCCGTCCCAGTCGTCGTTCGTCTCGCCGTTCGCGAACACGAGGCCGTCGACCATGGCGCCGGCCGGATTGGTGGCGAAGTGGAAGGCGTTGCTCTGGTCGCGGAACGTGTCGAGGACGATGGCGAGGCGGTCGTCGGCGTTCAGGCTCGCGTCGCGCGCCATCTGCGACGCGAGCACCTGGTCGGGCTCGGTGTCGTAGCACATCACGCCGATATAGAGGTTCTCCTCGTCGTAGAGCAGCCTGACCTCGGTCCTCTCCGTGGGCGCCGCACCGGCCACGGGGATTCTCTGGACCAGGTCGCCGATGGTCGGCGCCTGCCGCCACGCCGCCTCGTCGAGCGACCCGTCGACGACGATCTCCGCGGTGACCGCCGTCACGACGGCCGATCTCACCGGGTCCGTCGGGCCGGCCTGTTGGGAAGCGGCGGGGTACGGAGCGGACCCGACGATGCAGGACGCGGCGCAGACTATCGCCAGCGCCCGGATCCGGAGCGGGGAATACCGCTGAGCCGAGAGGCTTGCCGGGAGTCTGTGCATCGGCTGTCCGGCGAGCCCGTGGTTGGACCCTGGCCCCGGGCGGAGCGTCGCTCGGTTCGCCGCGCTGCCCGTCGGGTGTCGGGAGCCCCCTCCGTGGCCGGAAACGGTGAGGCGCAGCCGGCCTCCGGGGCCGGGCCGCAGGCGCCTCACCTCACGTCTTCGGCTGGGACGCCAACCGTCGCCTTCGGCTCCAGGCGGCCGCGCGTCTTCCGCTTGGACGCCAACCGCCGCCTTCGGCTCCGCTTGGCGCCCAACCAACCCTGCAGGGTCCGCGCCTTCCACGGCGACCCCTCGCCCGGCAATCGCCGCCCCGGCTCGCTTGGCGCCCGACCAACGCTGCGGGAGTCCACGCCGTTCGGCGCGGACTCCCTGCACACCTCAGTCGCGGGACGGCGGGAGCGCGAACACGTAGAGCGCGCTGCCCGCACGCCGGAAGCGGGCGACCGCGTCGGGCTCGGCGTCCGGCGTGATCTGCACGCTGCCCGGGCGCTGGCTGCCGATGATGGCGACGTACTGCCGGCCGTCGGGCCCGAGGTAGGTGATGGGCGAGTTCCGGAAGTTGGTCCCCGTCCGGAACGTCCAGAGGACGTCCCCGCTCCGGGCGTCGAACGCGCGCACCACGCCTTCGTTGGGGCCGCCCTGGAAGAGCAGGTCCCCGCCGGTGGCCATGACCGGCGCGTTGTTGGCGGTCGTCCACTGGACCCGCCAGACGGTCTCGCCCGCCACCGGATCGTTGGCCTGCAGCTCGTTGACGACCTCCGCGTTGGGCGGGTCGGGGGCGCGGCCGCCGCGCTCGCGAAGCGTGTAGTCGTTCCCCGGGACGTACTCGCCCTCGACCATTCTCAGGCGATCGCAACTGTTCGAAGTCGGGGTGTACACGAGTCCGGTGCGCGGGGAGTACGCGTCGTTCTGCCAGTTCCGGGCGGCGATGCCGGGGCACCAGCCGATGGCGACGTTCTCGGCGTCGGGCAGGTACCGCTGCCGGTCCTCGACGTCGGTGAACATCATCTTCGTCAGGTCGTAGCGCGGACGGCCGGTCTCCATGTTGATGCCGTCGAAGATGTCGTTGTAGACGAACATCCAGGGCTCGAGGAGCATCTCGCCCGTCGCGCGATCGAACACGTAGAAGTAGCCGTTCCTGGCCGGGCGCACCAGCGCCTTGCGCACCTCGCCGTCGATCTCGAGGTCGACGAGGAGGTTCACGTTGGGTTCGTCGAGGTCCCACTGGTCCTGGGGCGTCATGTTGTAGGCCCAGATCAGGTCACCGGTGTCGGCGTCGCGGGCCAGGATGGACGCGCAGTAGTTGTTCCGGAAGCCGGTGAGGCCCCCGTCCTCGTCCAGCTCGACGACGCCCCACTCCCGGCGGTAGTCCGGGTTCCAGGGGGCGCAGTTGCTCGTGCCGTAGTAGAAGAGATTGAGCTCGGCGTCGTACGTGAACCAGCCCCAGACGGCGCCGCCGCCGCGCCGCCACGAGTCGCCGGACCAGGTGTCGAGGGCCGGGTTGTCGATGCGGTCGTCGGGATAGAAGGGGGCGAAGCGGGACCCGATGCCCACCTCGTTGTTCGGCCCCATGCTGTAGTACCGCCACCGGAACCGGCCGTCGTCGAGGTTGTAGGCGGTGACGTGACCGCGGACGCCGCGCTCGCCGCCGGCCACGCCCACGATGACCTTGTCGCCGACCACCAGCGGCATGCCGGGGACCGTCTCGCCGGTCTCGACGGTCGCGTTGTCGGCCTGCCAGAGCTGCTCTCCCGTCTCGGCGTCGAGCGCGAACACCTGTCCGTCGAGGGTGGCGTAGAAGATGCGGCCGTCGTCATAGCCCAGGCCGCGGGTCTGCGCGCCGCAGCAGGCGCTCCTCCGGGTCAGCTCCGAGTCGGCGATCTCGGGCCGGAACTCCCACTTGATGAAGCCCTCCCGGGCGAGGTCGAGCGCGTAGACGTAGTTCGGCTCGGGGGTGACGATGTACATCGTGTCGCCGATCACGAGCGGCGAGGCTTCGTAGGAATCGTGGACGCCGAGCTGCATCGTCCACGCCATGGTGAGCTGGTCGACGTTGTCGACGTCGATCTGATCGAGCGGGCTGTAGTTCCAGCCCGCGTAGTTGGCGTTCGGCATGACCCACTGCGCCGGGTCGCCCGCCGAACCCTCCTGGGCAGCCGCGGCGCCCGATACTCCGAGAACACACGCAAGCGAGAGGAAGGGAATCCACATCCAGCCGCGCCGCCTGGTTGACAACCTCATTCCGCACTCCTTGGTTCTAGAAGGGATAACCCGGAAGCCTCGGCGACAGGCGCTGCCACTCCGGCAGCGGCGCCCAGCCGTCGCGATTCGGCATCTCGACCTTCGGCAGGCTCTCGGCGTCGAGCACCAGGTCCTCCGCGATGACCTCGTTCCTGTACAGCAGGAAGGCCGTCAACGCGTACACCTGGTCCGCGGTCAGCGACCCCTCCTGGTAGAGCGGCATGCCGCGGTTGATGTAGTCCCAGACCGTCGTCGCGTACGGCGAGCGGTACGGCAGTATGCGCCCCGCCGCCCAGGGGTCGACGTCCGACCCCGGCTCGGTCTTCACCAGCCGGGGGGCGCGCCGGGGAGCCCGGCCGCCTTCCAGCTCCCTCCCGTGGCATCCCGCGCAACGTATCCGGTAGATCCGCTCCCCTTGCTCGGCGGTGCCGCTCCCCGGCGGCAGCTCCTCGCCCGCGGGGCCGATGGAGATGTCCCAGGCGCGGAGCTCTTCCGGGGTGGGGGCCCGCCCCACGCCGTAGGTGGGCCCCTGCGCCAGCGCCGAGGCGCCCAGGAGCATCGTCAACGCGAGGGGACTAAGCACGCGCATTGTGAACGCTCCCGTCACCGGCGACCCGCCACGGCTGAATCGTGTTGTCGAGACCCGGCACGCCGGCGGACGGATTGTCGGGCCGGCCGAAGTGCTCGGCGACCTGGGCCTGCGTCGGTTGCACCTGACCCACTTCGTCCGTGCAGCGCGACATGAGCACGGCCTCCTGCCCGTCCCAGCTCCAGGGCAGGCGGAACCGGGTGTGCGCCATGCGCTGGGCCGTCCCCTGAATCTCCGCCTCCTGCCAGCTCCGGCCGGCGTCGGTGGACACGTCCACCCGGCTGACGGCGCCCCCGCCGGACCAGGCGAGGCCGGAGATCTCGTAGAACCCGTGGCCGGGCAGCCGCTGTCCCCCGGACGGATGCGTGATGACCGACTTCGGCCCGACCTGGTAGCCCAGCGCGGCGCGCGTGTCGTCCCGGCTGAGGTGACCGTAGTCGTTGTAGTTCAGGTAGTACTCGTCCGTCACCTTGATGCGCCTGAGGTACTTCGTGTTGAAGATGCCCTCGAAGCCGGGAATCAGCAGCCGCAGCGGGAATCCGTTCTGCGGCCGCACCGCCTCGCCGTTCATGCCGTAGGCCACGATGCAGTAGTCCATGGCCTTGGCCAGCGGGAAGCTCGACGCGCCCTTCACGTTCTCGGTCCCCTCCGCCACGACCCAGGCCGCCCCGTCCTTCACGCCGGCCTCCTCGAGCAGCGTGGACAGGAGCACGCCGGTCCATTCGGCGCAACTGGTCATCCCGTGCGATTCCTGCACGTCCTTGTGCGTGCTTCTCGCACGGTTCCCCGCGCACTCGATGAAGTGCAGGCGGGTCACCGACGGGAGGCGCTTCAGGTCCTGCATGGTGAAGACCAGCGGGCGCTCCACCATGCCGTGGATCATGAGGCGATGCTCCGCCGGATCGATCTCCGGCATGAGCGAGCCGCGGGTGGTCCCCACGAAGTGGAGCGACGACGGCGTGATCGTGCCCACCGAATCCTGGAGCGGCGCCGCCACGTGGAACACGAGCCCGAACGCATCGGGCGACTCCCGGCCGCCCGGCGGGTGCGGTATGCGCACCGAGGTCACGAAACGGGACCGCTCGCCGTAGGCGATCAGGTCCGGGTCGCCCCTGACGTACCGCTCCGGCTCCGGCGGCGCCTGCCCGAGGGCCGGCTCCGCCGCCCCCACCGTCAAGCCGCCCGCCAACGCCGCGCCGCCTCGCAGGAACTCTCGTCGATCAGGTCGTTTCGCACCCATGGATCTCTCCTTCGCAGCCTGAGGTTGCCCGCAGAATCCACCGCAGCAGCCGGCAGTATACCCCACCCGCCGCCCTCGTCGGAGACCGGTTTCGGGCGAGGAGATCGTCTACGATATCGTGGAGGGCACAGGTTCGCCGGGGTCGGCATGTGCGGCAGTCGCAGACCACGACCAGCGCTCGGCATCGGCCGCGCCGGGCGATGGATTGCCCCGTTCGCCCCCTGGAACTCGACGATGCGCAGTACCGTCGCGCCGGGCTCCACGGGCGCTCGAGAGGGACGCGAGGCCACTTCGCGGGGGGACCGACTCGCGGCATCGGGCACCGGCACGATCCGTGCCGGCAACGATCTAGTCTAACCCCCGCTCGGTTCCCATTCTATCGGGGACGCCTCCACCGGCGTGTGCTTGAGCGGTTCGGGGTGAACTTCGATCACGGAGGTCGTCTCGTTCGCCCACATGGCCTCGACGACGGCGTGCAGCACGCTCTCTGCATCCCGGTCCTGCGCGGTCAGGAATGCGTTGACGCCTTCCCGCTCGAGTCCCTCCTGGAGGTCTTCGGCGGTTCCATACGTGATGGTCCGCCGATCGGCCGCGGTCCGCAGCTCGACCTGCACCCTGCCGCCGCGGGTGCGAATGGTCGCCTCGGCGTACCGGCTGTGCAGGATCGCGTTGTGGGCGTAGATCGTCGGGTTCTCCCTGATGGCAATCAGCTCGACCGGGGTGTCGCTGATCTTCGGGGCGTCCCGTCTGTACTGGTCCTCGAGGTTCCGATAGATCGACAGGATGACGTTCAGCTTCTCGGTGGGGACGCCGTTGACGGCGATCTCCAGGGACCTGGGATCGGCGAGTCGACAGACGGCGATGTCGTACAGGTCCCGGACCGGGGCGGTCATGCCGCGACCGTGGAGCTTGCCGCTCATGATCTGGGCGGTGCTCAGGATCGTCGTCGGCTCGCCGTCGAGAATCACCGTGCGCTCTCCCTGCCGGGGCGTCGGCGGGCCGAACGTGACGTCGATGTGGTTGTCCTTGTTCCTCTCGAACTCCAGCCGTTTGAACGTGGGGTGCTCGACCCGGTAGGCGCCGCAGGCCGCGGCGGCCCTGTCGAGTATCCGGTTGCCGTCCTCGGTGGTCCCGAGCCGCACGTAGGCGTCGATGTCCCGGGTGCCGCGGTGGTTCCACAGGGCGCCCAGCACGTTCCCGCCTCCCAGTCGCTCGCCTTCCTGCCCCCTGGTGTGGGGTCGCACGTGCTCCCGGAACGCCGGCCGCATCCGCCGGAGGATCTCGCGTGGCTGGCCTCGGCTCCGGAGCACGGGGATACCGTCCGCCGGGGGCTTGCGCCTGGTCATGCGATGGCGAAGCGGTTGATTCGGCGCGCCCCTTCGCCGTGGATCAGGCCCACCCGGTGCAGCGCCGTGACCAGGGCCCTCCAACTGTAGGCCCCCTCGAGGTGCGCGTAGAGCTGCTCGCTCATGTCGGCTTCGTGGTACCAGACGAGCAGAATCGCGGTCTCGGCGTTCGTGCCTGCGGGCTCGTGTACCGCCCGGTAGAAGTCGTCGGCGGTCGGGACGTCCCGCCACTCCGTGCAGCTCATCCGCAGCCGACTGGTGACCGTGCGGCTATTCGGTCCCGTCTCGCCGCGGGCGACCGGGTGGCCGCACCTTTCGCGGTCGGTGTCGGCCGGCAGCTTGTCGCTGAAGACCTCGGGTGGCCCCAGGGTGTCGGGGTAGGCATCCCGGTCTCGCAGCCGTAGCATCCGCCATTGTTCCCGCCACCGGGCGGCGGCGTCTCCGCTCCGCGGTTCGCCCGGTTCGCGGTACTCGTTGGCTCCGCTGAGCTGCACCGGCGTGATTCCCTCACCCTCACGGTATCACTGAATCGTACCAGCTCGCTGGTCGATCCCGGGCGTGCGGGGGAACCCTGGTCACCAACTCGCCGCCGGCGCATGGCGGGGCTCGATCCCCGTGCGTGCAGGGGAACCGGCTGGTCCGCGGCTCCCGCGAGCCCGCCCGCGGGTCCATCCCGGGGTCCATCCCCCGCCTTCGGGGGTCCGGTGCCCTTCCGCGCGGCGCGCTCGCCGCTCGGCGCCGCGCGGGGTTTCCCGCGGACGGCTATGCGGAAACCGGCCGGTGCGCGCGGAGGAAGGACCGGATCTGGCGCACCGCCAGGGGAATCCGTTCCACGGGCTGCTTCCAGGGGAACATGCTCAGCTCGGACTGCGGCGCGAGCATCGCGGCCTCGATGGCGACGTCGTAGGGATGCGCCGGGATGTCGTCGGGCAGGATGAGGATCGGCGTCTGCAGCTCGCGCACGAAGTCCCGCGTCACGGTGAAGACGAAGTCCGCGTCGGTGCGGTACATCCTCGTCAGGAACCGGTCGATCATGTCCATCGTGATCTCGGGCCGGCGCGCGACGAGATCCGGCCCCCAACTTCCCATGTTGTTGTCGTAGAACAGGGTGGGATGCTCCGCGCTCCACGCGCTCGGCTGCGCCAGCACGGCCGCGACGACGCGATCGGGGGCCCGCCGCAGGAGGTTCCAGATGAAGGGGCCGCCGATGCAGAAGCCCAGCACCATGAACTTGTCGATGCCGAGATGATCCATCACGCCGAGATGGTCGTCGGTATGGGAATCCCACGGCCGATCGATCTCGAGGGGACCGGAGGACCGGCCGCGGTTGGAGTTGCGCAGGTCGGCCGCGATGACGCGGTTCTCTCCCTTGAACTCCTCCAACGGGTTGAAGGGATGCGTGGCGAGACCGGCGATCGAAGAGTTCAGTCCCCCGCCCGGAATGACGAGCAGCGGGAAGCCGGAGCCGGCCTCCTCGTAGCGGATGCGAACCGGACCGTTCTCGTAGAAGGACATGGCCGCCCCGTCCTGGCCGGCCTGCCCGGCGAACCCCCGCGTGGCCGCGAGGACCGTCGCCGCCGCCCCCGTCTTGAGTATCGTGCGTCTGGTCGGATCCACCATCGTGTCCCCCTCGCCGCGGCTCTCCTCGTTCACGACGCGCCGAACCGGAATCGTCCGCCTGCCGCGGCTCACGCTATCACCCCGCGGTGGTCCTGGCAACCACGAAGGGACCCGTGGGCCCGTGGGTGCACGTCAGATTCGTGGGATGACTATCAGGCGGCCCTTGCGGCTCGTCGTTCGCAAGTCTCGAAGCGGCCGCTGAGCTTGCAGGCGCCCAGGCGATGATGGCGTCGGCCTCGGCGATGGCTCGGGTGGCAGGGCCGCCCCCTGCACGTCGGACCTCTCCCATCCGGCCCCGACATTTCTGACGTGCACGCGGGGCTCGTCACCCATCTCGTCGCTGGCGGTCGATGACGGCAGGCGCTATGATGCGGCCGGAGGTGAGCGATGCGTTTCCGACGCCAGTTGTTGACGGTCGTGCTCGGGATGGGGCTGGGCGGGTTCCACGGTTTCGGCGAGGCGCAGGAGACCGCGGCGCCGGCCTCCGAAGGCTCGCGGGTCACCCGGCTCGACATCACCAGCCGCGGGCCCGCGTTCGGCGGCCGGTCGTTCGGCGCCGTGGGCCCGTACGAGATTCTCCTCGGCACGGCCACCGCCGTCGCCGATCCGGACGCCCCCCGCGACGCCGGCATCGTGGATCTCGAGAACGCCCCGCGCAACGCGGACGGGCTGGTCGAGTACACCTTCGCGGTCGACATCCTCAAGCCGGTCGACATCACCCGGGGCAACGGCGTCCTGGTGTACGAAATCAACAACCGCGGCCGCAACATCGTCTTCGGCTACTTCCACGAGGCGGGGCTGGGCTACGCGGCCGGGAACGCCGGCAACGCCTTTCTCATGAACCAGGGCTACACGTACGTATCGAGCGGCTGGCTGCACGGCGCGCCGGGCGCCGGCGACCCGCGCCCGGTGCTGGCGAACTTTCCGCTCGCCACCGACGACGGCCGGACGATCACCGGCACCTCGATGGAGGAGTGGCAGAACCCGGACAGCGCCGCATTCGGGCGCTTGACGTACCCCGCGGTGTCGCTCGACCAGACCGCCGCGACCCTCACGCATCGTCAGCTCCAGGACGATCCGCGCCGGACGGTGCCGGCCGACCGGTGGCGCTACGTCGACGACATGACGGTCGCCGTCACGCCCCCCACGGGAACCGACGCGGGGACCATCTACGAGTTCGTGTACGAGGCCCGGGACCCCATCGTCCACGGCCTGGGCTTCGCCGCCATGCGCGATCTCGTGTCGTTCGCGCGCTACCGCCCCGCCGACGATCGGGGCACGCCCAACCCGCTCTTCGTCAACGGCGGGCCGGTGCTCGACCACGCGGTGGCGGTCGGCTCGTCGCAGAGCGGCCGGATGGCGCGGGACTTCGTCTACCAGGGCTTCAACGAGGATCCGGCGGGGCGGCGCGTCTTCGACGGCATGACGCCGTACGTCGGCGGCGCCCGCCGCACGTTCGTCAACGCCCGCTTCGCGCAGACGGGCCGCTACACGCGCCAGCACGAAGACCACAACTACCCCATGGACGAGTTCCCGTTCACGTTCGCGACGACGACCGATGCGCTGACGGGCAGGACCGACGGGCTGCTGGCCGCCTGCACGGCCTCGGGGACGTGTCCCCACATCATCCAGGTGGACGCCGAGTCGGAATTCTACGGCGCCCACGCCTCGCTCATCGTCACCGACACGAGCGGCCGCGCGATCGAGCTGCCGCCCAACGTGCGCTACTGGCTGCTCGCGACCGCGCATTCGCAGGGCGCCGCCGGGTGCCGCGACCCGGCCAACCCGGTGCGGCCGTGGCCGTACTACCGCGCGGCGTTCGACGCGACGGTGCAGTGGGTGCGCGACGGCGTCGAGCCGCCGGCGACGCGCGCGCCCTCGGTGGCCGACGGCACCGCGGTGACGGTCGAGGAGCAGGGCGCGCAGTATCCGACCATCCCGGACCGTCCCTACAACGGCGCGATCAGCACGCTCGGGGTGCGCGACTTCTCGGTCTGGCCGCCGAAGGAGAGCGACGAGCGGTATCCGCTTTTCGTGCCGGGCCTCGACGCCGACGGGAACCTCGTGGCGGGGGTCATCGTGCCGGAGGTCGCGGCCCCGCTCTCCACGATGGGCAAGGCGGTCCGCGCGGCGGGCTTCGCCGAGGGCGACCTGTGCGGCGTGAACGGCTCCACGATTCCGTTCCCGCGAACGATGGACGAGCGGACGGCGTCGGGCGATTCGCGGCTCTCCCTGGAAGAGCGCTATCCCGGCGGCGAGGCGGAGTACGTGCGGCGCTACGCCGAGGCGGCGGACGCGCTGGCCGCCGAGCGGTACCTGCTGCCCGCCGACGCCGAGACGCTAAAGAAGTCGGCCGCCGCCGCGTGGCGCGCGGCCGTCGCGGCGCCCTGACGCGTGGGGATTCGTCGCTCTCGCTCCGCTCGCTCCCTGGCATCCCGTGGTGAGACTACGTGTTGCCCGGCAAGAGCGCCGCTCGAGGGCAACGGGGACTCTCGCGCCGCCGGGTCGGGCGCACGTCAAGCAGGCGGTGCGCCGCGGGGCACGTCAGGAAAGTTGCAGATTCGCGGTTGCGAGCATTGCGGGGCCAGGTTGGCGTGCGAACGGGTGGCTTTCGGCGAAGTGCTCGCGGCGGCAGAGGCGGGTCCCACGAATCTGACGTGCACCCGTGCGCCGCCGCGCAAGCGGCACGCCGAGCCTGGTGTGCGAGCGCCGAAGCCCTCACGGCGGCGTGTTCGCAAGTGCCGGCCCCGGCCGCTCCCGTGAAATCGAGCGGCCGTCAGGGCCGGGGGCCGTCACCGCACGATGGTGTCGTGCACCCGCCAGATCGTGCCAGGGGCTGGAACAAACCGGTATGATGCCCGGTGAAGGAGACCACCGCATGTCCACCATCCGTTTCTGCCTGCTGCTCGTAATCGGCTTGGGCCTGGCCGTCGCCGGGGCCCGGCCGGCCGCCAACTCCGAGGCGACGACCGGCGTCGCCCCCGAGTTCCAGTACATCGGCAAGCTGGCGTTCGGGCCCGAAGGCGTGCTCTTCGCGGCCGACGCCCAGGAGGTGTCCATCACCGCCCTGCATCTCGGCGACGAGATGACCGGCGGGACGCCGGGGACGCGGGACGTGCCCGCGATCGATCGGCAGATCGCGGGGCTGCTCGGCATCGACGCCGGCAACCTGCTGATCACCGACATGGTGGTCGATCCGCGGACGCGCAACACGTGGCTCTCGGTGATGCGCGGGCTGGGCGCCGGCGCGGTGCCGGTGCTCCTGCGCGTCGACGGCGCGGGCGAGATCGAGGTCGTCTCCCTCGACGAGGTCCGCTACACGCGCATCGGGGTGCCCAATCCGCCGCCGGCCGAGACGCCGCTGGTGCTCGCGGGCGGGCGGGAGATCCCCATCGCCAACTATCCCGACCAGGTCGACCCCGCGGGGCTGATCGGCGTGCAGACCATCACCCACATGGCCTACATCGACGGCAACCTCTTCGTCTCGGGCCTGTCGAACGAGGAGTTCGCGTCCAAGATGCGCGTCATCCCGTATCCGTTCCGGGTGGCGGACGCGGGGACGAGCGTGGAGATCTACCACGGGTCGCACGGCCAGCTCGAGACGTTCTCGCCGGTGTTCACGTTCGTCCCGTACGAGATAGACGGCGAGCCGTCGATCGTCGCCAGCTACCTGTGCACGCCGCTCGTCAAGTTCCCCATCGCGGCGCTCGAGCCGGGCAGCAAGATACAGGGGACGACGATCGCCGAGTTCGGGAACCGCAACCGGCCCATCGACATGATCGTCTACGAGAAGGACGGGCAGGACTACATCCTGCTGTCGAACAACCAGCGCGGCGTGATGAAGGTGCCGACGGAGCCGTTCGCCGCCGCGGATGCCATCGCCGACCCGATCCCCGATACAGCCGGCGTGCCGTTCGAGACCATCGAGTCGCTCGACGGCGTGCGGCAGCTCGATCGGCTGGACGCTTCCCGGGCGATGCTGCTCGTCGACGCCGCGGGCGGCGGGCTGAACCTCGAAGCGGTGGCGCTGCCGTAGCCGCCCGTGGTGAAGCCCCGCGTTGCACCGCGCCCGAAGGGCGCCGGTGAAGGGCCGACACGCGCCCGCCTGACAAGGCGTGAGAAGGGCGCGTATCGGCCATATGAAACCGACGAACAACGCAGTCAGGCGGGATGCATCGCCGCTCGAATGCAGTGGGGACCCCGCCTCGGGCTGCTGGCCAGCAGATGATGAGACAGGCGGCGAGGGCGGCCGTCGCGGTGGCGGCCCTCGCGCTCGCGCCCGGATGCTCGCAGACGGGCGGCCAGGCGCCGGAACCCGCCTCGGGCGCGCCGCACATCCGATTGACCACCTCGCCATCCGGACAGCGCACCGTCGACGTCGCGGGGTTGGCGGCCGCGGACCTCGCGCACCTCGAACGCGCCGCCCTGTCGCGCAACGAGTGGCAGGCCATCCTGCGCGTCCACGTCGCGCAGGCCGATGCGGCCGCCGTGGAGTTGCCGCCGGTCCTCGGCGCCTACGCCGTGCGCGGCGGCGCGCTGCGCTTCACCCCGCGGTTCCCGTTCGATGCGGGTCAACGCTACGAGGTGGTGTTCGATCCGTCGTCCCTCCCGTCCGCGCGCGGCGGTTCCGCCGCCGCCCCGCCGCGCGCCCTGCGCACGACGCTCGAGGTGCCGGCTCCCGACCGCGAGCCGTCGACCCGCGTCGTCGCGGTCTATCCGACGGGTCCCGAGGTGCCCGAGAACCACCTCCGCCTGTACATCGTCTTCTCGGCGCCGATGGGGCTGCGCGCGGGCGGTGCGCACGTCCGGCTGCTCGACGAGCACGGCCAGCCGCTCGCCGACCCGTTCCTGCCGCTCGACGTCGACCTCTGGAACGCGGACCGCACGCGCTTCACCGTCCTCTACGACCCCGGGCGCGTCAAGCGCGGCATCCGGCCGAACGCCGAGCTGGGGCGCCCGCTGGAGGGAGGTCGCAGGTACACCCTGGAGATCGACGCGGACTGGCGCGACGCGGCCGGTCAGCCGCTGGTGGCGCCGTTCCGCCGGGAGTTCCGGGTGGGCCCGGCCCGGGAGCGCGCCCTCGATCCCGCCGACTGGCGACTCGACCTCCCCGCCGGCGGTACGCGCGACCCTCTGGCCGTGCGCTTTCCGGTGCCGCTCGACTACGGCCTGCTGCAGAGCGCGCTCGGGGTGGCGACGGGCGACGACCGGCCGCTGACCGGGGAGATCCGGGTGGAGCAGGGCGAGACGCGCTGGACCTTCACGCCGCGCGAGCCGTGGCGGCCGGGCCAGTACCGCCTCGTCGCGGCGGCGACCCTCGAGGACGTCGCCGGCAACCGCATCGGGCGGCCGTTCGAGGTCGACGCGGCCGAGGCCCGGGACGCCGAGCGCGCCCGCGGCGCGGTGGTGCCGTTCCGAATCACGTCCCCCACACCGTGACCGGCGCGCCGCCTTCCGTGTCCTGGTCGCGGTACAGCTCGTCCTGCCACGACCGGCTCGCGTCGCGGTCGAAGATCATAAGTACCCCTCCACCGCACCGGTCCATGTAGGCGCGCGTTAACCGAGGGCCCTCGCGCCACGTCTCCTCACGGCCCTTGCGTAGCCCCCTGTACTCGACGACCCTCTGCATCCTGCCCGGTTCCCGCGGCGGCGTCGCGGCCCCGAGTCCGCCCGCCGGCCAGACGATCAGCAGGTCCGTCCGCACTCGGCCCAGGCCGTGCTCGCGCTCGATGCGCCCGCCGGCGGCAACCGGCGCGCCGACCTCACCGACGGGGCGCCGCGGGTGACCCACGGGGAGCTCCATCCCCGCGCCCGGAAGCACGGGCCTCCTCGACGCGGGCGCCCGACAGCATGTTCCGCATGCCGTAGTTGCCCTCGTGGCAGGCGTACTCGAAGAGCGGCGCGGTCGCGCGCTTCATCGGAATCGCCGCCGTGAACGGACGGGTGAAGCTCGCCGGGTCGTCGATGGTGAACTCGTAGAGAAGGGTGTCGGCGTCGACGAGCCGGAACCGCTCCGTGAGCTGCCGCGTCCGGCCCGTCCCGATGGCGAGGCGCGTGAACGGGACGAAGCTCGCGGTCTGGTCGCTGAAGTTGGTCGTCTCCACCACCAGCGTGTCGCCCTCCCAGCGGCCGCGCGAGCTGCCCATCCACTGGCGGATGCCGTCCGGCAGCGGGTCCCGCCCGTCGAGCGGCACGATGCGCGCCTCGTGCACCATTTCGGTGAAGACGACCACGTGGTCCGACGTCTGCAAGAGCTGCACGTTCTGGTTGTAGCGGCCCCTGGGGGCGACCGGCACGATCGGCGGGCCGGTGTTGAAGCCGAGCAGACAACGCTCCGCGAGCCCGCGGTCCTCGGGGCCGTTCAACCCGATGCCGCCCACCAGGAACCGCACCGGGTGGTCCGACCGGGCCGCGCCGTCGTCGCCGGCGACCGCGAGCTGCTGCCGCGCCCCCGGCCGCGGCGACGGCAGCCGTCCGTCCGGGGGATCGACGATGAGCGAAGTGCGCCGGTCGTCGACCACGCGGGCCCCGCGGTCGTTCCAGAAGTCGTTGTAGCTGACGAAGCTGCCGCCAGCCGGCAAAGACTCCGTCCGTACCGCGGGCACCCGGTCCGCCTCGCTGGCGCGCTGCGCCTCGGCGATCTCGATCGCCGCCGCTTCCTCCGGCGTCAGCCGCGGCTGGCCGGCGCGCTCCTCGGGCCGCTCGAGCGGCGTCAGCGTGCGGAAGTCCCAGACGCCCTGCAGATCCGGCCGGCCGTCGGCGAGGCGCGGCAACTCGGACCCGGTCTGGGCCGCGGCCGGCGCCGTCATGACCGATGCGGTCACGAGGAGAATCAGAACCGCGAGGCGCCACCGTTCGCTCATCGCATGCTCCTCGGTGTGCCGAATCCGCAGAACCCCGAAGGTCGTCGGTGAACCTTCCCGGCGTCAAGCCTGCATCCCACTGGGCCGGTTGTCGGCCACCGCCGAGCCGATCCCGAAGAACCGCTGCGCGGCGGCGTGGCTGTGGACGGCCCCGAGCTGCTGCGTCAGGACCTGGGCCGATCTTCCCCGGCGGCAACCACACGGCGCGGCGGCAAGCGGACGTACTCCCGCCCCGAGGCCTCCTGTTGGGCCTCGATGTCCCGGAAGATCGCTTCAACGTCGTAATCGAACCGCGCGGCGTGCTCGTCGCGCACCGCCCGGAGTTCATCGATGATCGGGTCGGTCTGCGTCTCTGCCATGGCGTGTCTCCACCAGTTCGCTAGGC
>JAJEFC010000393.1 GCA_022820675.1 Vicinamibacteria bacterium | reverse complement strand
TCACTCGTCCCGCACCGACCCCCCGGGCTGGACGACCGCGGTCGGCCCGGCCGCGGCGATGGCGTCAGTGCCGGAAGTGCCTCCGGCCCGTGAACACCATCGCGAGTCCGTGCTCGTCGGCGGCGGCGACGACCTCCTCGTCCCGCACCGACCCCCCGGGCTGGACCACCGCGGTCGCCCCGGCCGCGGCGATGGCGTCGAGGCCGTCGCGGAACGGGAAGAACACATCGGAGGCGGCCGCCGTGCCGGTCAGCTCCGCCGCCTTCATCACCGCCACCTTCACCGCGTCGACCCGGCTCATCTGGCCGGCGCCGATCGCGGCGAGCCGATCCGCCCGCGCGAACACCACCGCGTTCGACTTCACGTGGGCCGTGACCCGCCAGGCCAGCCGGAGGGCCGCCCACTCGGCCCCGGTCGGCGGCCGCCGGGTCATCACGCGCAGGCCGGACTCCGGCCGCCCCGCCGCCTCCGCCGTCCACGGTCCCGCCGCCTCGGTCACGCGGTCACCGCCCTGCACGAGGAACGCGCCGAGAATGGACCGCACGTCGCGATCCGACCGGACATCGCCGGCCGACGAGCAATCCGCGAGGACCAGCCGGAGGTTGTTCTTCGCCGCGAGGACCGCGCGGGCCTCGTCGTCGGCGTCCGGCGCCACCACCGCCTCGATGAAGGTGGAGGCTATCGCTTCCGCCGTCAGGCGGTCGACGCAACGGTTCAAACCCACGATCCCGCCGAACGCGGACAGGGCATCGACCTCCCGCGCCGACACGTAGGCGTCGCTCAACGCGGCGGCGGTCGCGACCCCGCAGGGATTGGTGTTCTTCACTACCACCGCTGACGTATCGTAGAACTCGCGCGCAAGACTGGCCGCCGCGTCGAGATCCATCAGGTTGGTGAACGACAGGGGCTTGCCCTGCACCACGCGGGCGCCCCCGAAGCCCGCGTCGCCGGCGGCGTAGAGCGCGGCGGCCTGATGTGGGTTCTCGCCGTAGCGGAGGATCCGGCGGCGTTCCGCCCGCACCTCGAGGGTGTCGGGGACGAGCGCCTCCGCGGGCGCCGCGGCCCGGGTGAAGCGCCCGTCCGCCACCCCCACCGCGGACAGCGCGGCGGCGATGGCGCCGTCGTACGAGCCGGTGTGCGCGAACGCCTTGCGGGCGAGGGCCAGCCGGAAGTCGGGCCCCGGCCCGCCGGGGCGCCGCAACGCCTCGAGGACCTCGGGATAGTCGCCCGGATCGACGACCACCACCACATCGCGGAAGTTCTTCGCGGCCGCCCGCACCAGCGTCGGTCCGCCGATGTCGATCTCCTCGACCAGCGCCTCGACACCCGCGTCGGGATCCGCGGCGACCCGGGCGAAGGGATAGAGGTTGACGGCCACGACGTCGACGGGACGGATGCCGTGGTCGTCGAGGGCGCGCAGGTCGCCGGGCTCGTCGCGGCGCGCGAGAATGCCGGCGTGGACGGCGGGATGCAGGGTCTTGACCCGGCCGTCCATCATCTCGGGGAACCCCGTCACCGACGACACCCCGGTGACGGCGACCCCCGCCTCCGCCAGCGCCCGCGCGGTGCCGCCGGTGGACACGATCTCGAAGCCGCCGGCGGCGAGGCCGCGGGCGAAGTCGACGATGCCGGTCTTGTCGGATACGCTCAGCAGCGCTCGTCTCAACTGCTCACACTCCTCTCCGTCCTGCCGGCCCATCCGCAGGGCCCCGTCGGGTTCCGATTCAGCGCCGGCACGTACGACAGCAGCCCGCCAAGGCGGCAGGTTCCATCGGCGCGGCCCGTGTCGACCGGGCGACGCCCTGACGCCCGATCTCATCGAGGCGAATCGATCCGCGGTTCCGTCGGCCCGGCCCGTGTCGACCGGGCGACGCTGACCAGCCGGGGCCGGGCACCGCACCCGTTCGCCCCGGGCTCGCGCAACCGCCGATCGCCTCCCGCGGGGCGGCGGCCGGAGCCGCGGCCGTCCCTCCTCGGTCGACGAGCCGCCTTGACAACGCCGGACGCGCTCACTACGATGGCCTTTCGGCTCAAGGGTCGAGCCCGCCCGTGTCCGGTACAGGGGTTCGACCCGCAGACCGCCCGCGCGGTCTTTTTTTGTGCACCCATGACGCCGATGTCTCATGGGTCCGGAAGTCGGGGCGTGGCGCGTCACGCCCCTCAAAAACAGAGGAAGCACGATGCGCATCACCGGCAAGGTCAAATGGTTCAACAACGCCAAGGGGTACGGGTTCATCGAGCGTGAGGGCGGAAGCGACGTCTTCGTGCACTTCTCGGCGATTCAGGGCAACGGTTTTCGCACGCTGGAAGAAGGTCAGGCCGTGGAGTTCGAGATCGTCGACGGACCCAAGGGTCCCCAGGCAGGCAGCGTGACCCGAAGCGAATAGGTCCATCCGGCCCGGGCGCGCCGCGTCCGGGCCGCCCCTCCCGCGCTTCCCACTCCCGAGACCGTCATCGAAACGCGGCCGTCACGCACCCGGGGCGATGGTAGACTGACTCCGATATCGTCGCCGGCCGCTTCGATGGCCGCCCCGCCGACGCTGCCCGGTTTCCGCACGTTGCGTCGCGGGTTCCGGGCCGGAGATGCTTGTCGGCGCGGCGGCAGGCGATGGTATCCGAATCGGGGGCGGAGCGGCAAGACGGCGCCCCGCCCCGGGGGCACGTCAAGAAAGTGAGACGCGGCCCGCAGCCGTACCGCTGAGGCCGGGACGGCGCGTTCCGGCGGGGTTTCGCAGCCGGGAACACCCGAGAATCGGGAGCCTGACAACCCAGGGTGCAGCCATCCCACGAATCTGAGGTGCCCCCCCGCCCCGGCGCGCCAGCGCCATGACCACCCCCCGCATCCTGCCGTCCATCGATCGCCTGCGGCAGCGCCCGCTCGTCCGCGCCCTCGAGGCCGAGTACGGCGGCGAGGCCGCCCTCGAGGCGTTGCGCAAGGCCGCCGATCGCGTGCGGGGGGAGCTCGGCGGCGCCGACGCGACGTCCATCCGGGACCGCGAGGAGGCGGCGGCGGCGATCGAGCGGCACGCGGCGACGGCCCTGGCCGCCCGCCTCGAGCCGTCCCTCACCACCGTGATCAACGCGACCGGGGTGGTGGTGCACACCAACCTCGGGCGCGCCCCCCTCGCGGCGGCGGCGGCGGCGCGGGTGGCGGCGCTGGCGGCCGGTTACACCAACCTGGAGTACGACCTCGCGGGGGGCGGACGCGGCGCCCGTCACACCCATGCCGCCCGGCTCCTGACGCAGGTGACGGGTGCGCCGGCGGCGGTGGTGGTCAACAACAACGCCGCCGCGGTCCTCCTCGTCCTCGCCGCGCTGGCGAACGGGCGGGAAGCCGTCGTCTCCCGGGGCGAGCTCGTCGAGATCGGCGGCGGCTTCCGCATTCCCGACATCCTGCGCCAATCGGGGGCCGAGCTCCGGGAGGTCGGCACCACCAACCGGACGCGCATCGCCGACTACGCCGCCGCCGTCAACGACCGGACCGCGCTCATCCTGCGCGTCCACCCGTCGAACTTCCGCATCGAGGGGTTCACGGCCCGGCCGGGGCTCGAGGAGCTCGTGGCGCTGGGACGGCGCTCGGGCGTGCCCGTGGTCGAAGACCTCGGCAGCGGTCAACTGACGGAGGTCCCCACCGGCGGGGTCGACGAGCCGTCGGTGGCCGCGAGCGTCAGGGCGGGCGCCGCGGTCTGCTGCTTCAGCGGCGACAAGCTCCTCGGCGGCCCCCAGGCCGGGATCATCGTCGGCGAGGAGGAGCCGCTGGCGCGGGTGCGGCGTCATCCCCTGATGCGGGCCCTGCGGGTCGACAAGATGACCTACGCGGCCCTCGAGGCCACGCTGGCCGAGCACGCGCGGGGCCGGGCGCGGGCGGCGGTGCCCGTGGTCCGCATGCTCGCCGCCCGCGCCGACGAGATCGACGCCCGGGCCCGGGCGCTGGCGGACCGGCTCGCGGGCCATGCCGTGTTCGAGGCTGACGTCGTCGACGGGGTGTCGACGGTCGGAGGCGGGGGCGCGCCGGGTTCGGCGCTGCCCACGAAGCTGGTCCGGCTGGCACCGCGCACGCACTCGGCGTCGCGGCTCGAGAAACGGCTGCGCGGGTTGCGGCCGCCCGTCATCGCGCGCATCGAGCAGGACCGCGTCCTCCTCGACCTCCGAACCGTGCCGACGGAGCAGGACGAACCGCTGGCGACGATCCTGCTCGGGCTGGTCTGACACCTGACGCCGAGCCACGGCACCTCGTGCAGGACCGTGTCCTCTTCGATCGTCGAACGACGCCGACGGAGCAGGACGAGCTGCCGGCGAGGACCCGCTCGCGCTGGTCTGACAACCGGGGCCGGCCGAGGGCGCATCGAGCAGGACCGCGTCCTCCTCGACCTGCGAACCGTCATGCCGGAGCAGGACGACCTGCCGGCCGAGGCCCTGCGCCGCCTGACGTGAAGATCGACCGGCCCGAGGCGGCCGCTCCCGCGGCAGGAGCGGAGATCACCCGTCGGCCGCGGGCGATCCGCTTCGGTGGGGGCAGGTGGCGCAGGCGAGCGACTCGCCGTCGGGGCCGGTCACGTCCGGCCCGCCGCACGAGCCGCGCAGACAGCGGCCGTCGAGCACCACGCCGACGGCCATGATCGCCATGACGATCGCGATGGCGCCGAGCGTCAGCAGGAAAACGGCCATCGTCCCCATTCTGGCCCGAAACGCCCCCCCGGTCCAGGCGTTTCCTGCCTGAACGATCCGCCCCCGGCCCGGAATCGCCCCGCCTTCGGCCGAGCCGACGGCCCGCGGCCCCGCTCCCGGCGGTCAGCGCTCCGCCGGCGGGGACGCCTCGACGAGCGCCGAGAACGCGGAAGTGGCGTGCTCCGTGATCGCGCCATCCTCGCCGCGGACCAGGAAGAGGGCGGCCCACTCCTGCTCGACGGCCAGCGCATAGCCGTCGTCCGGGCCCAGCACCTCGAGGGCGGTGGCCAGCCCGTCGGCCACCACGCAGAGGTCGGCGATGACGCTCACCGAGGCGAGCCGATGCTCGACGGGCCGTCCCGTGCGGGGATCGATGGTGTGAGACACCCAGCCGCCCTCGACCTCGCGCCGATTGCGGTAGTCGCCCGAGGTGGCCATCGCCCGATCGCGCAGCGGGACGACGCGGTGAATGCCGCCTGCCGCCGTGGGCGACTCGATGCCGATGCGCCAGGGGCGGTCGAGGTGATTGGTCCCCGCCGCGACGATCTCGCCCCCGACCTCGACCAGGTACCGCCGGAACCCCGCCCCGCGCAGGGCCGCCGCCACGCGGTCGACGCCGTAGCCCTTGGCCACCGCCGACAGGTCGGCCTCGATCGCGGGATCCGTCTTGCGCAGGGCCGGGGCCGCCGCGTCGAGCTCGATCCCGGAATAGCCGACGTGCGCGCGGGCCCGCGACAGGCGCTCCGCATCCGGGGGGAAGACGTCGGGCTCGACCGGTCCGAAGCCCCAGGCGTGGACGAGCGGGGCCACCGTCACGTCCAGGGCCCCCGCCGTCAGCTCGCCGAGCCGCCGGGCCTCGCGAAAGACCTCGAAGGTGTCGGCCGACACCGGGACCGGCCGGGTGCTCCGCTCGCGGTTGAAGCGCGACAGCTCCGACGAGGGATCGTAGTGCGACATCTTCGACTCGACGTCGTCGAGCGCCGCCTGTATCGCCGCCCCCACCCGGTCGTGCTCGGCCCGCGGCCACGCGTCGGCGGTCACCACCCGGACGGCCCAGGTGGTGCCCATCGTGGCCCCGTCGAGCTCGTGCAGGGCCGGGCCGGGGTCGGCGGGGGCGCATGCGCACACCGCCACCGCCAGCAGCAGCCCGCCCGCGAATGAAAGCGGGAACGCGCCCGCGGCGCGGCGGGGCGGCCGCACCGCCCCGGGGCGGTCCCGGCCGCCGCGCGCCGTCGTCCGTCGGGCACCGGGCATGGGGCTGCTAGTGTGCCGTCTCGCAAATCCGCAACATGATTCCGTGCTCACACGGGCTGGTCCCGTTCACCGTGATCTGCGCCGCCCGTGCGGGACAGTCACTTCCCGGTCCGTCATCGGCATTGGCACGGGTGGCACCCGTCGTGATACGCACTTCGGGGGGAGGGCACCAGTGGTGCGTCACACCGGAATCTCCGGACACGGACATGGTTTGCCGCCGCGCAATCGTCGACGGATCACGGCACCCATGCCCGAACACCTGGTGCTGCCGCAGCACCAGTGTCCCGCAACGGTGGTTCGCGGGACGGTTCCGAGCGGCGTCACTTCAGTGCTCTCAGGGCATTTGCCGCGATTCAAGACGTCCACGAGCTTCACGGCCGGGACACTAGCCGAAGTCGTCGAAGAGGATGTTCTCGGGCTCGACCCCCAGCGAGTCGAGCATGTCCATGCACGCCTTGAGCATCATCGGGGGGCCGCACAGGTAGTACTCGACGTCCTCCGGCGCGGGGTGGGTCTTCAGGTAGTTGTCGAGCACGACCTGGTGGATGAACCCGGTGTACCCGTCCCAGTCGTCCTCGGGCAGCGGCTCGGACAGGGCGAGGTGCCACTCGAAGTTGTCGTGCTCGGCCGCGATGGCGTCGAAGTCGTCGAGGTAGAACGCCTCGCGCAGGCTGCGCGCGCCGTACCAGAACGACACCTTCCGGGACGTTCCCAGCCGGCGGAACTGGTCGAAGATGTGCGAGCGCATCGGCGCCATGCCCGCCCCGCCCCCGACGAACAGCATCTCGGCGTCGGTCTCCTTCGCGAAGAACTCGCCGAAGGGCCCCGAGATGGTGACCTCGTCTCCCGGCTGGAGGCTGAAGATCCAGGAGCTCATCTTGCCCGGCGGCGTCCCCTCGGGGGCCCGCGGCGGCGGCGACGCCACCCGGACGTTGAGCATGATGACGCCGCGCTCCTCCGGGTAGTTCGCCATCGAGTAGGCGCGCGTCACCGGCTCCTCGACCGTCGACACGTAGCGCCACAGGTCGAACTTGTCCCAGTCCGCCCGGTACTCCTCCTCGATGTCGAAGTCCGAGTACTTCACGGTGCAGGTTGGCGCCTCGATCTGGATGTAGCCGCCGGCCCGGAACGGCACCGACTCGCCCGCGGGCAGCTCGAGCACCAGCTCCTTGATGAACGTGGCGACGTTGGCGTTCGACCGCACCCGGCAGCGCCACTGCCGGACGCTGAACACCTCGGGCGGCAGCTCGATGGCCATGTCCTGCTTCACCTTGACCTGGCAGGACAGCCGCACCCCGCAGCGCGCCTC
>JAJEFC010000051.1 GCA_022820675.1 Vicinamibacteria bacterium | reverse complement strand
GTCCGGCATGACCTTGCTCAGCCGCACCAGCGCCCGCCGGAACGCCATGCGCGCCGCGTCGGGTGACGACAGCCGCTCGAGCAGGGCCAGTTGCCGGAAGCTGTAGCCGCACTCGATGCGGCCGGCGACCAGCCGCCGGTGCAGCGGCGTCAAGCGCTTCAGACCCTCCAGGTAACGCTCCCAGGCCTCGTCGTCGAGGACCTGTCGAAGCTGCGGCGCTCCCTCCTCGGCGAACAGGAGCGGCTCGCTCGGCAGAACCACGTTCCGGCGGAGCATCGCCCGCCGGAGCTGGTCGCCTATCCGGTTCTGGACGGCGCGCCGCAGGTAGACGCGCAACGCCTTGGCGTGCGCCGAGCGGAGGCTCGACAGCCGCTCGAGCGTGCGGTGAAGGGCGTCCTGGACGATGTCGCTGGTGTCGAGCCCGTCGCGGGCCCAGGCCGGCAGGCGGCCCCGCGCCCAGCCGCCGAGCCACGACGCGTGGCGGGTGAGCAGCGCGCCAAGGGCGGAGCGGCTGCCCCTTCGAACGCGCTCCAGCAGGCGGCGTTCGGAATCCGGACCGTCGGGACCGGGCCGGTCGGGATGCTGCCGCGTTGAGGCCATGCGCGCCGGTCTCTCCACCGCGCCCCATCATGCACGAAGGGGTGACGGCTCGTCATGAGATCGACACGGCCGCACCTGTTGACACGTCTCGGCCCCGTTCGCGGCGGGGTGGCCCTCGGGCGCGAACTCCAACCGGCCGGGGGGGATCGGTATCGAGATCTGTTGCGGCCGATCGCCCCACATCAACTTTTTCGCTGCCCGACCGTTCGGTTTCCGGGTGCTCATCCGTCCTGATCATCGTACGCCCCGAAATCCAGGCTGCCACGGTCAGTCTGCAGCATGGCCGAAGACCGGCGCGCCTTTGCGCGGGTTCGGAGGGGCCCGCGCGGCTTGGCGAGGTCGAGGCCGGTAAGGCGACGCCTCGCCGGGAAGAGGTTGGGGTGAGGACTCCATGTTCAGACATCTCGCGGTCGCCATGAACGCCGTTGCCGCCGTACCCGGCTCCGACCATTCGGCGGACATGCCGGCTTTCCGCCGACGGCGCGTGAACTGGAGGCGAGGAACGAGGAAAGCGACGATGAGACCCATCCTGCTCGCGGCGGTGCTGCTCGCCGCGGCCGCGCCGGCGCTCGCGGAGACCGTCATCTGGACCGGCGAGGTCCGCGTCGAGAAGTGGCTCGACCCTGAGGGGAGCGAGTTCTACGGCTACTGGCGGATCGCAGGTTACGGCAACATCCCGGGCGTTCGGCAGTTCACGTTCGGCGGCTACACCTACACCGTCGACCTGTTCTACATCACGAACACGCCCCGGTCCCTGCTCGCCGGCGCCGAGCGGCGGGGTTCGCCGGGCATCCTGCCGACCGACCGTGGTCTGGCGTGGCTGGTCGACGGGCGGCGGTTCGAGCTCGCGGACCACGACCGGAGCTTCCCCGATGGAGGTGTGGCGGTGTGGGACGGCTCCGGGCTCGACTGGCAGGACGGCCAGGTGGTGTCGGTGCAGCTCGTGCAGGCGGCGACACCGGTTCCGGCGCTGCCGGCGGCCGGCGCCGTCCTGCTCGCCCTGGCGCTGCTCGTCAGGGGGTGGAGACGATGAGCGGCCGGGGCGCCGTCGGCGCCTGGTGCGACGCCCTCGCGGTCGACGCGCTTTCCCGGATGTCTTCAAACGAAAGGAGCAAGGACAATTGCAGTCGGTCTCGCGGATCCTCCCCGTTCCATGTCGTGCAAGGCAGAGTTCCCTCCCGCCCTTTGGGGGCGCGCCGATGGCCGCGGCCGCTCGTGTGGCGGCGCTGCTCGTCGCGTTGTCGGCGGGCGCCGTCGCCGAGGCGGTCGCGCAGGGTGTCGCGGAGGACCGCGCGGCCCTCACGGCGCTCTACCGCTCGACGAACGGCGCGAGCTGGGTCGACGGCTTGAATTGGGCTACGTCGGCGCCCCTGCAGGAGTGGTTCGGGGTAGGGACGGATGTCGAGGGACGGGTCGTGCTTCTGGAGCTCGACGGCAACGGGCTGAGCGGTCCGCTGCCGGCCGAGTTGGGAAACCTGGCGCATCTCGAGTGGCTGGACCTCTCGTCGAACGGCTTGACGGGGCCGGTGCCGGCCGAGGTGGCGAACCTGGACCGCCTCCGGCTGCTGTACCTCGAGCAGAACGCGCTGTCGGGTCAGATCCCGGACGAGCTGGGCAACTTGGCAAACCTCGAGTGGCTGGACCTCTCGTCGAACGCCTTCACTGGGTCGGTGCCGGGGGAGCTGGGGAACCTGAGCAGGCTTCGGCTGCTGTACCTCCATGAGAACGCGCTGTCGGGTCGGATTCCGGGCGGTCTGGGAAGTCTGGCGAACCTCGAGGCGCTGGACCTCTCGTCGAACGACTTGACGGGGCCGGTGCCGGCCGCGCTGGGGAACCTGGACCGCCTCCTGTGGCTGGACCTCGGTGGGAACGCGCTGTCGGGTCGGATTCCAGGCGGTCTGGGGAACCTGGCCAACCTCGAGTGGCTGGACCTTGCGTCGAACGACTTGACGGGCTCGGTACCGGAAGAGCTGGGACGCTTGAGCAACCTCCGGTGGTTGAGCGTGTCCCACAACTGGGTCCTGTCCGGAACACTCCCACCCCCTGGGCGTTTCGCGCGGCTCCAGCACATGAACATCATGGCGACCCGGGCCTGCGGGTCGGCCGGCTGGGGCGACCGCTCGTCGACGTTGGAGTTTCTGGGGCGGGTGTGCGACGAGCCGACAACCGCCGTCACCGTCGACGTGGCGGTCGTCTACACGCCGGCCGCGCGCGACGCGCTGGGCGGCGCCGCCGCGCTCGAAGCGTTGGTCGACCTGGGGATTGCCGAGACCAACCAGGCCCTTGCCGCCAGCGGGGTGCGCCACCGCCTGAGGCTCGTGGAGCGGTCCGAGGTGGCGTACGAGGAGACGGGCGACTCCAGGGTCGACGTGGTGCGCCTCCTCTTGCGCTCGGACGGCCACCTGGACGAGGTGCACGTCCTGCGCGACCGCGTCGGGGCCGACATCGTGAGCCTCATGGTCGGCGAATCCGACCGCTGCGATCTCGGCGCCGTGACATTCAGTCTCACCCGTCAGGGGTGCGGCTTCACGCATGTGCTCGGACACCACCTGGGACTCTTCCACGATCGGTACGACGTGCACGGCGAGGGACGAGGAGCGGCGCATCCCGCCTATGGCTACGTGAACCAGCCGGGGCTCGCGGCGGGCGCCGCGCGGGGCCGCCGCTGGCGCACGATCATGTCCGAACCCAGCCAGTGCTCGGACGCCGGCACGGTGTGCCCGCGCGTGCTCCGCTTCTCGAACGCGCGCCAGAGCTACAACGGCGACCCCCTGGGCGTTCCCTACGGCGCCGGCGGGTTGGGCGTGGGCGGCCCGGCCGACGCCGCGGCCGTGCTCGAGGTGACGGCTCCGGCGGTGGCGCGATTGCGGGACCCTCCCCCCGGCGCCAACCGCCCGCCGGTCGTGGCCGGCATCCTGCCCGATCGGCGTCTGACGCGGCACGGCGCGCTCGACGTGGACGTGTCGGGGGCGTTCGTGGACCCCGACGGCGACGCCCTGAGCTACACCGTGTCGTCGTCGGCGCCCGCGGTCGTGACGGTGCTGGCGGCGGGCACCCGCGTGACGCTGACGGCGGTGGCCCCGGGCCGGGCCGTGATCGAGGTGAGGGCGACCGACCCGGACGGCCTGAGCGCGGTGCTGACGTTCGGGGTGCGGGTGACGGCCCCGTTCACCGACGACCCGATACGGCCGGGGGTGACGCCGGTCCGGGCCGTCCACTTCATGGAGTTGCGGGCGCGCATCGACGTCCTGCGGCGCGCAGCCGGGCTGGCGGGCTTCCGCTGGACGGACCCGGAGCTGCGGGCGGGGGTGACGCCGGTCCGGCTTGTGCATGTGCTCGAGCTGCGTTCGGCCCTCGACGAGGCGTACGGGGCGGCGGGACGACCGGCGCCGAGCTGGACCGATGGCGCTCCGGTATCGGGAATGACACCTATCCGGGCGATGCACCTGACGGAGCTGCGCGCGGCGGTGGTGGCGCTCGAGTGAGGTCCTGCCACGCTCGAAGGAGTTGACTTGGACGCGAGGATGAACTGCCCCAGCACGAGGATCGTCATCGCGGGGACGCGCGAGGACTGGCCGGGTGGAGCCCGAAGCCTGACCCCGTGCGACCCCTGCCGGGAACCCGACGGAACGCTCTGGTTCGGCGCCGACGTCGCTCCGGACGCCAAGCAGGTGTGGTTCCGGGTCGCCTCGGCGGATGTTGGCCGGATGCAGGCGGAGACACCCCGGACCCGGGGCGACCACGTGATCGATACCCTTCTCGCGTGGCTGTCGCCGGACCGTCCACTGCAGGGCAATCTCAACCGCTTCGAGCTCCGGGTTTCGGACGAGGGCGATGCATGGGTCGAACGTCTACGGTGGTGAGCGGGTCCCCCGCCCATCGCCACCGCCTCTCCGCCCGCACGTCAACAGCGTCACGCCCTCCGAGCGGTTGGCGGAGATGCCCGACAGGAAGAAGACGGTCTGGTTGGTGCCAGTCGCGAGGAAAGTCCACCCGCTGGCTCAGAGCCATAGGGCGAGCCGCTCCGGTGGAGAGCCCCGCGGCGCGTGGAGCTCCTCCGACGAGCTGCCTGCTCCTCGCCGCCCCGCCGGTGATAGTTCTCTCTGGAACCCAGGAGGAACAGTCATGAAGACAATTGCTGACTCGACGCTCGTTATCTGTACGTCGGTGTGGATGGCGTCGTCAGCCGCCGCCGAAGCCTCGGTAGGGGCGCTGGCGATCGACGAGAGCCGGAGCGACCAGTACGGCTGGGCGGTGGACTACGAGACGACGGGGGCTGCCCGAGCGGCGGCGATGTGGGAATGCGGTGCGGGGTGCTCGGTGGTTCTGAGGTTCGCGCGCTGCGCGGCCTACGCGGCCGACCAGGAAATGGGGAGCACGGCGTTCGGGTGGGCGGAGTCGTACGACTCGGCGGCGGGCGCCCGTCTGCGAGCGCTGGCCCACTGCGGTTCGCGGGGCGGCTCGAGCTGCGTCGTCCGGGTGTGGGGGTGCAACGGTCACGTGGTCGAGGAAGGGCTGGGTCTGGACCGCGAGGCGCGTCGTCAGATTCAGGAGGGCCTGCACGCGGCGGGGTTCGACCCGGGGGGACCTGACGGGATGTTCGGTCCGCGGACGCGGTCAGCGATCCGTAGGTGGCAGTCGTCGCGGGGCGCGCGGGCAACGGGCTATTTGGACCGTGAGTCGGTGGTGGCGCTTCGGACGTCGGTGGCGGTCCCGCCGACGTCCCGGCAACGGGAGCCGGTCGCCGCTGTATCGTCGGCGAGAGCCTCGGCTGCGCTGTCTGTCGCCGCCCCGGCACAACAGCCGCCACCAGCCAGCGCGGAGCAGGAGAACCTGTTCTGGCAGTCGATCGTGAACAGCACGGACCCTGCGGACTTCGAGGCGTATCTGGAGGTGTTCCCGAACGGGGTGTTCCGGCGGCTGGCGGAAAACCGGTTGGCTGCACTGCGCTCGCTTGGCGGCGATCCTCCCGCGTCGGCGGGGCGTCCTGCCGGCGCGGGGGCGCCGGTCTCCGGCTCCCGGGCGTTTGGCGCCGTCGGCACGTCGTTCGGAGGCGCGGCCGGTGTCGACGCGCCCCGTCGAGCTGGGGACGTTTTCCGTGACTGCGAGTCGTGCCCCGAGATGGTGGTGCTGGCCGGGGGCGGTCTGGCGATGGGGCGCTACGAGGTGACGGTGGGTGAGTATCGTGCGTTCGCGTCGGCGACTGGGGGCGGCGCTGGCGACGGTTGTATCACGTTCGGTGACGGCGATTCCTGGCGTGCCCCCGGCTTCGCGCAGACGGACCGTCATCCTGTGACGTGCGTGAGCTGGAACGACGCGCAAGAGTACGTGTCTTGGCTGAGCCGGACGACGGGGGCGACTTATGGATTACCGACGGATTCGGGGTGGGAGCGAGCGGCGTCGGGGTCGCTTGTCGGTGTTGGATGCGCCTATGACAACAGCGAGCTTGGCACGTGCCCCGTCGGTTCCTACGGAGCCAACCCAGCGGGTTTGTCAGACATGTTGGGGAACGTGTGGGAGTGGACGTCGGACTGCTGGGAAGGCGATTGCGGCCGTCGTGTGGCTCGCGGCGGTTCTTGGGGTCACGATGCCGAGAACCTTCGGCCTAGCGTGCGCGCTAGGGATTCCGCTGGCTTCCGGAACTACTACCAGGGTTTTCGCGTTTCGAGGACGCTGGATTGAGTCTATTGATCCTCAACCTTCCAAAACTTGAGGGGCTGGGGGGCTCGGCCTTCCCTCCGTGTTCGTCAGCGAGCGTGCCCGAGGGTTTCCCCACAACCCGCGGTTCGGGTCGGGCGCCAGGGCTTGGTCTGGAGCTGGCAGAGGTTCTGTCGGGAACACTCCCACCCCCTGGGCGCTTCCCGCGGCTCCAACACATGAACATCATGGCGACCCGGGCCTGCGGGTCGGTCGGCTGGGGCGACCGCTCGTCGACGTTGGAGTTTCTGGGGCGGGTGTGCGACGAGCCGACAACCGCCGTCACCGTCGACGTGGCGGTCGTCTACACGCCGGCCGCGCGCGACGCGCTGGGCGGTGCCGCGGCGGTCGCGGCGTTGGTCGACATGAGGATTGCGGAGACCAACCAGGCCCTGGCCGCCAGCGGGGTGCGCCACCGCCTGAGGGTCCTGGAGCGGTCCGAGGTGGCGTACAACGAGACGGGCGACGCCGTGGTCGATGTCGTGCGCCTCACCCGGCCCTCGGCCGGCCACCTGGACGAGGTGCACGCCCTGCGCGACTGCGTCGGGGCCGACCTCGTGAGCCTCATGGTCGGCGCATCCGACTCTTGCGAAATCGCCGGGGGCTTGGCGTTCGCTGTCACCCGCCAGGGATGCGGCTTCTCGCATTCGCTCGGACACCTCCTGGGACTCCGCCACGATCGGTACGACGTTCACGGCGAGGCACGCGGGGCTGCGCACCCGGGTTACGGCTACGTCAACCAGTCCGGGCTCACGGCGGGGGCGGCGCCAGCCCGCCGCTGGCGCACGCTAATGGCCGAGCCCAGTCAGTGCTCGGCCGCCAACGTCGTGGGCTCGACCGCGCTCCGCTTCTCGAACCCGCGCCAGACCCACAACGGCGACCCCGTGGGCGTGCCCTACGGGGCCGGGGGGCTCGGCCCGGCCGGCCCGGCCGACGCCGCGGCCGTGCTCG
>JAJEFC010000282.1 GCA_022820675.1 Vicinamibacteria bacterium | reverse complement strand
CCGCAATCGCCGGCGGCCGCCTTCGCGGCGTCGGTGCTGTCGGCCCCGCGGCCGTTGCGGCCGGCGACGGCGGAGGCGTTCGCCGCTGCGCTTCGCGGCGCAGTGGCGGACGATCTGTAATTTCGTCGCCACCGTTCGGTTTCCGCCGCTCATCCGTCTCTAGATGATCGAATGCGGAGGTTCGGAGGGCGGCCCGTGCATGGCGCCGGCTGATTCCCTGGCTGATTCCCCACCCAAAGCTTGACCTCCAGAACGGTTCCCCGAAGTGTTGAGAGGGTGAAGAGGCGCGAATGCGAACGGATTGGCGTACGGTGGCGCAGCTGGTGCTGCTGACGGGTCTGACGACGACCGCGGCCGTCGGCGGCGCCCAGGAGCCCGGTGCGGAAGACATCGGCTGGTCCAACGCGACGGAGCTGAGCGTGGTCCGGACCCAAGGCAATGCCGAGACGCAGACGTTCGGATTCAAGAACACGCTCCGCCGCGACTGGACCGGCGCGAGGGCGCGGTTGCGGGTCGACGGCATCCGTGCCCGGACGAGCGGCGACAGGTTCCTGGTCGTCGCGCCCGGCCTGCGTTTCCGGCCCGGCGAACAGCCTGACGAGTTCGAGACGGCCGGCGCCCGGGCGGACGCTCTGCCCGATGTCGAGCAGTACTTCGTCGAGGGCCGCTTCGAGCTGAGCATCAGCGAGCGGTTCTTCTGGAACGTCGGAACGAGCTGGGACCGCAACCATGACGCGGGCGTCCGGAACCGCTACATCGCCTTCAGCGGGGTCGGCAACACGTGGGCCGACACGGAGGACCTGTCCCTCTCCACCGGCTACGGAATCAGCTACACGTCTCGCAACGAAACCGCACAGGACACCGGGAAGGACGACCGGTTTGCGGGCTTCCGCCTGGACGGCGACTATCACCACCGCCTCGGCGACTCTCTGGAGCTCGACAGCGACCTGGCGCTCAACGTCAACCTCCGGTCGGCCTCGGACTACTCCCTGAACGCGACCAACGCCCTCGGCGTTGCGATGAGCGAGCACTTGTCGCTGCGGGTGAGCCTGCAGCATCTGTACGAGAACCGGCCCGTCCTCGAGGAAGCCGCCATCCTCGCCCGCGTGATGCTGATCGACCCCGACGGTGCGCCCGGCAGCGGGGACGAGCTGTTCGAAACGGTCGCGGACGGCGGAGTGCCGCTCGACTTCGGGACGGGCCGGATTCGCAAGGCGGGTCTGGACGCCATCTTCCGGACCGCGCTGGTGATCAGCTTCTGACGACGGTCCCGCTGACCCTCAGGAACCGAGAGTCGTCCCAGCATGACCCTGGCCGTATCGGTCGAGTTGCGTGCCGGGGATCGCAAATGCGCCCATGGTGACCGCGACAGGCCTGGATCCGCCACCACGGGCCGATGGCGGCCGCGCCGGTTTCCGCATCGCCTGGACGCCTCCGTCCGAGGACCTTCGACGAGCTCGGCCGCGGCGGCCCGTCGCGACGGTCGACGCCGGCGGCCGCATTCGCGGCGTCGGTGCTGTCGGCCCCGCAGCCGCTTCGCGGTCGCAGTACCGGGGGATCTGCAATTTCGACCCCGGCACGCCCGACGGCCTGTTCGGCCCGCGCACGCGCGCCGCGATGGCAGCAGTTGCGGGGAGCGCCACCGACGGGGTACCTGAACGGCGCGGAGGCAGAGCTTCTCCGAACGGCCGCCGCAACGCCCCCAGCGGTGTCCGACAGTGCTCCGCCACCCTAGGCCGACCGACAAAGCGAGATCGACCGCCTCCAAGCGGAGATCAAGGCGTTGACCGCCGTCGAGGAGATGCTGGGAGCGTCCGCGCGGCCGGCGGCGCGCTCCACCTCACGGCGGTCCTCCTCGAGGAGGAAGCCCGCTGCCGCGGCGACCGCGGAGAGCAAGTCCGACGCCAAGCCGGCGGAGAGGAAGCGCCGGCCGATAACGGCCGCGGAAAAGAAGGCGGTGTCGGAACGCATGACCGCCTACTGGGCCGCACGCAGGAAGCGAGCCGCCAAGAAGTAGTCTCCGAAGCACCCTGACGGGTCGCCCTGGCGCTCGTCGACCGCCAGCGCCCACCACCCCGGCGTGTGCGGCGCACACAACCGCCGCCAAGTGCACGGTCACGCCGAGCACGAACGCCGAGCCGGCAATGGTTTCATCGCTGTTCCCTACTTGCGGACGTCCAATCTGTCGCCCATCGTTCCCGCGAGTCCCGACGCCGAGACGGTGCACCTGTGCCCGCAGGTTCGACGGACCCGGGCTCCCCATCCGCGTCGGCCCCGTATGACCGGCAGTTCAGTCCAGTGCCCGTCGTTACCGTGGCCGGTGCCGACCACAACACCTCCCACGAGCCCCTGCTGCTCCTCCAGAGTCCGCGCAGCTTCCTCCAGGTCGAGACATCCCTGATTCAGGTTCCGCCGGCGTCTCCATCGAAACATCTCTCGTTCCTCCCTCCCCCCCGGGATCGGACCCCTCAACTCGTTGAAGTCCAGCGTCAGGTAGACGAGGTCGGACAGGTTGCCCAGGTTGCGCTCAACCCATTGCGATGGAGGTCCAGAATCGCGACCCGTCCCTCGACGTCCGTCTGCACCCCGAACCACTCGCCCAAGGGCGCCGCCGTGGTCCAGTTCGAGCTGTCGACCCAGCTCGCGCCGTTCGTCGTGCGGTAGAGCGCCACGAGCGCCGCGCGGTCCTCCTCGGCACCCTGCGCGACCGCCTCGGCGCCGGCGCCCCCCGACAACACGACGACCCGCGCCGCCACGCGAACGACCGCGGCGGTCGTCGCGCCCCCAACGGGTGGGGGGGACTTCTCCTGCACGGCGGTCGCCGGCAACCGACAAGGAACACGCCCACGTTTCACCGCGACCCGCCGACCGTCGGCGGGCTGGAAGACAGTTGACGCAGGCCAGCAACACGGCGGTACGCGCCGACGCCGAGCAGCAGGCTCAGCAACCCGGCTCCGACCAGCGGGACTGCCGGAACCGGCGTAGCCCCCTCGATCAACGCCACGGAAACCACCTGGCCGTCGGACCAAGCCAGCCCGGAGTCGTCCCAGACGACGTACTCCTCGCCGGCCGTCCGGCTGATGTCGCTCAGCGGGAACAGCTGGCCGTCGACCCGGAACGCGAGGTTCGCGTCGCCCGGGAGACGCGCCCCCACGCCGCCGAACTTCGTGAGCCCCACGAGCAGCGAACGCGGCTCGTTCGTGATGTAGAACCCCTCGACCGTATAGGTGACGCCGTCGTAGTCGAACTGCCTAGCCCCACGGATGCTGCCGAAGAGGCCGCGCAGATAACCGACGTAGTCCTTTCCGTCATCGAAGACGTGTTCCTCCGCCCTGATGTCCGCTGACCAGTGGGTGTCCTGCGCCGCCGCAGGGAAGCTGACCGCCAGCACGGCGGCAACGGCAGTCATGGTGACCGCGAGATGTCTGAACATGGAATCCTCACCCCAACCTCTTCCCGGCGAGGCGCCTCACCGGCCTCGAACCGTCAAAGCCGCGCAGGTCGAGGCGCTCGAACCCGCGTGGGCGCGCCCATCCTCAGCCGCGCCGCAGACCGACCGCGGCAGCCTGGATTCGGGGCGTACGATGTTCAAGACGGATGAGCACCCGGAAACCGAACGGTCGGGCAGCGAAAGGTGATGTGGGGCGACGGCCGCAACGGATCCGACACGGGTCCCCGGCCAGTGGGAGTTCGCGCCCGACAGCTCCAACCACCCCGCCGCGAAACGGGGCCGAGACGTTGGTCAACAGTGCGGGCAGTGCCAACCCATGGCGAGCCGCCGCGCCTTCATGCATGATTGGGCGCGGTGGAGAGACCGGCGCACATTGCCTCACCGCGGCAGAATCCCGACGGACCCGGTCCTGATGGTCCGGATTCCGAACGGCGCCTGCTGGAGCGCGTTCGACGGGGCAGCCGCTCCGCCCTCGGCGCCTTGCTCACCCGCCACGCGTCCTGGCTTCGCGGCTGGGCGCGGGGCCGCCTGCCGGCCTGGGCCCGCGACGGGGTCGACACCAGCGACATCGTCCAGGATGCCCTGCACCGCACGCTCAAGCGGTTGTCGAGCCTCCGCTCGGCGCACGCCAAGGCGTTGCGCGTCTACCTGCGGCGCGCCGTCCAGAACCGCATAGGCGACCAGCTGCGGCGGGCGATGCTCCGCCGGAACGTGGTTCTGCCGAGCGAGTCGCTCCTGTTCGCCGAGGAGGGAGCGCCGCAGCTTCGACAGGTCCTCGACGACGAGGCCTGGGAGCGTTACCTGGAGGGTCTGAAGCGCTTGACGCCGCTCCACCGGCGGCTGGTCGCCGGCCGCATCGAGTGCGGCTACAGCTTCCGGCAACTGGCCCTGCTCGAGCGGCTGTCGTCACCCGACGCGGCGCGCATGGCGTTCCGGCGGGCGCTGGTGCGGCTGAGCAAGGTCATGCCGGAC
>JAJEFC010000376.1 GCA_022820675.1 Vicinamibacteria bacterium | reverse complement strand
CGGGCCGGTCGCCGCCGCCGGCGCTTCGGCCGGGCCCGGCCCGCCGCCGGTCGGACGCGAGCGAACGGACGGCGGAGGCGCGCCCGGCGACGCCGATGACGCCTCGGTCAGCTTCGGCGGCCGGACCCTGTCATTCCGGGGGCCGTACCCGCGCCTGAGGCTGCGGCAGGCGGTGTGCGACGCGGCCGCGGAACGGCTGGGCACGCCGGTGTCCGAGTCGGACCTGCGCAGCCGGGCGACCGCCGCGCAGCTTGCCGCGCGCCTCGGCGTCGAGACGAAGCCCGACCAGGGACCCGGCAAGATCGCCCTGGAGATCTTCGAACGGCTCTGCGAGCCCGCCCTCGTGCAGCCGACGTTCGTGCACGACTTCCCGACCGAGGTGTCGCCGCTGTCGAAGCAGCGCGACGACGACCCGGACACCGTAGAGCGCTTCGAGCTGTACGCGGCCGGCATGGAGCTCGCGAACGGGTTCAGCGAGCTCAACGACCCCGTCGAGCAGCGGCGGCGCTTCGAGGCCCAGATCCGCGACCGGGAGGGGGGCGACGCGGAGGCCCACCGCATGGACGAGGACTACGTCCGCGCGCTCGAGTACGGGCTGCCCCCGACGGCCGGCGAGGGCATCGGCATCGACCGGCTGGTGATGATCCTGACCGACAGCCCGTCCATCCGCGACGTGATCCTGTTCCCGCTCATGCGCGCCAGGTGACGGGATGGACGGCATCCCGCGACGGTTGGGACCGCGATCGATCCGACGTTGCCGGCTACGCCCCGGACGCAGCCCGCTTTCGGCGGTTTCCGCGTTGGGGACGACGCGGCGACGCAGTGGTGCGTCACGTCCGAATCTTCGGACACGGGCATTGGTTCGGTGCCGGCAATCGTTGACGAATCACGGCCCGCGCACCCGAACGTTCAGTCCTTGACGCAGCAGTAGTTTCCGTCACTGTTCTCGCCGGGGAAGAGACGGCATGACCCTGCCCTTCGAGCTCTACGTCGCCACCCGCTACCTGCTGGCGAAGCGCCGGCAGGCGTTCATCTCGGTGATCTCCGCCGTCTCCGCGCTGGGGGTCACGGTCGGGGTCATGGCCCTGGTCATCGCCCTCGCCCTGATGACGGGCATGCAGCAGGAGCTGCGGGACCGCATCGTGGGGGCGGCCGCCCACGTCTACGTGCAGAAGCTGCTCGGGGGGGGGCTGGTCGATCACGAGGCGGAGGCCGCCAAGCTCGTCGGGGTGCCCGGGGTCGTCGCCGCGGCCCCGGTCATCCTCGGCTACGGGATGGCGACGGCCCACGGCGTCGACGCGTTCGTCACCCTCAAGGGAGTCGACCCGGTGCTCGAGGCGCAGGTCACCGAGGTCGCCGAGTCGATGGTCCTGGGGAGCTTCGCGGCCCTGTCCGAGCCGCGCGAGGGCGCCCTGGGCGGCGTCGTCATCGGCGACGATCTGTCGCGCTCGCTGCGGGCATCCGTCGGCGACACCGTTTCCGTGCTCACGGTGCAGGGGGCGACGCTCTCGCCCATGGGGCTCGTGCCGCGGTGGCGGCGCCTCGAGGTGGTCGGCGTCTTCAGCCTGGGGCTGCGGGAGTACGACAGCTCGTACGGCTTCGTCAGCCTCGCCGCGGCCGGCCGCCTGTTCAATCGGGATCGGGCCGACATGATGGAGCTGCGCGTCGAGGATCTCGACGAGGCGCCGGCGGTGGCGAGCGCGGTCACCGAGACCCTGGGGGCCGAGTACTTCGCCCAGGACTGGGGCCAGTTGAACCAGGCGCTGTTCTCGGCCCTGTGGCTCGAGAAGATGGCCATCGGCGTCACCATCGGGCTCATCATGATGGTGGCGGCCCTCAACATCGTGGCGTCGCTGGTGCTCCTGGTGATGGAGAAGAGCCGGGACATCGCCATCCTGAAGACGATGGGGGCGTCGTCGCGCAGCATCCGGACCGTCTTCCTGCTGCAGGGCGGGATAATCGGGGTGGTCGGGACCGGCGTCGGGGCCGCGTGCGGCGTCCTGCTGTCGTACTTCGCCGACCGCTACCAGTGGATCCGGCTGCCGTCGGACGTATACGACGTGGGGTGGCTGCCGTTCCGGGTCGAGCCGGGCAACCTCCTGCTGGTCGTGGCGGGCTCGCTCGTGGTGTGCCTGCTCGCGACCCTGTATCCGTCCCGCCAGGCGTCTCGGCTCGACCCGGCCGAGGCGCTTCGTTACCAGTAGGAGTCCGCGACGGCGGCGGACTCCTGTAGGATGGGTCGGGCGCGGGGCGGCGGCCGCCGTAGCGATCCGGCGGTCGCGTTCGTCGCCGATTGGCGGGCCGCCTTCGTCGCCGATTGGCGGTCGCGTTCGTCGCCGATTGGCGGGCCGCCTTCGTCGCACCGCTCACCGTCCATGGCCTTCCTCGACGTCCGCGCCCTCTCCAAGTCCTACGCCGTCGGCGACCGGCGGCTGAGGGTCCTGCACGACCTCGAGCTGGCCGTCGACGAGGGCGAGATGATCGCCGTCGTCGGCGCCTCCGGGGTCGGGAAGAGCACCCTGCTGCACTGCGTGGGCGGACTCGACGCCGTCGACGGGGGCAGCATCGCCATCGCGGGGACGGAGCTGTCCGCCGCCGGCGACGACGCGCGGGTCGCGTTCCGCAACCGGCACGTCGGGTTCGTCTTCCAGTTCCACCACCTGCTGCCGGAGTTCAGCGCGGTCGAGAACGTGGCCATGCCGCTGCGCATCGCGAGGGCGGCGCGGGGGGAGGCGCACCGCCGGGCCGAGGCGCTGCTGCGCGAGGTGGGGCTCGGCGAGCGGCTGACCCACCGGCCCGGGATGCTCTCGGGCGGCGAGCAGCAGCGCGCGGCGGTGGCCCGCGCGCTCGTCATGCAGCCGGCCCTCCTGCTCGCCGACGAGCCCACCGGCGACCTCGACGAGCAGACCGGCCGCGACCTCCACGCCCTGCTGCGGCGCCTCCACGAGGCGCGGCGGCTCACCTCGCTCATCGCCACCCACAACCTGCAGCTCGCGGCCGCCTGCGACCGCGTGCTCCGCCTCGAGGACGGCCGTCTGCGGCCGGCCTGAGGGCCGCCGGCCCGACCCCGCGCGGCGTCGGTCGGGTGCGGCGGGCCCCCCGGCCTAGTGGCGTGTCCCAAGAATGACTTTACAGTTCAGCTTCCGTGGGCCAGGCGCGGCTGCCATCAGTTGGCCCCCGAAAAATCGGGGGTTTTGCGGCCTTGTCGACCACGTCGGTGCGATGTAAAGCCATTTCGCGGACACACCACCAGGCCCCCGGGGCCAGGGCCGGAAGGATCGGTGCTTGCGGGGTGACCCGGGGGCTTGCCTTATAATGGCGAAAACCACCCTTGTACGGTCTCGCCGGCGTCCCGCAGCGTGTCGATGCCGCCGGTTGTCACGGTGAAGTCAGGGGTCAACCGATGTTCGAGCGCTACACCGAGCGGGCACGTCGGGTCCTGTTCTTCGCTCGCTACGAGGCGAGTCAGCTCGGGAGCATCTCGATCGAGACCGAGCACCTGCTGCTCGGCCTGATTCGGGAGGGCAAGGGGCTGACGAGCCGCATCTTCGCGCGCTCGCACCTGTCGCTCGAGGGCATTCGCAAGGACATCGAGGGGCGGACGGTGTTCCGCGAGAAGGTGTCGACCTCGGTGGAGATCCCCTTCAGCACCGAGACCAAGCGCGTCCTGCAGTTCGCGGCCGAGGAGGCCGACCGGCTGCTGCACAACTACGTGGGGACCGAGCACCTGCTGCTCGGCCTCCTGCGCGAGGAGCGCTGCGTCGCCGCGTCGATTCTCGTCGAGAAGGGCATGCGGCTGAACACCGTGCGCGAGGACGTCGTCCAGCTCCTGAACGAGAAGACCACCCTCACGCGGGTCAAGGAGACGCCGCTGCTCGCCGAGTTCAGCCGCGACCTCACCGAGAGCGCGATGAAGAACCGGCTCGACCCCCTCATCGGGCGCCCGCTCGAGCTCGAGCGGCTGCAGCAGGTGCTGTGCCGGCGCAACAAGAACAACGCGGTGCTCATCGGCGAGCCGGGGGTCGGGAAGACCGCGATCGTCGAGGGTCTCGCCCAGCGCATCGTCGGCGGCGAGGTGCCGCACTTCCTCGCCGACAAGCGCATCCTCGCCCTCGACATCTCCCTCATCGTCGCCGGCACCAAGTACCGGGGGCAGTTCGAGGAACGCCTCAAGGCCATCATGAAGGAGCTCGTCGAGAACCCGAACATCATCCTGTTCATCGACGAGCTGCACACGCTGGTCGGCGCCGGTTCCGCCGAGGGGTCGCTCGACGCCGCGAACATCCTCAAGCCGGCCCTGTCGCGCGGCGAGATCCGCTGCATCGGGGCCACCACCCCGGCCGAGTACCGGCGCCACATCGAGAAGGACCGGTCGCTCGAGCGGCGCTTCCAGGCCGTCAAGGTCGAGCCGACGAGCGAGACCGACGCCCTCGAGGTGCTGCTCGGAGTCAAGGACCGCTACGAGTCGTTCCACCACGTCACCTACACGCCGGAGGCCCTCGAGGCCGCGGTCCATCAGTCGAGCCGCTACATCACCGAGCGGTTCCTGCCCGACAAGGCCATCGACCTCCTCGACGAGGCGGGGTCCCGCGCCAAGCTCCGGGAGGCCCGGTTCAGCGAGGAGCTCGGCGACATCAACCGCGACATCCGCGCCGCGGTCGCGCAGATGGAGAGCGCGGCGGCCCAGAAGGACTTCGAGAAGGCCCAGTACTTCAAGGAGCAGGAGGTGGTCGCCCGCGAGAACCTCCAGTACGTGCGGGAGCGCTTCGACGAGCGGGTCGCCACGGCCCCGATCGAGGTCGGCAAGCAGGACATCGACGGCGTCGTGGCGACGTGGACCGGCGTGCCCCTGACGTCGATCAACAAGGACGAGGGCGACCGGCTGCTCCAGATGGAGAGCGAGCTCCACCGGCGGGTCATCAGCCAGGAGCACGCCACGTCGGCGCTGGCCCGCGCCATCCGGCGGTCGCGCGCGGGCCTGAAGTCGCCCGACCGTCCTGTCGGCAGCTTCGTGTTCCTCGGGCCCACCGGCGTCGGGAAGACCGAGCTCGCGCGGGCCCTCGCGAACTTCCTGTTCGGGAGCGACTCGGCCCTGATCCGCTTCGACATGTCCGAGTACATGGAGAAGCACTCGGTCTCGAAGCTCATCGGTTCGCCGCCGGGCTACGTGGGGCACGAGGAGGGCGGCCAGCTCACCGAGAAGGTCAAGCGGCATCCCTACTCGGTGGTCCTGCTCGACGAGATCGAGAAGGCCCATCCGGACCTGTTCAACATCCTGCTGCAGGTGTTCGAGGACGGGCACCTCACCGACGGCCTCGGGAACCGCATCAGCTTCAAGAACGCGATCATCATCATGACCTCGAACATCGGGGCCCGCTTCATCCAGAAGAAGGCCTCGCTGGGGTTCCAGCCCGCCGACGCCGGCCAGGTCCAGCGCAGCGTCAGCGACATGGTGCTGGGCGAGGTGAGGCGCACCTTCAACCCCGAGTTCCTCAACCGGCTCGACGAGGTCATCGTCTTCGACGCCCTCGTCGACGACGACCTGCGGCGCATCACCGGGATGCTCGTCGAGCAGCTCAACGAGCATCTCGTCGACCGCAAGCTGCAGATCAGCCTCGCCCCCGAGGTGGTCGACTGGGTGATCGAGATGACGTGCAAGGACCGCTCGTACGGCGCGCGGCCGCTCCGGCGGGCGATTCAGCGGTACGTCGAGGACCCGCTCTCCGAGGAGCTGATACGCGGACGCCTGCGGGGCGGCGAGATCGAGGTGTACCTCGACGGCGGCGAGCTGAGCTATCGCGACGCGGCGCGGACCTACGACGGCCGCCGGCTGACGGCCAGCGTCTAAGGGATCCGGGGGGGCGGTCTCGCCTGCCCCCGGCAGCGGAGGACCCGGCAGGAACGGACGGGAAGGCCATGAGACGTTCACCACTTCCGGCGGTTGCGATCGTCCTGGCGGTCGGGCTCGGCCCCGTCGACGCCGCCCGGGCGGCGGGGGAACCTGGTGCGGCGGGCGAGCCGCGCGGGGGAGGCGGACAGTTCCAGCCTCCGCCCCTGCCCCCGCCCGACTCGCCGACGCTGTTCACGACCATCCAGTTGGTGGCCCCCACCCAGGGCAACGTCCTCAGCGTGGAGGGCCAGACGTACCTCTACTACATGGAGATCGACGACTACGTCAGCCTGCCGTCCCAGGGACGGTGGACGCCCTACGACGAGACCATCGAGGAGGTGCTGCTCGGCGACTTCGAGCGGCTGTGGAACACCGGCTTCCTGACCGACCTGACCATCGAGATCGTCGACGACCCCTATCCCAACGGGGTCCAGGGCCGCCGCGCGATCTTCGTGCTGGAGGAGCGCGAGCGGGTCCGGATCGTCAACTTCGAGGGCTCCGAGGAGTACGACCGGGCCGAGATCGACGAGGCGATGGAGTCGGTCGGCATCGAGCTGCGCCTCGACAGCCGCATCGGGCCCGGCGTGATCCGGCGCACCGAGGGGCTGCTGCGGGAGATGTGGGCCGAGAAGGGGTTCCAGTTCGCGGAGGTGACCCACGAGATCACCCCCCTGGCCGGCGGACCCCGGGTCGTGGAGCTCACGTTCCACATCGACGCGGGGCCCAAGGTCCAGGTGTCGGACATCTCCTTCGTCGGCAACGACAACGTCAGCGAGCGGTCGCTCAAGGGCCAGATGCGGTTCACGAAGGAGCGCTGGCTGTTCTCGTTCATCGGCGGCCGGGGGACGTATCGGCCCTTCGGGTTCGAGCAGGACGCCGACCTGCTGGTGGCGCACTACCGGAACAACGGCTACATCGAGGCCCAGGTCGGCCAGCCGGAGCTGGAATACCTCGACATGTCGGAGTCCGGGGAGAGCCGGCCGGTGCGGCTGAGGATTCCCGTGAGCGAGGGGGAGCGGTACCGCGTCGGGACCCTGGACTTCGACGGGCACGACGTGCTGCGGACCGAGGCCCTGAGCTCGATCTTCTCGGGCCTGGAGCCGGGCGACTACTACTCGGAGCAGGTGGTCCGCGACGCGTTCGACGTGGCCCGCGAGGCCTACGGGGCCATCGGCTACTACGAGATGACGGTGTTTCCCGACCTCGTGCCGCGCCTCGAGGACGACGGGTCGCCGGCGCGGATGGACGGCGACCCGGTCGTCGACGTCACCATCCGGGTGCAGGAGGGGGAGCAGTACTTCGTCAACCGCATCACCTTCGTGGGCAACAACACCACCCACGACGAGGTCATCCGGCGCGAGATCAACCTGTTCGAGCGGGGCGTCTTCAACACCGAGGCCCTCCGGTTCAGCGTCCGGCGGCTCAATCAGCTCGGGTACTTCGAGCCGCTCGACGAGGACACCGCCATCCAGATCGAGAAGCGGCCGGGGGTGGACAACGAGGTCGATCTGACCCTCGAGGTCGAGGAGACCAACCTCAACCAGTTGACGTTCGGGGCCGGCGCCTCGCAGTTCGACGGCTTCTTCCTCCAGCTCGCGTTCCAGACCACCAACTTCCTCGGCCGCGGCGAGTCGCTGTCGCTGTCGCTCCAGAACGGCGAGCGCATCAAGAACTACGTCGTGGGCTTCACCGAGCCGTATCTCTTCGGGAAGCCCATCACCGCCGGGTTCAACGTCTTCCGCCGCGACATCCGCTTCATCAACCAGTTCACGCAGAGCTCCATCGGAGCCACGACGTCGTTCGGCATGCGGGCGGGGCGCTGGTCGCAGTTCTTCCTCGGGTACTCGTTCGAGGAGACCGACGTGGGCGAGCTCAACCCCGCGTTCCTGAACCCCCGGCTCCTGCAGTTCAACCCGTTCCTGCAGGACGCCCTGCTGCTCGGCGAGGGCGGGGCGCGGACGATCAGCTCGGTCACCCCGTCGTTCGTCTACAACACCGTCGATCACCCCATCTTCCCCATGACGGGCCAGCGCTACACGGCCGCGTTCGAGCTCGCGGCCGGCCTCGGCGGCAACACGCACTTCTACAAGCCCTCGGTCGAGGGGGTCTGGTACCTGCGGCACCATCCGAAGCTGACCTTCGGGGTGCGGGCGCGCGGCGAGTACATCGCGCCGATGGCGGGGACGACGACGCTGCCCATCTTCGAGCTGCTGGCGATGGGGGGCGAGTTCAGCCTGCGCGGGTTCGACATCCGCACCGTGGGGCCCAACGACCCGCTCGTCTTCGACGCCGCCGGCAACATCGTCTCGGGCAGCGGGCTGGTGATCGGCGGCAACAAGAGCCTGCTCTTCAACGCCGAGTACATCTTCGCCATCGCCAACCCGGTGCGGCTGCTCTTCTTCTACGACACCGGCCAGGTCGCCGACTTCGGGCAGCAGTTCTCGGGCGATCTGTTCAGGACGTCGACGGGGGTGGAGCTGCGGTTCTTCATGCCCGTCCTCAACGTGCCGTTCCGCCTGATCTACGCGTGGAACCCCCACCGCGAGGGCATCCTCAACGATCGCTTCCAGCCGCAGGAGGCGACCGTCTTCAAGTTCGCGGTCGGCGCCACGTTCTGAGGGGTGCACGTCAGGAAAGTTGCAATTCGCGGTTGCTGGCATTCCGGGCCGGATTTGGCGTGCGAACGGGTGGCTTTCGGCGAAGTGCCCGCGGCGACAGAGGCGGGTCCCGCAAATCTGACGTGCACCCCGTTCCGGGCCGGCGTTCGCGGGAGGCCGCCGGAAGCTGGTATCGTATTGGGTGCTTCGGGTGAGGGCGGCGGGCGCCGGTGCGCCCTCACCCTCGGGTTCGGGTGGCAGGGGTCGACAACGATCGAGGGACAGGTCCGATGAGATTGCTGACTGGAGTTGCGGCGGCGGTGGTCGCCGGTGTTTGCGTGATGCCGGCATCCGTCGGGGCGGGGCAGGCGCCCCAGGCCCGATTGCCGTTCCCGGCGGACGCCAGATACGCCTACGTCGACCTCGCGCGCATCGCCGCCGAGTCGACCGCGGGCCAGGCCGCGAACCAGCAGCTTCAGCAACTGATGCAACAGAGGCAGCAGGAGCTCGTGGGCCGACAGCAGGCCCTGCAGACCCGACAGCAGCAGCTCCAGCAGAACGCCAGCGTGATGAGCCCCGAGGCCCAGCTCGCGGAGCAGCAGGAGATCCAGCGTCTGGGCCTGGAATTGGACAGGTTGACCCAGGACGCCGATGCCGAGCTCCAGCAACTGGATCAACAGTTGCAGCTCCAGTTCCAGAACAGCCTGATACCGGCGATCAACCAGGTCGCGACGAGCCGGCGGCTCCACTTCGTCTTCAATGCGGCCGCCGGCATGTTCGCCTGGGCGGATCCCGCGCTCGACATCTCCGCGGACGTCATTCAGGAGCTCAACCGCACCTCGGGCGGAGAGTAGCGTTCGTCGTCGGCAACCGTCGCGCCGCCTCGGCGGGCGCGGCGGATCGCGCCGGAGCGGTGATCGGTTGTCGGCCCTGGCCCGGTCCGATCGCCGCCGTCGGCTCCTCGCCCGATCTCCGGCCTCCGAGCGACCCGGCCCGTTTCGGGGCTTCGCCGGCGCGAACCTGTCGCGGGGCGCCCAGGGCGCCACGCTCTCGGTCCCGCGCAGCGGCGTGACACTGGTTCACCGGCGGTCACTTCCGACATGGTCAGCCTCCCGTCGAGTCCGGCATCCTCGGTACCGGCCGCCACCGGCCTCTCCGACGGGTTCGACGGGGCCCTCGGCCGCCTCTGCTTCCGCTATCCCTCGGTGCTGCTCGACGACGTCGTCGAGCACGAGCCCGGGGCCCGCCTCGTCGCGGTCAAGAACGTCACCGTCAGCGAGGAGTTCTTCCAGGGCCACTTTCCGGGCAATCCGGTGATGCCCGGCGTCTTGATGATCGAGACCTTCGTCCAGGCCGCGGCGGTGCTGCTGCTCGAGCCGGACGGCGAGGCCGCGACCCTGCGCGCGGTGCTCCGCGGCGTCAACAGCGCCCGCTTCCGCCGTCAGGTCGTGCCCGGCGACCGGCTGCGGGTCTCGGTGTCGGTTCGCCGCCGCCGGCGGCGGATGGCGGTGGTGGCGGCGGTCGCCCACGTGGGCGACCACGTCGTGGTCGAGGCGGAGCTGCGGCTGGGGCTGCTGTTCGACGAGGCGCGCATCGACCGCACGGCGCGGGTGGCCCCGGGAGCGCGCATCGGGGCCGGCACGGTGGTCGGGCCCAACGCGGTGATCGGGCCGCACGTGCGCATCGGGCGCGGCTGTCTCGTCGGGGCGTCCGCGGTCATCGACGGGTGGACCGAGATCGGCGACGAGACGCAGGTGTTCCCGTTCGCTTCCGTCGGCCTGATTCCCCAGGACACGAAGTTCGGAGGAGAGCGCACGACCCTCGTCATCGGCCGGCGCAACGTGTTCCGGGAGTTCGTCACGATTCACCGCGGGACGGCGCAGGGCGGGGGCGTCACCCGCATCGGCGACGACAACCTCTTCATGGCCTACGTCCACGTCGCCCACGACTGCCGCATCGGCAGCCACACCATCCTCGCCAACGCGGTGATGCTGGGCGGCCACGTCGCGGTGGAGGACCACGCCTTCATCGGGGCCGTCTCCGGGGTGCATCAATACTGCCGCATCGGCCGGCACGCCTTCGTCGGCGGCGCCTCGGTCGTGACCCTCGACGCGCTCCCCTATGCGCGCAGCGTCGGGAACCGGGCCCGCATCTACGACCTGAACACGTTGGGGCTCGAGCGCCGGGGCGTCCCGCCCGGAACGATCACCCAGCTCCGGCGGGCGTTCCGCCACCTGCTGCAGTCGAAGCTCAACACCACCCAGGCCCTCGAGCGGATCGAGCGGGACCGGACCCTCGACGACCCGGAGGTGGCCTATCTCGTCGACTTCATCCGCTCGTCGCGCCGCGGGGTCCATCTGCGCCGCCGCACCCGCCGCATCGAGGTGGCGCCGGGCGATGAGTAGCGGCCCGTGGCGGAACCCCACGTTGCCGCGAGAGCGGCGAGGCGCGGGATGCATCGCCGCTCGAATACACCGGGGGCTTTCGCCACGGGCGGCCGGCGGCCGCCGGGCGGGGAGCGGGGCCTCGGGGCGGCGGGACGGGGAGACGCCATGCGGCTCGGCCTGATCGCGGGAAACGGCCGGTTCCCTTTCCTGGCCCTGGAGGGGGCGCGCCGGCTCGGCCACGACGTGACCGTCGTCGCCATCAGGGAGGAGACGAGCCCGGCCCTCGCCGAGGCGGCGGCCGGCGATCCGCCGGCCGCCGTCCACTGGGTCTCGCTGGGTCAGGTCGGCAAGTGCATCTCGATCCTGAAGCATGCAGGGGTGAGCCGAGCGGTCATGGCCGGTCAGGTCAAGCACACGCGGCTGTTCGCGGACATCGTGCCCGACCTGGCGGGGCTGAAGGTGCTCGGCCGTCTGCGGACGAGGAACACCGACGCGGTGATCTCGGCGGTGGCCGACGTTCTCGCCGACCACGGGATCGAGCTCGAGAACTCGACCGCCTTCCTGCGCCCCCTGCTGGCGGGGAGCGGCGTGCTGACCGCCCGGCCGCCGTCGGCGGACGAGCAGGCGGACCTCGACTTCGGCTACCGCATGGCGGACGCGGTGGCCGCCCTGGACATCGGCCAGACCATCGCCGTGAAGGACCGCGCGGTGGTGGCGGTCGAGGCGATGGAGGGCACCGACGCGGTCATCGCCCGCGCCGGCGCGCTCGCGGGCCCCGGGGTGTGCATCGTCAAGGTCGGCAAGCCCGCCCAGGACATGCGGTTCGACGTGCCGGTGGTGGGCTTGCCGACGTTGGCGGCCATGGAGAAGGCGGGCGCGACGGCGTTGTCGGTCGACGCCGGGCGGACCCTGGTGCTCGACGGGCCGCGGTTCTACGCGCGGGCCGACGCCCAGGGGGCGGCGGTCGTGGGGCGGGAGCCGGGGGCGGAATGAGCGCGCCCGCGGTCTTCTCCGGCGACACGTTCCTCCGTGGAGCCCCGCTCCGGAGGGCTCGCCGGCGATGACCGCGGCGGCCTTGGGCGGCGCCCCCCGGATGGCGGTGGTCGGGGCCGGGCACTTCGGCCGGCATCACGCGCGCATCCTGTCCGCCTCCCCCGGCGTCCGGCTGGAAGCGGTCGTCGACGTCGACTCCGAGGCCGCCGCCCGCGTGGCGTCCGAGGCCGGCGTGCGCCCCGAGACCGACGCGGCGGCGCTGCACGGCCGGGTGGACGCGGTCACCGTCGCGGTGCCCACCGATCGCCACCGCGCGGTCGCGGTCCCGTTGCTGGAGCGGGGCATCTCGGTGCTCGTCGAGAAGCCGATGGCGCGGTCGCTCGACGAGGCCGACGAGATGATCGCCGCGGCGACGGCGGGCGGGGCGGTGCTGGCGGTCGGGCACACCGAGCGCTACAACCCGGCGGTGACGGCGGCCCTGCCGCTGGTCGAGGCCCCGCGCTTCATCGAGGTGCACCGCATCGGCGCGTTCTCTCCCCGAAGCCTGGACGTCGACGTCGTCTTCGACCTGATGATTCACGACCTCGACATCGTGAGGACCGCGGTCGGCGAGGAGGTGGCCGCGATCGAGGCGGTCGGGGTGCCGGTGCTGACCGGGCACGTCGACATCGCCAACGTCCGGCTGCGGTTCGCCTCCGGCTGCATCGCCAACCTGACCGCGAGCCGGATCAGCCGCGACCGCGTGCGCAAGCTGCGGTTCTTCCAGCGGGACGCGTACATCTCGGTCGACTGCGCGCGGGGCGAGGTCGAGACGTGGCGGGTCCGGCGCACCGGTGACGGGACGCCGGCCATCGACGGCGGGCGCGTGGAGGTGCCGCCGGGCGAGCCCCTCGCGCTCGAGCTGGACGACTTCGCGCGGGCGGTCTCCGGGAGGACGGCCCCGCGGGTCGACGGGGCCGAGGGCCGGCGGGCGCTCGCCCTCGCGGTGCGGGTGGCGGCGGCGCTGCGCGACGCCCCCGGCATCTCCACGGGGCCCGGGAGCCGGGAGCCCGCGCCGTAGGAGTCTGCGCCGTAGAACGGCGCGGACTCCTGGAGGGTTGGTTGGGCGGTGAGCGGAGCCGTAGGCGACGCTCTCCGGGCTAGAACGGCGCCGATCCGCGGGCGAGTTGGCAGGGTGCTTGCTTCGATCCGTTGACGAGGGGGCGCGGGCGCTCGGCGAGGCGAAGCGGGAGTCGCGGACAGGGTGACGTCCATGCATGACGATCTGGCGGCGGTGCTCGACAAGGTCGAGGCGGGCGAGGCGCTCGACGACGGCGACTGGCGGGCCCTGACCGGCGGGCACGACCTGATCGGGCTGGGCATGGCCGCCGACGCGGTGCGGCGGCGCCGGCACGGAGACCGGACCACCTTCGTGCAGGTCGAGCCGGTGCCGGTCGACGCCCCGGCCCTCGCCGGCCCGGTGGCCGCCGACGCCGGGGAGCTGCGGTTGACGGGCCGGCCCGCGACGTCCTCGGCGGCGGTGGCCGCGGTCCGGGCCCTGGCCGCCCGCGCGGGGGGGACGCCCGTCACCGGGTTCGCCTACGGCGACCTCGAGGCGCTGTGCGGCCACGATGCGGCCCGCCTCGGCGATCTCCTCGTCGAGCTTCGGGAAGCGGGGCTGGCGCGCCTGACCTCGCTCGCGGCCGACGTGCCGAATCCGGAAACCGTGGTTGCCGTCCTCGGCGAGAGCGGTCTCGGCGTCTCGACCCTCACCCTCGGGGGGGCGGTGGGCGAGGACGCCCGGCGGCGGCTGCGGCGGGTCGGATCGTGGGACGGCGTCGGCGGCGTCTGCCGCGCCCTCGCCCCCCTGCCCCCGGTCGAGTCGTCGCCGCCGGCCACGGGCTACGGCGACCTCCGGCAGGTTGCGCTGGCGCGGCTCCTGGTTGACAATATCGACTCGATTCAGGTCGACTGGTCGCGCCACGGGCCGAAGCTGGCCCAGGTGGCGTTGACGTTCGGCGCCGACGACGTCGACGCGGTGCCGGCCGCCGCATCGCACGACCAGGGGTGGCGCCGGTCGCCGCGGGAGGAGATTCGCCGGAACATCACGGCGGCCGGCTTCGTTCCGGTCCCGCGGGACGGCCGCTACGAGGCACTCCAGTCATGAGTCCAGTTCGCGTCGCCGCCGTCGAGTACCTGAACGCGAGGCCGCTCGTCGAGGGCCTGGAGGACCAGTCGGATCTCTTCGATCTCCAGCTCGACGTGCCGGCCCGGTGCGCCCACCATCTCCACGACCGGTCGGCCGACCTCGCGCTGATTCCCTCCATCGAGTACCTCGAGAACCCCGACTACCGCATCGTTCCCGATCTCTCGGTGGCGTCCGAGGGCGAGGTCGCCTCAGTCGCGCTGTTCACCACCCGGCCGGTCACGTCGCTACGGTCCATCGCCGTCGACAGCAGCTCCCGGACCGCGGCCATGCTGCTTCGGATCCTGTGCGCGGAGTCGTGGGAGATAGAGCCCAAGCTCGTCAAGCTGCGGCCTGAGCTGCCGGTCATGCTGAAGCGGTGCGACGCCGCCCTGATCATCGGCGACGCCGCGTTGTTCCTCGAGCACGAGGAGAAGGGCCTCGAGAAGGTCGACCTCGGCGAGGAATGGACGGTCCTGACCTCGCTGCCCTTCGTGTGGGCGGCGTGGGTGGGGCGGCGCGACGCGCTGACGGCCGAGCACGGCCGCGCCCTCGCGGCGGCCCGCGCCCGGGGGGAGCAGGCGGTCGACGACATCGTGGCCCGCCACTGCCCGGACGACGAGGAGCAGCGGGAGATCGGCCGGCGGTATCTCCGGGAGAACGTGTCGTTCGGCCTCGACGAGCGGGCGCAGGACGGCCTGCGGAAGTTCTTCGAGTACGCGTACGAGCAGCGCCTCGTCCAGGTGCAGCGGGACCTCCGCTTCTACGACTGGCCGGCGGAATGACCATCGCGTCCATCGCGGAACGGGTGCGCGCCGGCGGCCGGATCGACGGCCGCGAGGCCCTGCGGCTCTACACCGGGGCGTCGACGGCGCTGCTCGGGCGCCTCGCCGACGGCATTCGGGCCCGCAAGCACCCCTCCGGGGTGGTGACCTACATCATCGACCGGAACGTCAACTACACGAACGTGTGCGTGGCGCGGTGCAACTTCTGCGCGTTCTATCGCCCGGTGGGGTCGGCCGAGGGCTACGTGCTGGGCTTCGACGAGCTGTTCCGCAAGATCGACGAGACCCGCGCGGTCGGGGGCAATCAGCTCCTGCTGCAGGGCGGGCACAACCCCGACCTTCCCCTCGAGTGGTACGAGGACCTGTTCTCGGCGGTCAAGGCCCGCTACCCCGACTTCAAGCTCCACGCCCTGTCGCCCCCCGAGATCCTGCACCTGTCGAGGCTGTCGCAGGAGCCGGTGGCGGAGGTCGTCCGCCGGCTGGTGGGGGCGGGGCTCGACAGCGTCCCCGGCGGCGGCGCCGAGATTCTCGTCGACCGCGTCCGCCGCGAGCTGAACTGCTACTCCAAGGCCACCGCCGACGAGTGGCTCGCGGTGATGCGCCACGTGCACGAGGCCGGCCTGCGGTCGACCGCGACGATGATGTACGGCAGCGTCGACACCCCCGCCGAGCGGGTCGAGCACCTCTGCCGCCTGCGCGAGCTGCAGGACGAGACCGGCGGGTTCACCGCCTTCATCACCTGGAGCTATCAGCCCGCCAACACCGAGCTTGCCGGGGTCGAGGCGACGGGCATCGACTACCTGCGGACCCTCGCGCTCTCGCGCATCGTCCTCGACAACTTCGACAACCTGCAGGCGTCGTGGGTCACGCAGGGCGGCAAGGTCGGCCAGTTGAGCCTCGCCTTCGGCGCCAACGACATGGGCAGCGTGATGATCGAGGAGAACGTGGTCCGCGCCGCCGGGGCCGAGTACTGCATGGACGAGGCCGAGATCGTGCGGAACGTCGAGGATGCCGGCTTCGTGCCGAAGCGGCGCAACATGACCTACGACATCGTGGGCGACCCGCTGTTCCGTCGCCGCGCGATACCCCGGCGCACCACCCTCGCGGTGGCCCGTGCGGCCGGCGACGCCGGCGTGCCCGACGAGCTGTCCCGGTACCCGGCGCGCAGCCGCCCCGGCAAGGAGCAGCGGGCGGC
>JAJEFC010000407.1 GCA_022820675.1 Vicinamibacteria bacterium | reverse complement strand
CGGGCCGTGGTTCCTCGGGCGGCGCGGCCACCGCCGGCTCGACCGCCGCCGGCTCGATCTCGGTCACCGCCTCGGCCGCGACGTTCGCGGCCGGCGGCGTCTCCACGACCGGAGACGGCCCGGCGAGAGCGGCCGCGGGTTCGGTGGCCGTGGACGGCGCGAGCCCGATGGCATGTCGTACGGCGAGGTAGGAACCGACACCCGCCGCCGCCACGGCGGCGATGGCGATGCCGGCTACCGCGACTATCGGTTTCGTCATCGACGGTACGTCCTTTCTCACTCTACGCGCATGATAAAGCAATTGTCGTGCCCGCTCGCGCGGAATCGACTCACCGAAGCGGCGCCGGTGGTTCCCTGAGCCTTGTCGCCGGTGGTTCCCTGCGCCCTGTCGCCGGTGGTTTCCTGCGCACTGTATCGGTCGGGCGAGCCGTTTCCTGGCGGTGGGAGCGTCATCGGCGGGTGACAGTCGGCGGCGGGAGGGGACAGTGTGGGTTGTTGTCGTCGGGAACGAGCAACGGCTTGTACTCGCGGGTGGCAGTCGGCGGCAGGGGACAGTGTGGGAGACTGGAAGCATGTCTGCGGGCGAGCGAGCCGACGTCATCGTGATCGGGGCCGGCATCATCGGCTGCGCCGTCGCCGACGAGCTCGGCCGGCGCGGGGCGGCGGTGCGGGTGCTCGAGAGCCGGGCCGTCGGGGGCGGGGCGACGCAGGCGTCGGCCGGCATCCTGGCCCCGTACGCCGAGGCGGATCGGCCGGGTCCCCTCCGCACCCTGTGCGCGGAGAGCCTCGGGCTGTGGGACGACTTCGTGGCCCGCGCCGTCGCCGACAGCGGCCGGGACGTGCTCTACGAGCGGACCGGGACCCTGGAGGTGGTCACCGACGAGGCGTCGATGCGCCGGCTGGAGCGGACCGGACGCGCCCTGACCGCGGCGGGGGTCGAATGCCGCCTGCTGACGGCGCGCGAGGCCCGGGCGGCGGAGCCCTCCCTGGGGGCGGCGGTGGCCGGGGCCCTGCTGGTTCCGTCCCACGGATTCGTCGGGGTCGCGACGCTCATGGAGGCGCTCCGGGAGGGCGGGGCGGCCCGGCACGGCGTTTCCTTCCTGACCGATCGGCCCGCGCGCCACGTGCAGGCGAGCTCGGATGGCGAGATGGTCGTCGAGACGGCGGCGGGAACGTTGACCGGCGACGCGGTCGTGCTGGCGGCGGGAAGCTGGTCGGGCGGCGCCGCCGGCACCGCCGGGGCGCTGCCGGTGCGGCCGGTGCGCGGCCAACTGCTGCAGCTTGCGTGGTCCGGGCGCCCGCCAGCCCGGGTCGTCTGGGCCCCGAGCTGCTACGTGGTGCCCTGGCCCGGCGGATCGATGCTGGTGGGGGCGACGGTCGAGGAGGCGGGTTTCGACGAGCGCGCCACCGTCGCGGGGGTGGCGACCCTCATCAAGGCGGTCTCCGGCGTGCTTCCCGAGGCCCGCAACGCCGGGTTCGAGGCGGTGCGGGTGGGTCTGCGCCCCGGGACTCCCGACGACCTGCCGGTGGTGGGACGCTCGGCGACGGCGCCCGGGCTCGTGTACGCAACCGGCCACTACCGGAACGGGGTGCTGCTGGCCCCCCTGACCGCCCGCCTGGTGGCCGACCTGGTGCTCGACGGTCGGGAAGACCCGCTGCTCGCGGCCGTCTCCCCGGCCCGCTTCGAGGCGGCCTGACGGGCACCGTGGGACCGCGCCCGCCGCGGGCACTTTCGGACCGCACGGGAGAAGTGATAACCTCTCGGCGGCGCAGGCACAGCATGCGTCGGAGCACCTCCTGGTGGGCGCGGCCCGCCGGGGCGGGGCGACCTATTCGTCGCGGAGCGAGACAGGATGGAACAGGTTCACTTTGCAACCCCGGTCCGCCGGTGGGCGGAGACTCGGCGGCTCGACGCCTGGCTGACGCAGCCGCTCGGCGTCTTCCTGGCGTTCACGGCGTTCATCGTGTATTCCACGTGGGCGGCTTTCCAGGGCGAGTACTATCACTCGGGGCCGTATCTGTCGCCGTTCTATTCGCCCGAGATCTTCGGAGACTCGCCGCACAGCCTCCTCGGGCCGAGACCCGGCTGGTGGCCGAATCCGGTGCCCTTCTCGCCGGCGTTCCTGATTCTGTGGGCGCCGGTCGGCTTCCGGCTGACCTGCTACTACTATCGCGGCGCCTACTACAAGGCGTTCTGGCACGACCCGCCGTCGTGCAGCGTGGGCGAGCCGCGATCGAGCTACCGGGGTGAGAACTCGTTCCCCCTGATCGTGCAGAACCTGCACCGCTACTTCCTCATCTTCGCGCTGGCGCTCCTGGTGTTCCTGAGCCTCGACGTCTGGAACGCCCTGTGGTTCGAGGACCCGGCGACCGGGGCCGTGTCGTTCGGCATCGGGGTCGGGACGCTCGTCCTCGCGACGAACGTCGTCCTGCTCGGCGGCTACACGCTGGGGTGCCACTCGCTGCGGCATCTCGTCGGGGGCGGGTGCGACCGCATCGCGGGTCTGCCCGTCCGCCGTCCGACCTACGACTGCGTGAGCTGCCTGAACCGCCGGCACATGCTCTTCGCCTGGATGAGCCTGGTCTGGGTCGGCTTCTCCGACATCTACGTGCGGCTCTGCGCGATGGGCTTCGTGACGGATCTCCGACTCCTGTAGCAGCCGTGGCGAAACCGCGCGTTGCACCCCGCCCGGAGGGCGCCAGCGGATCGGCGGGGCGGGCTGCGTCACCGCTCGAATGCAGCGGAGGCTCCTGCCGGGGGCTGCCGGCAGGACCTCGCGCCCGGCTGTTCCTCCTCGATGAAGGGCGGGCGCGGTCGACCGCGGCGACGGCGGGTGATGGACAACCGGCCGACCGCGGGATTGCCGGGTCGGCATAGATGAAGACTGCCGTAATGGACAACGAATACCAATCCTTCGAACACGACGTGCTGGTGATCGGGGCCGGCGGGGCGGGGCTGCGGGCCGCAATCGAGGCGTCGGCGGCCGGGGTCTCGGTGGGGCTCGTCTGCAAGTCGCTCCTCGGCAAGGCGCACACGGTCATGGCCGAGGGGGGCATGGCGGCGTCGCTCGCCCACGTGGACGACCGCGACGACTGGACGGTGCACTTCGCCGACACCATGCGCGGGGGCCAGTACCTGAACAGTTGGCGCATGGCCGAGTTGCACGCGAAGGAGGCGCCGGCGCGGGCGCGCGAGCTGGAGGCCTGGGGGGCGGTGTTCGACCGCACGAAGGACGGGCGCATCCTGCAGCGCAACTTCGGGGGCCACAAGTACCCGCGGCTCGCCCACGTCGGCGACCGGACCGGGCTCGAGATGATCCGGACCCTGCAGGACCACGGCGTCCACCAGGGCATCGACGTGCACATGGAGTGCACCGTCGTCGAGCTGCTGAAGGACGGCGACCGCGTCGTGGGGGCGTTCGGCTACGACCGCGAACGCGGCCGCTTCCAGTTGTTCAAGGCCCGCGCGGTGGTGCTCGCCACCGGCGGCATCGGCCGCGCCTACAAGGTGACGAGCAACAGTTGGGAGTACACCGGCGACGGGCACGCCCTCGCGTACCGGGCCGGGGCCGAGCTGATGGACATGGAGTTCGTGCAGTTCCATCCCACCGGCATGGTGTGGCCGCCGAGCGTCCGCGGCATCCTCGTCACCGAGGGGGTGCGCGGCGAGGGCGGGGTGCTGCGCAACAGCGACGGCAAAAGGTTCATGTTCGAGGACATCCCCGAGCTGTACCGGAGCTCGACCGCCACCGACGAGGAAGAGGGGTGGCGCTACACCCAGGGCGACAAGAAGGCGAACCGCCCTCCCGAGCTGCTGACCCGCGACCACGTGGCCCGCTGCATCGTGCGCGAGGTCAAGGAGGGCCGGGGCAGCCCCCACGGCGGCGTGTTCCTCGACATCGCGTGGATCAGGAAGCGGCTGCCGAACGGGGCCGAGCACATCCGCAAGAAGCTGCCGAGCATGTATCACCAGTTCAAGCAGCTCGCGGGCATAGACATCACCGAGGAGCCGATGGAGGTGGGCCCCACCACCCACTACGTGATGGGCGGGGTGCGCGTCGACCCCGACAGCCAGATGTCGACGGTGCCGGGGCTGTTCGCGGCCGGCGAGTGCGCGGCGGGGCTGCACGGCGCCAACCGGCTCGGCGGCAATTCCCTCTCCGACCTCCTGGTGTTCGGCCAGCGCGCGGGCAAGTACGCGGCCGAGTTCGCCAAGGAGCAGGCCGCGGCGAAGCCCGCGCAGGACCGGATAGAGGCGGTGGCGCGCGAGGCCCTCGCGCCGTTCGAGCGCGGGGGCGGCGACGCCGAGGGGCCGTACCAGGTGCAGTACGACCTGCAGGACATGATGCAGTCGCAGGTCGGCATCGTGCGCACCGAGGACGACATGCAGAAGGCCATCGACGCCTTCGAGGGGCTGCGCGCGCGCGCCGACCGGGTCGGCGTGCAGGGCAACCGCGAGTACAACGCGGGGTGGCACACCGCCCTCGACCTGCGCAACCTGCTGATGGTGTCGGAGGCGGTGGCGCGTTCGGCGATCCTCCGCAAGGAGAGCCGGGGCGCCCACTTCCGCGAGGACCACCTCGAGAAGGATCCCGAGCAGGGGCGGCTGAACACCGTCATCCGCCGTGGCGACGAGGGCGGGATGCAGGTGACGCAGGAGCCGATCTCCGAGATCCGGCCCGACCTGCAGCAGATCATCGAAGACAACAAGTGACGGCGCGCGGCGCGGACGGGCGGGCCGCGCACTGGAGACGGCCGATGGTCGGCGGGATCGTCGGAGGCAAACGTGGCGGGGCGCGGGAGCGGTCCGCGCCCGGGGCGGCCGATGGCCGGCGGGACCACCGAAGGCGACAAGTGACGGCGCGCGCCGTGGGCGGTCCGCGCGCGCGTCGATCGGAGACACCGTGATGAGCAGCGCGACATTCCGGATCTGGCGGGGCGACTCGGAGGGCGGCGAGTTCAAGAACTACACCACCGAGGTGTCCGAGGGCATGGTCGTCCTCGACGCGGTGCACCAGATCCAGGCCGAGCAGGCCAACGACCTCGCGGTGCGCTGGAACTGCAAGGCGGGCAAGTGCGGCTCGTGCTCGGCCGAGGTCAACGGCAGCCCCAAGCTGATGTGCATGACCCGGCTCAACTCCCTGCCCCTCGATCAGCCGGTGACCATCGAGCCGATGCAGGCGTTTCCCACCGTCCGCGACCTCGTCACCGACGTGTCGTGGAACTACGAGGTCAAGAAGGCCATCAAGCCGTTCGCCCCGCGCGCGCCGGACGCGGCGGACGGCACGTGGCGCATGGAGCAGTACGACGTCGAGCGGGTGCAGGAGTTCCGCAAGTGCATCGAGTGCTTCCTGTGCCAGGACGTCTGCCACGTCCTCCGCGACCACCGTCTCCACGGCGAGTTCATCGGCCCCCGCTTCTTCGTCTACTCGGCCGCCCTCGAGATGCACCCCCTCGACACCGCCGACCGCACCACCGAGCTCGCCGACGACCACGGCGTCGGCTACTGCAACATCACCAAGTGCTGCACCAAGGTCTGCCCCGAGGAGATCACCATCACCGACAACGCGATCATTCCGCTGAAGGAGCGCGTCGTCGACAAGATGTACGACCCGATCACGAAGCTGCTGCGGATGTTCAGGTCGTAGGGCCGGTCGGCGCCGGCCGAATCGTGGGGCAAGGTCATGGTTGACATGACTCGCCGGGGACAGGCGGCGGTGCTCGGGTTCGTTGTTCTGGCCGTGGGTCTTCAGACGGCGTGTGACAGCCCCACGCAGCCAAGCCCGACAGTCGGTGTCACCGTGTACGAGCATCCCGATTACCGGGGCGAGTCGTACACGTTCAGCAGCGACTTCCACAATTTCGATGATCTGCATGGCCCCTGCGCGCGGATTTTCGATCCGTCGCAAGGGAGTTGGGAGGATTGCGTCTCTTCCGTGCGGATTGCGGAAGGGTGGACGGCCACCGTTTTCGAGCGTGACGATTACGGGGGCCAGACTCTCGCCATCACCTCCGACATCAGGGACCTCGACGACGTGGCGGGTCCGTGCGGCGGCGATTGGGACGACTGCATCTCGTCGATAAGGGTGACGCCCCGCGGCTAGTCGGCGAGCAGCCCGTGGCGGAATGGGCTTTCGCTGGCGTGGCCGGTGCAGGGGGACGAAGCCGCCTCGCAGACCCAATCCGGGCCGGATCGGGCGGCCCGGCCCGCCACATAGGCCATGGAGACAGAGTTTCGCAGCACGTCGCACGGGGCGGACGCCGTGATCTACCGCCGTGACTGCGTTGATGGAATGCGGGAGTTGATCGAGCCGGAGTCGATTGACGTGGTCGTGACTTCACCCCCGTACAACCTTGGCATCGAGTACAGATCCTATGACGATACCGTGCCACGGGCAGAGTATCTCGATTGGATCGCGGTCTGGGGCCAGGTTGTCGAACGGGTCTTGAGTCGCAGCGGCTCCCTCTTTTTGAATGTGGGAGGCAAGCCTTCGGAGCCTTGGGGTCCATTCGAGGTCCTCGAACGCCTGCGGGAGCGCTTCGTTCTGCAGAACACCATCCACTGGATCAAGTCGATAGCCATCGATGCCGACCTCGTCGGGGCGGCGAGCGGGATGACCCGCAATGTCGCCATCGGGCACTACAAGCCGATCAACAGCAAGCGGTACGTGAACGACTGTCACGAGTACATCTTCCACCTGACGAAGGCCGGCGACGTCGAGCTGGATCGACGGGCTGTCGGCGTCGAGTACCAGGACAAGTCCAATGTCGGCAGGTGGGAGGCGGCGAAGGGTGATCTGCGGTGCCGCGGCAATACCTGGTTCGTACCTTACCGGACCATTCAGAGCCGGGACCGGGAGCGTCCGCACCCGGCCACGTTTCCGGTGCGGATACCGATGATGTGCGTTCGCCTGCATGGAGTCGGACGCGTGAGGCGAGTCCTGGATCCGTTCCTGGGCCTCGGACACAGCGCGCTGGCGTGCAAGGCGCTCGGACTTCCCTTCGTGGGGTTCGAGCTGGATGTGGACTATTTCTCCGATGCATGCCGGATGATCGAGGCGTTCGATCCCGCAATGGCGGACGAACACGGATCGAGTCAGTTGGCCCTCTTCTGACGTCGCGCGGGCGGCGCCTGGGCGCCTGCCGCGGCCGATTGCTGTTTGTGTCACCTCGGCGCCGCCCCCGTTTTGCAGTTGCTGCACTGCGGGCCACTCGCCATTCGCCCGTTGCCCTGTGTGGCGGGCAGTTCCGCGTTGGCCCCGTTCTTGCGACTGAGTATCGCATCGGCCGGGTGCGGGATCGGCGCTGTTGGCGCAAGCCCGGCGAGAGCGCCGCACTCCGCGGGACTCGGAACGCCAATAGGAGCGCGCATGCACGACCCCGCGTACAAACAGCTCTTCGCACGTCCGCGCATGGTCCGCGACCTGCTCGACGGCTTCGTCGCCCGCGGCTGGAGCGACGACCTGGACTTGGACGCCCTGGAGCCGCTGCCCGCGAGCTTCGTCAGCCGGAGCCTGCAGCAGCAGCGTTACAGCGACCTGCTGTGGCGCATCCGCTTCCGTGACGGCCGGCGGCTGTACCTGATGTTGCTCCTCGAGTTCCAGGCCCCCGTCGATCGGGCGATGGCGGTGCGCATGCTGACGTACACGGGGCTGCTCTACGAGCGGTTGGCCGCCGACGGCGCGCTCCGCGGGCGCGGGGCACTGCCGCCGGTGCTGCCCGTCGTCATCTACAACGGCCGCCGGCGTTGGACGGCGCCGGTCGAGATGCGGGAGCTGACGGCGGCGGGCAGGCTGCTGGCGCCGTACCAGCCGTCTCAGCGATACCATCTTCTGGATGCGGCCCACGCGGCCGACGCGGATCTGCCGTCGGGCAACCTGGTGTCGGCGCTCGTCGGCCTCGAGAAGACGCGCGACCGGTCGCGTCTCGCCGGGCCGTTGAGGGTGCTGACGGACCTCCTGCGGTCGGTGGACGACGACCACTTGAGGCAGGTGTTCGCGGCGTGGCTCCACCAGGGGTTGCGGGCTTCGGATCGGTTTCCGGCGGGCGGGCGGGACCCGCTGGCGCAGTTGGAGGAGACGCAGACGATGCTGGAAGAGAACATGCGGGAATGGACCCGCGAGTGGCTCGATCAGGGGCGTGCCCAGGGCATCGAGCAGGGGCGCGCCGAGGGCATCGAGCAAGAGCGCGCGCTGCTTTGCCGTCTGGCCGCACGCAAGTTCGACGCTGGCGCCGCCGAGGGGCTGGCCGCCGCGTTGGCCGGGGTCACCGACGCGGACCGCCTCGCTCGGACCGGCGACTGGATTATCGAGTGCGTGACGGCGTCGGACCTGCTGGCCCGCGTCCGCGGTGACGGCCGGTCGGGCGGCTGACGGTGCGGGCGGCGCGGAACCGGTCCTCACGCGTGACGGGTCGTGCGTCCGCGGGAGCGACAGAGTCTTGCAATCTGGGAATCGATTCCCATAATGCAAGGATGCGACCGCGCATCTACACGCGGCGGGTCCGCGAGACCCTGCGCCGGTTTCCGGCCGTGGCCATCCTCGGTCCCCGCCAGAGCGGCAAGACCACCCTTGCGAAACGCCTCGGGGGCGTCTACTTCGACATGGAGGCGGCCGGCGGCGCGGCCAGGCTGGATGCGGAGTGGGACGCCCTGACGCGGGGGCGGAAGCTGGTCGTCATCGACGAGGCGCAGCACGCGCCGATGGTGTTCACCCGGCTGCGCGGCGCTATCGACGCCGACCGTAAACGCAACGGCCGGTTCCTGCTGCTCGGCTCGGTGTCGCCGGCCTTGATGACGAACGTCGCGGAATCGCTGGCGGGCCGGCTGGGCCTGGTTCGGATGACGCCGTTCATCCTGCCCGAGTTGGCGGCGGGTCGTCTCGACGACCTCTGGCTGCGCGGGGGCTATCCCGACGGGGGCATCCTCGCGCCCGGGATGTTCCCCGACTGGCAGGCGCACTACCTGGACGCGCTGGTCAGCCGCGACCTCCCCGAATGGGGGCTGCCGACGCGCCCGCAGCAGACGATGCGGCTGCTCGCGATGCTGGCCGCGTCGCACGGCCAACACCTCAACGCGTCGCAGATCGGCGCCTCGCTCGCCCTCGACCACAAGACGGTGCTGCGGCACTGCGACTTCCTGGAGGGCGCCTTCCTGATTCGCCGACTGCCGCCGTTCAGCCGCAAGGTCCGGAAGCGCATCGTCAAGACGCCGCGCGTCTTCTGGCGCGACAGCGGGCTGCTGCACGCCATGATGAACGTCGCCGACCTCGATCAGCTCTACCGGCAGCCGTGGCTGGGCCAGAGCTGGGAGGGGTTCGTCATCGAGCAGACCCTGGCCGCCCTGGCCGCCGCGGGCAAGCGGGCGCAGGCGTTCTTCTTCCGGACCTCCGATGACTACGAGCTGGATCTGCTGCTGGACTGGGGAACCGACCGCTGGGCCATCGAGGTGAAGCTGACCAGCGACCCCTCGACGGACACGATCGGCCGGCTGCATCGGACCGCCGACATGGTCGACGCCAGCCGGCGCGTCCTGGTCTGCCGCATTCGACGCCCCATCGAGAACCGGAACCTGCTGGTCACCGGCCTCGCGGGCTGGTTGCGGCGGCTGCTGGCGTAGCGCCGCCCGGCCCCATGACCGACGCCGTGCAGGAGCCTGGCGATGTCTGACCCCTTCACGGGGGGCGGCGCGTTCGCGCGGACGGCACGGGTCAAGGGCCGGTGCTCCGGTCGATCCTGACCGGGCGCGGGTCGAAGCGCGTCACGGCGACGCACACCGCGACGTTGACCAACAGCGCGACCACCCCGGCGTGGACGTTCCACGGTTCGGGGTGTCCCGCCGCGAGGAGGCCGCCGTACAGGAGAGTGCCGGTGACCATGCCGGCCAGCGCCGCCCGGGTGGTGAGCCGGTCCCAGCTCACGCCGAGGATGAAGAGGGGGGCGACCTGGGCGAGGATCTCCATCTTGAGCTCGGTGAGACCCCACAGGGTGATGCGCGGGTCGAGGGCGATGCCGACGAGGCCCGCCACGAGCACCCACGAGACGAGCTTGCCGGCCCGCGTGAGGCGCGCCTCGTCGGCCCCGCGCAGCACCGTCGTGCCCAGGACGTCCTTGGCGAGCATCGACGACAGGCTCAGCAGCACCGAGTCGGCCGTCGACATGATGGCGCTGACCACGGCGACGATGACGATCAGGCTGAGGACGTAGAGCAGCGGCGAGCTCGTTCCCCACTCGGTGAGGAGGAGCGGCAGCACCTGGTCGCCCGCGACGGGGCCGGCCGCGGCCAGCCGCTCGATCGCGAGCACCCCCACGAGGAAGACGGGCCCGGTGGTGACCATGGGCAGGAACACCATGATGCCGAACGAGCGGCGCAGTGCGGCGCTGTCGCGGGCGGCGTAGATGCGCTGGATCGCCTGCGGGTAGACCGCGCCCGAGAAGCCGATGAGGGCGAGGGTGCTGAACCAGTTGCGGCATGTCTCCCAGTCGGGGACGGCAACCTTCTCGGGGGCCTCGGTTGCCAGCCAGGCCGTCACGTCGGCCACGTGCGACGGGCCCGGCACCGCCGCGAGCAGCAGTCCCGTCAGGCCCGTCACCAGCATCAGGCCCTGCACGAGGTCGGTCCACGCGACCGCCCGCATGCCCCCGACGGTCTCGTAGACGAGCACCACGAGCGTCAGCAGCACCACCCCCGCCCAGTAGGGGACGGCGCCGCCGGACAGGCCGGCGGTGATGTGGCCCATCGCCATGAGCTGCGCGAGCAGGTAGTTGGAGATGGCGGCGATGAGGAGCAGGTTGGCGAGGAGGGTGAGGGCGGGCGAGCGGAAGCGGTGGGCGAGCCAGTCGCCGGGGGTGACGAAGCGGTGCCGCCGGGCCAGCCGGTGGAGCCGCGGCGCGTAGAGCAGGTAGGCGACGATGATCGCCATCATGAAGCCGACGCTCATCACCCACGAGAAGCCGAGGCGGTACGCCTCGCCGGGATAGCCGATGAGGGTGTTGCCGCTGTACTGGTCGCGTAGAGGGTGAGCAGCAGCACGGGGCCGGTGAGCTGCCGGCCCGCCAGATAGAAGTCGGCCAGCGACTCGCCGGTGCGCCGGCGGCGGGCGGCGTAGCCGACCCCGAGGATGGCGGTCAGGTAGAGCCCGACGGCCACGACGGCGCCGCCGCCCAGGGAGTCGGTCATTCCTCGGGCCAGAGGCGGTGCACCACGAAGGCGGTGAAGACCGCGACGCCCGCCGTCGCGGCGAGCGAGAGGACCACCCAGTGGGGCAGCCCGAGCCAGATGCGCAACGGCCCGTCGGCCGGCAGGTACCAGGGGACGGATGCGCCGAAGAGCAGGACGTAGACGGGCCAGATCCAGGCCGGGAAGCGGCGCCGGCCGGCGTCGGGACCGGGCCGCGGCGTCGGGGTCGAATCGGCCATCGCCCCGATCATCCGCATCCGACGCGAAGATATCAACCGCCCGCGCCTGGCTGCTGGGCGTCGCCAGGTGCCCCGCCGCCCGGGATCGATGCGACGACCGGCGCTCGACGGTCCGGCGCCCCGGTTTTCTCCGCGTGGCGACCCGTCCGCGCCCGTGGTCCGGCCCGCCGTCGCGTCGCGGAGCCGCCGGACGTCGGCCCGACGCGCCCCCGGCAGGAGCTGCCATGTGGTGATATGGTGTCGCCTTCGGCCGATCTTTCCAAAGAGGAGCAACTCCATGCCCGTGACGCGACTCGCTACGCTACGCGCCGTCGTCTTCTGGCTGGCGGCAGGTCTGGCGGCCCCCGGGGCGGTGGCGGCGCAGGATCAGCCGCCGGAGCCGCCGCCGGAGGAAGAAGAACAGCAGGAGCAGACGGCCGAGGACGCCGACGAGGACGAGGAGTCCGAGGACGAGCGGCCGCGGCGGGCGCGCGGCCGCGACGACGGCATCCAGCCCTACGACGAGGTGATCACCGACGAGGCGGAGACCGACGAGGGCGTGTTCCTCGTGCACCAGCTCGACGACAAGGTGTTCTACGAGATCCCGGTCGACGAGCTGGGCCGCGAGTTCCTCTGGGTCAGCCAGATCGAGCGCACCAGCGAGGGTGTGGGCTACGGCGGGCAGGCGCTCGGGAGCCGGGTCGTCAAGTGGGAGCGGCGCGGCGACCGGGTGCTGCTGAAGAGCGTGTCCTACGCCATCGTCGCCGACGAGTCGCGGCCCATCGCGCGGGCGGTCGAGGCGGCGAACAACGACACCATCCTGCGGGCGTTCGACATCGAGGCGCTGTCCGAGGCGGGGGCGCCGGTGATAGACGTCACCGCGCTCTTCAACACCGAGGTGCCCGAGTTCAGCGCGCGGTCGCGGCTGCAGGCGCGCGGGTTCGCGCGCGACCGGTCGTTCGTCGAGTCGGTGGTGTCGTATCCGCGGAACATCGAGGTGCGGGCCACCCACACCTACACGGCGCCGCCGGCGTCCACCGCGGGCAACCGGCCGAGGGTGGTGTTCCGCCGCGGCATGCGTCCGGGCAGCGCGACGGTGGTGCTGCACTACAGCATGGTGAGGCTGCCCGACGAGCCGATGATGCCGCGGCTCTTCGACGAGCGCGTCGGCTACTTCTCGGTGCGGCAGATCGACTACGGGCGCGACGAGCACCGCTCGCCGCGCCGGCGCTACATCACCCGCTGGCGACTCGAGAAGCAGCAGCCGGACCAGGCGCTGTCCGATCCGGTCACGCCGATTACGTTCTGGATCGACCCGGCGACCCCCGCCAAGTGGGTGCCGTACATGAGGCAGGGCATCGAGGCGTGGCAGCCGGCGTTCGAGGAGGCCGGGTTCACGAACGCGATCGTCGCGCGCGAGGCGCCGTCGGCCGAGGAGGACCCCGACTGGAGCGCCGAGGACGCCCGCTACTCGGTCATCCGGTGGCTGCCGTCGACGGTCGAGAACGCCTCCGGCCCCCACGTGAACGACCCGCGCACGGGGGAGATTATCGAGGCGGACATCCAGTTCCACCACAACGTCATGAACCTGCTGCGCGACTGGTACTTCGTGCAGGTGGGGCCGCTCGACCCGCGCGCGCGGACCCTGCCCCTGCCCGACGACCTGATGGGCGATCTGCTCGCCTACGTGGTGGCCCACGAGGTGGGCCACACCCTCGGCTTCCAGCACAACATGAAGGCGAGCTCGCTCTACCCGCACGAGCGGGTACGCGACCCCGAGTGGGTGCGCACGATGAGCCACACGCCGACCCTGATGGACTACGCGCGCTTCAACTACGTCGCGCAGCCCGAGGACGGCATCGCCCCCGAGGACCTGATTCCCAAGATCGGTCCCTACGACAAGTGGGCCACGCGGTGGGGCTATGCGCCGATCGCGGGGGCGGAGACCCCCGACGACGAGCGGGCGACCCTCGACGCGTGGGCGCGCGAGCAGGACGAGACGGCGTGGCTCCGCTTCTCGACCCCCGGCGCGCGCGGCGCCGACCCCGGCCAGGTGACCGAGGCGGTGGGCGACGCCGATGCGGTGGCCTCGACGGCGCTGGGCCTGAAGAACCTCGAGCGCGTCGCCGCGATGCTGCTCGACGCCACCGCCGCGCCGGGCGAGCCGTACGACGACCTCGACGAGCTGTACGCGCGGCTCGTCGGCCAGTGGACCCTCGAGATGAACCACGTCGCCGGGGTGGTGGGCGGCGTCGACTCGCAGCAGAAGCACCACGGCCAGGACGGAGTGCGGTTCTCGACCATCGCGCGCGATGTCCAGGCCAAGGCGGTGGCGTTCCTGAACGACCACGCGTTCATGCCGCCCACGATCCTGACCGACCCCGAGATCCTGCGCCGCATCGAGCCGGTGGGGGTGCTGAACCGCATCCGGATCAGCCAGACCCGGGTGCTCGGGACGCTGCTGTCCGCCGCCCGGCTGGCCCGGCTCGTCGAGCAGGAGGTGATCGACGGCGACGCCGCCTATCCCGCCACCGAGTTCCTGGCCGACGTGCGCGGCGGCGTGTGGAGCGAGCTCGACGAGCCGGAGGTCGGCGTCGACGCCTACCGCCGCAACCTCCAGCGGGCGTACCTCGACCTCGTCGAGGGGCGGCTCGACGGGCCGTCGCAGGCCAACGGCGACGCGGGGCCGTTCCTGCGCGGCGAGCTGCGCGCGCTCGACGCGTCCGTCGTGCTCGCGCTGGACCGCACGTCCGACCGCGCGACCCGGCTGCACCTCGAGGACGTGCGGCACCGGATCGCGCGGACGCTGGATCCCTCCGCGGCAAGGGCCTCCGGCCGCACCGCGAGGCCGGCGTTCGCGGAGGGTGCGTTCGACCTCGTCGGCATGGACTTCGACCCGTGGAGCTCGCCCGCCGGCGACTTCGAGCAGTGCTGGCCTGACTATGCGATTCGCCTCGCTCCGTGAGACCGGGAGCCCGCGAAGAGACCCGCACTACCCCGAGAACGGCGAGGGCGCCGGCGGCCCGAAGACCGCCGGCGCCTGACGGGGCGCGGCGAGGGGGCTCCAACGGCCCCCGCCATCCCCCTTGCGCTGGCGCCCCGACCGATCCTGCCGCGACCTGCGCCTCGCTTCCGCGCCGCGGGCTCCCGGCCCCGGAGAACCCGTCATGGAATGGCTGTTCGACCCCGAGATCCTGGTGCTCGACGTGGTCTTCTCGCTCGACTCGGTGATCACCGCGGTGGGCATGGTGGACCAGCTCGGGGTGATGGTGGCGGCCATCATGATCGCGGTCGTCATCATGCTGATCTCGGCCGAGGCGATCAGCGCGTTCGTCAACGAGCGCCCGACCGTCAAGATCCTCGCGTTGAGCTTCCTGCTGCTGGTGGGGTTCTCGCTGGTGGCGGAAGGGTTCCACCAGGAGATTCCGAAGGGCTATCTCTACTTCGCGATGGCGTTCTCGGTCTTCGTGGAGCTGATCAACCAGCGCATCCGGCACGCGACGCCGGTACGCCTGAAGAAGCCGATCACGTCGTGAGCCCGGCGGGCGCGGGCGTTGGCCGGGCGCCCGGGTCGGGTCGACCGCTCGGTCGTCAGATTCCGGTGCGCCTGCAGAAGCCGATCATGTCGTGAGCCACCACGCGGCGGCGCCGACCGCGAGCCCGACGACGGTGTCGGCGGCGTAGTGATAGCGCCCCACCACCGTAGAGAGGGCGACCGCGCCGGCGGCCGCGTGGAGAGGCAGGACGAGGGCGGGCATCAGCTCGCCGGCGGCGAGGGCGGCGGCGATGGCGGTGGCGGCGTGGCCGCTCGGAAAGGTGTTGACCTGCACGGACGCCCGCTCGAGCACGGCGCGGTTCAGCCGCCGCAGGGCGAGGCCGCGCTGGTCCATCGAGCCCGGCGGCTCGATGGTTCGCGGGGGCCGGGTCTGAATCCACGGCAGCAGGCCGTAGCAGGCGAACGCGGCGAGCAGCACCGGCGTCCAGTAGGCGGCCGCCTCGCCCCGCAGGCCGGCGCCGTGGATCAGGGCGAACGTGACGGGGACGAACGGGTAGGCGAAGAGATACGCCAGCTCCAGCAGCTCGAGCAACGGGGCCGGCGTCCGGCTCACCACCGCGTCCATCCGCAACGCCCCGAGCAGCCGCCCGTCGAGCCGCAGCAGCCTGCCCTCGACCCCCGGCATGGGCCGCCGGAAGAAGAGCCCGCTCATCCAGTAGCCCTGCAGCAGGTAGATGCACGGCACCCAGTCGCGCGCGATCCGCATCGGGAGCTGCAGGCGGAGCTGGGAGAGAACGAGCACGAGCCCGATGCAGACCAGCCCCACCACCAGCACCCGGTTGCGGCGGGTCGCGGACAGCGGCTGGACGCGGGCGAGGACGATGAGATACGCGAAGTAGCCGCAGACGATCCACTCGTAGGCGCGCACCGGCTCATCGTGGCAGCCCGGCGCGGGAGATGCAAGCCGCAGGCGACCGCGCGACCTTCGGTCGCGTTGGGAGTTTCGCTGGCGCGAAACTCCTGCGCGGCAGTCGTCTGGCGGGTTGCTGGTGCGAGACATCTGGGCGGGGCAGTTTGTCTGGCGCGGCTTGGCGGTCGCTGGTGCGAAGCTCCTGCGGCGCCAAGCACCAAGCCCCCGAACCGGAGGACTGCGGACGGTGCGGTCGCGGCCCGATCGGCGGCAACGACCGTCTCCTCCCTGACGAACTCCTGCAGCGCGGGCGGCCCGGGCACGGCAAACGGGAGGACCGCGGACGGTTCAGCCCCCGTCGGCCACGGTGGCCGGCTGGTCGACGGGCGCCGGCTCCGCGGCGGGATGCTCGCGGGCGGCCGTCGGATCGGGTATGCGCCGGAACAGCCGCACGAGGAGGACAAGGGACACCGCGAACAGGGCCGCGCCGAGGAGGAACGGCGCCCCCGGAAGCTGGATCGGCGCGCGGGCCGACGTGAAGTAGCTGAAGAGCCCGGCCGTGAAGAGGAGCGGCGCCGCGATCGCGGTCAGGCTGATCAGCGACGTCAGGGCGCCCTGTATCTTCCCCTGCTCGGAGGAGGGCACGGCGCCGGCCACGAGCCCCTGTATCGTCGGGTGCGCGACGCCCGCGACCGATCCCAGCACGATGATGACGAGGACCACCCAGCCCGCCGACGCGAGGCCGTAGCCGAGGAACGCGAGCATCGAGACGCCGATGCCGAAGAGAATCGCGCGCCGCTCGCCGAGGCGGGCGACGATGGGCCGGACCAGCAGCCCCTGCACGAGGGCCGCCATCACCCCGACGAGGGCCAGGGTCAGGCCGTTGGCCTGGGCGTCCCACCCGTAGCGGTAGCCGGCGTGCAGCACCCACACGTTCTCGAGGCCCCGCTGGGCCAGGGACGCGAAGATGAAGACCACCGCGATGCCCGCCACCAGGGGATAGGCGCGAAGCCGCCGCAGGCTGCCGAACGGGTTCATCCGGCCCCACGAGACGGGGCTGCGCTGGTGGGGGGGCAGCGACTCGGGCAGCACGAAGTACCCGTACAGCCAGTTGACGAGGGCCAGCCCCGCCGCCACGAAGAACGGCAGGCGCAGGTGGAGGCCGCCCAGCAGCCCTCCGAGGGCGGGGCCGAAGATGAACCCGAGCCCGAAGGCCACGCCCACGAAGCCGTAGTTGCGGGCGCGGGTCTCGGGGGTCGACACGTCGGCGATGTAGGCGTTGGCGGTGGTGACGCTGGCCCCCATGACCCCGGCGACGGCGCGGCCCAGGAAGAGCCAGCCGATGGTGGGCGCGAAGCCCTGCACGAGGTAGTCGACGCCGAACCCGAACAGCGAGCCGAGGATGACGGGCCGGCGGCCGAAGCGGTCGGAGAGGGCGCCGAGGACCGGGGCGCACAGGAACTGCATCAGGGCGTAGAGCGCGATGATGACCCCGTAGTAGAGCCCCGCCCGCGAGTCGTCCCCGGCCGTGAACTCCTTGATGAGCTCGGGGAGGACGGGAATGATGATGCCCAGGCCGAGGATGTCGATGAACAGGGTGACGAAGATGAAGATCATCCCCGCCTGACGGGTGCGTCGTCCGAATGCCATCGCGCTCCCCGGGGCGCCGCGGCGCCCCGATCTCCCGCCCGCATGGCGAGAGGGCCAAACTCCCAGTATGTCACGAGCGTCGGCCCGCCGGATTCATCCGGGGCAATTCGGGACCGTCCGGGGCGCACGTCGGACGGCGGGACACCGGCCGCTGAAGCACCGCGCGGCGTCGAGGTTCTGGAGAGCCGGCCGGTTGGGCGGGCCGCACACCGCGTGAGGGCACCGTGTCGTTCGCGTCCGGACGGCCCGGAGGAGCGCGAGCGATTCTCGCCGGCATCCGGGCGGACGGTCGAGGTGGCCGGCCGGGTCGACGCGTTCCGGCCGGGCCGACACCGGGACCGCCAACTGACGGCGTCGGCGGCAATCACCCGGCGGGTCCGGCGCGCGCCCGGTCATTCCGCGGCGGGGCGGGAGTCGACTCGCGCTTCACGATCGAGACGTTCGCCCACCCGTAGAGGGCCGCGACCAGGGGGTTGATGAGGTTGAAGAAGCAGAACGGGGCGTAGGTCAGCGTGGCGACCCCGAGGGTGCCGGCCATGTACGCGCCGCAGGTGTTCCAGGGGACGAGCACCGACGTGATCGTGCCCCCGTCCTCCAGGGTCCGCGACAGGTTGCACGGGTCGAGGCCGCGCCGCTCGTACTCGGCGCGGAACATCCGCCCCGGGAGCACGATGGAGATGTACTGGTCGGACGTGACCACGTTGGTGCCGAACGCGGTGGCCAGGGTCGCCATGGTAAGGCTGCCCGCGCTCCGCACCGCGCGCAGGATGCGCCGCGCCACCGCCTCGAGCTGGCCGGTCGACTCCATGACGCCCCCGAACACCATCGCCGACATGACCAGCCAGATCGTCGTCAGCATGCTGCTCATCCCCCCGCGGCTGAGGAGGTCGTCGAGGGCGGCGTTGCCCGAGTCGAGGGCGAACCCGTCGAAGAGGGCGATCCAGCATCCCTTGACGATCGCGACGGGCCGCGGGAGGCCGGGCTCGGCCACGAACGCCACGACCGTGTCGCCCTGGAAGAGCCCCGCGAAGAGCGCGCCGGCCAGGGCGCCGGCGAGCAGCGCGGGGAGCGCGGGGACGCGCCGCAGCACCAGGGCCAGCACGAGGGCCACCGGAATCAGCAGGTGGGGCCCCAGCACGTACTGGGTGTCGAGCGCCTCCAGCACCACCGCGAGCTCGGCGGTGGTGGCGGGGGCCGGGGCCACGAAGCCGGCCGCCGTGAACAGCACCAGCGCCGCGGCGATGCTCGGCCCCGTCGTCCACGCCATGTGCCGGATGTGGGTGAACAGGTCGGTGCCGGCGACGGCGGGGGCGAGGTTGGTGGTGTCGGACAGGGCCGACATCTTGTCGCCGAAGTACGCCCCCGAGATGATGGCCCCCGCGGCCAGACCCAGGTTCAGCCCCTGCGCGGTGGCGATGCCGACAAGCGCGATGCCGATGGTGCCGGCGGTGGTCCACGAGCTGCCGGTGGCGACCGAGACGAACGCGCAGATGACGCAGGCGGTGGCGTAGAACACGGCCGGCGACAGCACCAGCAGCCCGTAGTAGATCATCGTCGGGACGACCCCGGCGAGGATCCACGTCCCGATGAGGGCGCCGACCACGAGCAGGATGAGGATGGCCCCCATCGAGACCGAGAGGCTGCGCCGGATGCCGTCCTCGATCGCCTTCCACGGATGCCCGTTTCGCAGCCCCACGAGGGCCGCCGCCGCGGCGGCGAGCATGAGGGCGATCTGGTTCGGGCCGCTCGACGAGCCGTCGCCGAAGAGGTAGACCGAGCCGGCGAGCAGGGCGATCAGCAGGCCGAGGGGTCCCAGGGCCTGCAGGGCGGTGGCGGGGCGTGCCTGGCCGGCGGTGGAGTCGGTCATGGGCTCCAGTCGAGGCGGGTCATGCTAGCATGCCACGTCGCGCGTCCGACGCGTCCGGCGGTGGCGGGGCGACGGGTGGAGGAGTTCCGGGGCTGTCACCTCAAGCACAGGGATGATGCGTGGATAACGGCGGAGCTACTCTCGACGGTCGGTCCATTCAGCCGGCGGCCACCGGGTTGGCCGCACGTCGGAGGCTTCGAGCAGCAAGCCGAAGGCCCTGACGAGTCGCCGGAAGCTGCGGCAACGCCGATAGGCGGCGGCGAGGTCGAAGCTCGCCGTCAGCGGCGCCTGATGCACGGTTTCGAGATACCGCCCTCCCTCCATTCGTCTCCTCATCTCTCCCTTGGCGTCTCGCGGCCGCTCGGGCTCGGGGTGGTCGACCGCGTCGGCGCGGACGTGACCGGTTTCGCGGAGCGACTCGATGCTGGCAAGGAACCATGCCTCGTACTCGTGATTCGCCATCACCACGGTGCTCGGCACGTGGGGTGAGGCTTCGCGCGCCCAAGGCTGGAATTGGGGAGCGCAATCGCGGGGGCAGTCGTCATCCACGTCGAACAGAATCAGCACGCCCGCGCAGTCGGACGTGAGCAGCGCGACCCGAACGGCGTCCTGGAAATCCGCCATCCTCGCGAGCTGGTTGCGCCGTCGGCGGTGAGGTCGCGCAATCTCGACGTTCCACGCTTCGGCCTCGTTTGCCAATCGCCGGAGCAGGATCGGCGCGGCGGCCACGTCGCCCTGGCCTTCGACGATAGGTTGGACGACCATCAGACGCTCTCGAACAACCGGGGCGGATGAGTATCGTCCACAGTCGGGGCGGGCTCGAGGGCGTTCGCGCGCAGCAACTCGCCCGCGCCCATCAAGTGGCGTTGCAGGGCGGCGCGGTTGGCACCCGACACGGGGCCGACGTGTGTGGCTCCTTCACGCCACTCGACCATGCGGAGATGCCGATCCGTGATCCACTTGGCGTCGAGGAGTTCCGGACTGTGGGTCGTCATCACTACCTGGATGGCCTCGCTCGCCGCCAGCAGCACGTCAAGGATGGATTCCAGAGCCCCGGGGTGGATTGTCGCCTCGGGTTCTTCGACCGCGATCAGTGGCGGTGGGTGTGATTGGAATGAGGCCACGAGGATGCCGAGGGCGCGCAGAGTGCCGTCAGACATGTTGGACGCATCGAAGTTGAGCCGTTTGTCGGCGGCCCACCGTTGCGTGAATTGCAGCGCGAGCTTCTTGCCGTGCGTCTTCACCGACACCGTGTCCAGGTTGGGAACAACCGTCGCCAGCGCGTCCACGATCTGAGCAAACGTCTGCGGCGACTGCTTCTGGAGGTCCCTGAGCACGCTCGTCACGTTTCCGCCGGCCTGCTGCAGCCCGAGACCCGGGTCCGGGTCCTGCATCTGGCGCAGCTCTCCGGGATCGATGGCATAGACGCGCAGGGCGGACAGCAACCGCCAGACGTGGTAGAAGACCTTGAAACCACCGACTACCGGCAGAATCAGCGATGCATCGTCGATCGGCGGTTTCGCCAAGCCCCTGACGTTCGTGCGGAAACGCATCCCGTTCCTGTCGAACCAGAAGCGCGAGTTCCCATTCCACGCCGCACACTGCTCGCGGGCTACGGAGAATCCGTGATTCGGCCGCGACTTTATTTCGAACGAGTACCACGCACGATCCGTGCCTTCGTTCCGCTGGCCGAGGTCCACGCGCATGCCGAGCCTCGGCGGATGGCCGCCGCCCGCAGAGCGGTTTCTCACGGAGGAGAGCCCGCCCGCCCGATCGAGCACGGTCCGTAGCGGCCCGTTCATGGCCGCCGCCAGGAAAGAGAAGGCGCTGATCAAGTTGCTCTTCCCCGAGCCGTTGCGACCGACGAAGATCGTCGGGTTGTCGAACGTGATGCAGGCGGACGGAATGCTGCGGAAGCGCTCGAGCACCAGGCGTCGGATGGCGGGCTTGTAACGTGCCACGCGGATACTCCTCGGGCGGGGATTCTACTTCGGCAGGCTGCGGGGCATGCCGTTCCCGCGAGGGCCGAGGACATCCGGCCCCGCTTCCCGCTCACCGCTCCCTGAAGACGTCGAGCGGCAGCAGTGCCGTCACCCCGACGTTGGGGGCGTCGACGAGCTGGGCGATGCGCAGGTCGACGGCGACGCTGGCCACGACGTAGGCCTGCTCGGGGGTCAGGCCGTAGGTCGCGGTCATGTAGTCGATCATCGCGAGCAGCGCGTTGCGCGCGGCGAGGGAGACGTCCTTCGACAGGTTGCGCAGGCCCGCGATGCGCTCGGAGGCGCCGAGGTAGCGCATGTCGGGAGGGACCTCGCCGACCGCCTTGAGGGGGAAGCCGGTGGTGGCGTAGAAGCGGCGCGACGGGATGTCGAGCACGCGGACCGGGCCCTCGAAGTGGGGGCCGCGGGTCAGCGCGGGCCCGTCGGTGATGAGCCGGGTGGTGACCGTGAAGTCGGCGTCCATCTCGATCGCGGTCCCGGAGACCTCGCCGTCGCCCTGCGCGAAGTGCGGGTCGCCGATGGCGAGGCCGCAGCCCGGGATGTAGCACGGGAGGTACACGGTGACGCCGACCTGCAGGTAGCGGATGTCGAGGTTGCCGCCGTGCTCGCGCGGGGGCAGGGTGCGCAGGCACTCGTCGGCGTGCGAGCCGCCGGGGCCGCAGACGGCGGCGGGCGACGCATGCAGGGCGTGGGGCGGGAAGCCGGCCCCGCCGAGGGCCCGCAGCTCGGCCTCGCGCGACAGCATCGCGGCGTGCTGCTCGGGGCCGGGCAGCACGGTGAGGATGCCGGGGAAGCTGGCGTTGGGGATGCGCACGCCGGGCACGTGGTCGCTGACCGCCTCGGTGCGGTCGAGCCGCCACTCGGCGCGGAACGAGCCGGTGACGTGGTCGGAGACGAACCCGATGGGGCTGACCGAGGTGTAGCCGAAACGCCCCGGGGCGATGTCGAGCAGGGTCACGGCCAGCACGTCGCCGGGCTCGGCCCCCTCGATGTGCACGGGCCCGGTCAGGGGGTGGACGGTCCCGATCTGCGGGTCGCCCTCGCGTGGATCGTCATAGGTGCTCGCAGGGTCGAGGTCGAAGTCGCTGGCGTTGCGCACCCGGAAGACGATGGTCTGCCCGGGCTGCGCGCGCGCGGCCATGGGAATGGCGGGATGCAGCCGATTGATGCACTCGGGGTCCTCGCCGCAGTGGCGTCCCTCGCCGCCCACCACGAGGATGTCGTTCTGGGCCGCCGCCGGGGCCGCGGTGGAGAGCAGGCACAACGCGATGCCCGCGGACAGCCGCGGGATGAGCCGGAGGTTCGGATGCGTCCGTCGAGGGCGTGTCGCCATGGGCTGGTTCCCTTCGCGGCGCCGGCGTGCGCCGGCATGGTTGTTGCGATTCACGCGGGTATCGGGCCGCGCGTCGACCTCGATGGCCTCGTAGAGGCGAAGCGGCCTGCCTTGCGCCGTTCCCGCCGCGGCCGAGGGCTCCCATCGGTTTCGTGAGTCTCGGGCGCCCTTCAGCCCTCCCGCCGCCGCCCCCGGCGGGCCTTCCAACGTCCGCCCGGCACGTCGCGTCAGGCCCGGACGCCCTGCAGTCCGCCGGCGCGCTCGTCGGTCTCGCTGCGCCGCGGCGTTTCGTCATCGGCCGCCGCTGCCTCGCCGGTCCGTGGCGGCGCTGTCGCGTCAGGCTCGGACGCCTTGCAGTCCGCCGGCGCCCTCGTCGGTCTCGCTGTGCCGCGGCGTTTCGTCATCGGCCGCCGCCTCGCCGGTCCGTGGCGTCGGCGCCGATGCGGTCGCGGTGCGCGCCGCGACGTTCGCCTGCGGCGCCGCCGCGCCTGCGTGCGGCGCCGCCGCACTCGTGGTCGAGGAGGCGGACACCGTTTGCGGCGGCGGCATGTCCGACTCGCGGCTCTCTTCCGTCGGCGCGTCCGGCAGCGGCATCAGTCCGAACGTGGCGACGGTGTCCGCGACGGCTGCGTCCACGGCGGCGACGACGCGCGCCGAGTGCCGCAGGGTGCGCGTGGCCCAGGCCGCGAGCAGCGCCCCGGCACCGGCGATCCACGGCCAGTACGGGGCCGGGCCGATGGCGGCGCCGGCCAGCGCGCTCCCCGCGAGGCACCCGCCCAGGAGCCACAGCCTGGGGGTCGCGCGAAGCCGTCGCGCGAGTCGGACGAGGCACCGCCCCTCGCGGTGCTCCTCCACCAGCACCCGAAGCTGCAGCCGCGTCCACCGGTTCAGGCCGACGCTGATGTCGCGGTCGGCCTGCCAGCCGTCGTCAATCTCGACCGTCCGCACCTCGCGCGTCCGTTCGAGCCGGGCCGTCAGGTGCGACAGCAGCGCTTCCGCCGCGATCCAGGTTTCGCTCCAGAAGCGCCGGGGCGGGGTGCGGCGGGACACGGCGGCCCTCAGCGCCTGGATGGCCCCGGCCCCGGCGGCGGGCGCGCGCCGTCCGTTCGCCGGTGCGCGCAGGACCTCGGGCGGAGACATCGCGCCGCGCAGGCGGCCCCACGCGCGCGCGAGGGGCTGGACGAAGTACAGCCCCGCGATGCGCGACCGGTAGAGGATGCGGCTCAGGCGGCGCGGGCGGCGGACCAGCGGCGGCAGACGCTCGATGTCGGTGACCAGCGCGTAGCGCGCGCAGCGGGCGACGGTGGTGCCGAGGGCGCCCGTTCCCACCGTAAGCAGCGCGAGGGCGAGCCCGGTCTGGCTCGTCAGCAGGGTCGCGGCGCCGAGCCCGATGAGGGCGGCGGCGGCGACCTGCCAGCGGGCCGAGTGCGGCATGAACGCGAACGGATAGGTGTCGATGGTGTAGACGGACGGGAACGGCGCGGTGCCCCACGTCCCGCTGTTGACGCGGGCGCGCGTGAGCGAGCGGTGAAAGGGCAGGGGGCCGTAGATGCGCCCGCGCCAGCCGATGTGCAGCCCCTGGAACTGGTCGGGGTGGTGGGGCTTGAGCCACGACTCGCCCTCCCCGTAGCCGACCTGCTGCCGCCAGTAGGCGCGCAGCGACGCGCGGTGGCGGTGCCAGACGAGCGCGGACGGCGCGAACCCGATCTTCCAGCCGCGCGCCTGGAGGCGCCAGCAGATGTCGACGTCGTCGCCCGCGCGCAGGTAGATGGGGTTGAAGCCGCCCACCTCGAGCAGTGCGTCGCGGCGGAACGCCATGTTGCAGCCCGGCACGTGCTCGGCGATGCGGTCGTCGATCATGACCTGGGTGGGGCTGCCGGGCGCGCGCGCGATGCACTGGGCCATCGGGGGGTCGTCGGCGGGGACGAGGTTGGGGCCGCCGGCGCCGACGACGTCCGAGGTCAGGAACGGCCGGACGAGGTGGGTCAGCCAGTCGGGGTCGACCCGCACGTCGCCGTCGGTATAGGCCACGATCTCGCCGGCGGCGTGCTCGAGCCCGACGTTGCGCGCCGCGCTCAGGCCGCCGTTGGGGATGTCGAGCACGGTGACCGACGCGTGCCGGCGCGCGATGTCGCCGGTGGCGTCGCGCGAGCCGTCGTTGACGAGGATGATCTCGTATTCGGGATAGCTCAGGTTCTCGATGGACGCGAGGCACTCGTCGATGGTGGCGGCCTCGTTGTAGGCGCACACCACGACCGAGATCCTGGGCCACATCCGCCGCTCCGCCTCGGGGAACGGTGCGTCCGCGAACGCGCGGGCGACGGCGCCGAGGGCCGGCTTGGGCTTGCGCGCGGCGTCGACGAGGCCGAACGCCCAGTCGTCGACCGGCCGCCCCCCCCGCCACCACTCGTCGGTCCACGCGAACACCACCGCCCCGCACGCGCCCTCGGAGAACGCGGTGCGGACGTGCATGGCGGCGATGGCGGCCTGGCCGTCCCCGCCCTCGCGCCGGCTGTCGGCCCCCGCCTCGGCGAGGAGCAGCGGGCGGTGGCCGGCGAGGTGCTGCAGCCGGGCGAGGTAGCGTCGCAGGTCGGCCTCGGCGTGCAGGTAGACGTTGAACGCGCAGACGTCGAGGAACGGCAGCGACAGGTACTCGGTCGGCGGGTAGTTCACGTAGGTCAGCAGCGCCTCCGGGGCCGCCGCCTTCACGTCGTGGTAGAGCTCGCGAATGAAGCGCTCGACGCGGGCCTGCCCGTGCCAGCGGACGATGGGGGCGGGAATCTCGTTGCCGAGCGCGAAGACGAGGGCGGCGGGATGGCCCGACAGCTCGCGCACCCGCGCGATGATGTCCGCGCGGATGCCGCGGCAGAGGTCGGGGTCGTCGAGGAACGCGACGTGCTGCGGCCAGGGCAGACCGATCATCATGCGCAGCCCGTGGCGCGCGGCCTCGTCGAGCACCCGGGGAGCGGGCACGGTGTAGGTGCGGACGGTGTTGAAGCCCGCTTCCCGCATGCGCGCGAAGTCGGCCGAGACGACGTCGGGCGCGGGGAACTGGCCGCCCGCGGCGTCGGGTGCGAAGGTGCCGTAGGACACGCCCTTGACGAGAAACCGATCGCGTCCGAGCGACAGGAACTTGCCGTCGACTACGGCTCGCGTCTCGGGGGCGGCGGTAGTCACGGCGGGCAGTACGGGCGCGGCGCCGGTCTCTTCGAGCCCGAGCGACGGGAGCTTGCCGTCGGCGGCGGCTCGCGCCTCGGGGACCGGCGTAGTCATGGGGAAATACGGGCGTGGCGCCGGTCCCCTCGCACCCGAGCGACAGGAACCTGCCGTCGACGGCGGGCTCGCGTTCCGGGGACCGCGCTAGTCATTGGAAAAAACACGGGCGTGGCGCCTCATTGGAGAAAACACGGGCGTGGCGCCGGTCCCCCTCGCACCCGAGCGACAGGAGCTCGCCGTCGACGGCGGCTCGCGTCCCGGGGACCGCGTCGTCATTGCGGACGACGCGGGGGCACCGGTCCCCGACGGCCGGGGCGCGCCGGCGCCGCCCGCGTCGTCGCGCGTCCTCTACTCGCCCTCGCGGATCGTCGGGTACTCGATGCCGAGCTGCTCCAGGTAGGTGTCGTAGCGCGACGGGTCGTAGTAGTACTGCTCGAGCTGCGGCTTGAACGTCTGCATGATCTCGGCGTTCAGCCAGATCGCGGGCTCGTCCTCGGGCCGCAGGAACGACGTGTACTCGGTGTCCGCCTGCTGGACGTTCTCGAAGTAGTCGCGCGCGTCGTCCGCCAGCGACGGGGTCAGGAGGATGTCGAGCAGGGTCCGGGCGAAGACCTTGGCGCCGGCGGTGGCCCCCTTGTGCGCGATGGGGGTGGCCATGGCGATGGTCTTGTTCCAGTTGTGGTTCTGTCCGCCGGGGATGTTCGACGGGAAGCGGAGCACCACGGTCGGCACCACCCACGAGATGTCGCCGATGTCGTCCGACCCGCCGCCCCGCCGCTGCGAGTCGGGGATGTCCTCGCGGCCCCGCAGCTCGCGGCCGAGCTCGGTCGGGAGCCCGCGCTCCTCGACCCCGAGCTCCCTCTGCAGGGCCCGGGCCAGCCGCTGGTCCTTCTCGCTCCACTCGGGCAGGCCGACCTCCAGCATGTTGGCGTGCATCGCCTCGGCGAGCGGCCGGTTCATGTGCTGCGGCCAGGCGGCGCCGAGGACCCGCGACTCGACGGTCGTGCTCGTCATGAGGGCGGCGCCCTCGGCCATGCGGTCGCCGAGCTCCCACATGCGCATGATGTTGGGGTAGTCGGTCTCGCGGAAGAAGTACCAGACGGCGGCGGTCGGGGGCACGACGTTGGGCTGGTCGCCGCCGTCGGTGATGACGTAGTGCGAGCGCTGCTGGATGCGGAGGTGCTCGCGGCGGAAGTTCCAGCCGATGTTCATCAGCTCGACCGCGTCGAGGGCGCTGCGCCCGTCCCACGGCGAGCCCGCGCCGTGCGCGCTCTCGCCCTCGAACAGGTACTCGACCGACACCATGCCGTTGCCCCCGCTCTCGCCCCAGCTCGTGGTCATGTCGCTGCTGACGTGCGAGTAGAGGACGATGTCGACGTCGTCGAACAGCCCCGCCCGGACGTAATAGGCCTTGGCCCCGAGCTGCTCCTCGGCGATGCCCGGCCAGATGACGAGGGTGCCGGGCAGGTCCTCGCGCTGCATGATCTTCTGCACCGCGAGGGCGGCGGTGATGTTGAGGGCCTGGCCCGAGTTGTGCCCCTCGCCATGGCCGGGGGCGCCCGGCACGAGGGGCTCGCGGTACGCGACGCCGGGCTTCTGCGACGACTGGGGGATGCCGTCGACGTCGGTGCCGAGGGCGATGACCGGGGAGCCCGAGCCCCACGTGGCCCACCACGAGCTGGGGATGCCCGCCACGCCCTGCTCCACCGTGAACCCGTGGTCCTCGAGGATGCCGGTGACGTAGCGCTGCGTCTCGAACTCCTGGAAGCCCAGCTCGCCGAAGCTGAAGATCATGTCGACCATCTGCTGCGTGAAGTCGCGGCGGCTGTCGACGTCGACGACGACCTCGGCCTTGAGCTCGGCGAGCCGCGACGACTCCTGCCGTGCCGCGGCCGCGGTGGTCGGCGGCCCGGGCTGCGGGAGGGAGAGCAGGACGAAGACGCCGGTGGCGGCCGCGGTGGCCCAGGTGAAGGGTGCAAGGCGCATGATGTTCTCCCGAGGTAGCGATGCCGATTCGACAGGACCGGTCGCGGTCCTGCCGACAGAGCGTCAAATATGCGATCCTATGGCATTTCTCCCGGTTCCGCATCCGCGATCCGCGCGGCGGGTGCACGTCAGGTTCGCGGGATGACTGTCGGGCGCCCTTGGCCGCTCGTCGTTCCCGGAAGTTCCGAGGCAGTCGCTGAGCTTGCCGCAGCGCAGGGCGAGGGTGGCGTCGGCCTCGGCGCTGGTTCAGCGCATGCCCGGCGCGCTGGAGTTCCGGGCGCCGTCTCCCATCTGGTCCCGACGATTCCGACGTGCACCCCCGCGCGGCGGGTGCACGGCCGGGAAGCGGTGCACGACCGGGAAGCGGCGCGCAAGGCTTCGGGTGCGAGCGCCGAAGCGCCGCGGCGGCGTGCTCGCGAGCGCCGGCCCGGCCGCACCCGTGATTCGAGCGGCCGGCCGGGCCGGGGGCCGTCGCCTCAAGGGTGTCGTGCGCCCCCGCGGCGAATCGACGCGGGTGTTCCGTTTTCCCCCGCCGGTGAGAGAATGGATCGTGGGAGCGGGGCGTCCTCGCGCCTGCCCGGGCACCGTCGCCGCGGGAGTTTCGCGGCAGCGAGACTCCCAACGCGACCGCAAGGTCGCGCAGCGGCCTCCGGTTGCCGCCCGACCGACCCTGCCCGGGGGCTTGCACCGTTCTGCGGCGCGGACCCCGGGCCGGAACCACCATGCGCTACGCCGTCACCACGTTCGGTTGCCGGGTCAACCAGGCCGATTCGCTGCAACTGGAGCTGCAGCTTCGCGCCCGCGGCGCGGTCCCCTCGCCGATCGCGGAGGCCGACGTCGTGGTCGTCAACAGTTGCTCGGTGACCGCGGCGGCGGACCAGGGCGTCCGGCAGGCGCTGCGGCGGGTGGCGCGGGAGAACCCCGACGCGCGGGTGGTCGCCACCGGCTGCTACGCGACCCGCGCCGGCGACGAGATCGCGGCCCTGCCGGGGGCGCCCGAGGTGGTGCCGAACGACGACAAGGAGAGCCTCGTCGACCGGTTGCTGCCCGGCGCCGCGACCACCGCGGAGCGTTTCGGAGACGGCGCGGGGCCGTGCGGCGCCCTCGTCTCGCCCGCGAGCATCGGCCGCGTGGCTTTCATGCTGCGCGTGCAGACGGGCTGCGACGAGGCGTGCTCCTACTGCATCATCCCCACGACGCGGGGGCGCGGGCGCAGCCTCGAGCCCCGCCGGGTGCTGGCCGCCCTCGACCACGCGGCCGCGAGCGGGTTCCACGAGGTGGTGCTGAACGGGGTCCACCTCGGCTCGTACGGGCGCGACCTCGACCCGCCGTCCAGCCTCACCGCCCTCCTGCGGGCCGTCGACGGCCATCCGTCCGACGTGACCTGCCGCATCAGCTCGCTCGAGCCGATGGACTGTCCCCCCGGGCTGGTGGACCTGGTCGCCGCGAGCGGCCGGTTCGCGCCCCACTTCCACCTGCCGCTGCAGCACGCGAGCGACCGCATGCTGCGGCGCATGCGGCGCCCCTACACCCTGGACCGGTACCGGCGCGTCGTGGACCGGGTGCGCGAGCGGATGCCCCACGCGGGCATCGGCGCCGACCTCATCGCGGGGTTCCCCGGCGAGGGGGACGAGGACGCGCGCCGGACCCTCGACTACGTGGCGTCGAGTCCCCTCACCTACCTGCACGTCTTCCCTTACTCGCCCCGCGAGGGCACCGAGGCGTCCGGGCTGCCGGGCCGGGTGCCGGGACCGGTGGTGCGGGAGCGGGCCAGGGCCCTGCGCGACGTCGGGGCCGATCTCTCCCGCCGGTTCCGCGAGGGCCAGGTCGGCGCGGTGCGGCCCGGGCTGACCCTCGACGCGGGCGCGGTCGTCGCCACCGACAACTACCTGAAGGTGCGGGTGCCGCCCGCCGGCGCCGCCAGCCGGCGGGTCCGGGTGCGGATCACCGCGGCCGATCCCCTCTCCGGCGCGCTGGTGCCCTGACGCCAAGCAGCCCGCGGTGAACCCCGCGTTGCACCGCGCCCGAAGGGTGCCGGCAGACAGACGAGGCGCCCGCCTGACAAGGCGGAATGCAGCGGGGCTTTCACCACGGGCTCCAAGGGGCGGGTCCGTTGGCACGTTCCTTTCATGGATGTGGATGAACGTCCTGCCGGCGGGGAAGGGTGGCGGCTGGAGCGGGTGCGTGCCCCGGTCCGGCTGTGCAATACTGGCGGGTGCCCGCCGTGAAGGGATGGTGACAGTGAGCGCCGAGTTCATCACGCTCGTCCTGGGCATTCTGACGCTGGCCGGGGGGCAAATCGCCACCGCGCTGGTCCTCGTCGGCCGGATGGATCGGCAGGCGGACCAGACGAATCAGCGTTTCGATGGTGTCAACCGGCGTTTCGACGTGATCAACCAGCGTTTCGACGCCATGGGCCGCGAGTTCGCGGATCTGCGCGAGCGGATGGCGCGGCTGGAAGGCGTCATGGAGGGCTTCGTGGCCGGCCGCCGTGACCGCGGCGTCGCCTGACTCCGGTCCGGGCGGCGCCTTGTGCCGAAGTTCGCCGAATCTCCAGGAGCGCATCATGAGACTGTCGACGTTGTCCATCGTCTGGCTGGCCGCGGGGCTCCTGACCGCCGCTTCCGTTCCCGCGTCGGCGCAGTACGGCGCCGCCGGCGGCGAATGGCGCGCCTACGGCGGCGACCAGGGAGGCACCAAGTACTCGCCGCTGGACCAGATAGACGCGACGAACTTCGAGGACCTGCGCATCGCGTGGCGCTGGCAGTCGGCCGACGGCGCGCTCGACCTCGAGACGCTGCGCGAGCGGCTCGGACAGTTCTCGATCCGGGGGTTCCAGGCGACGCCGCTCATGATCGGCGGCACCCTGTACCTGTCGACGGCGCTGTACCAGGTGGCGGCCCTCGACGCCGGCACCGGCGAGACCCGCTGGGTGTACGACCCGCAGGTGTACCTGGAGGGCCGGCCGACGCACGGCTACGGCTCGCGGGGCATCGCGTACTGGGCCGACGAGGAGAGCGGCGACGAGCGCATCTTCTGGGGCACCAGCGAGGGCTGGCTGCACGCCGTCGACGCGAAGACCGGGCAGCCCGTGCCCGGGTTCGGCGCGGGCGGCCGCGTGGACCTGACCGAGGGCATCCCCCGCGCCGACCGGAGCGAGGTGAACTACCAGGGGCGCAACCTGCTGCAGGTCAAGTCGCCGCCGGTGGTCCTGCGCGACGTCGTCGTCACCCCGACCATCATCTCCGACTTCGTCATCCGCCGGGAGGCGCCGCCGGGCTGGGTGAAGGGCATCGACGCCCGCACCGGCGACACGCGGTGGGTGTTCCGCACCGTGCCGCAGGCGGACGACTTCGGGGCCGACACCTGGCTGAACGAGTCGTGGCGCTACTCGGGGAACGCCAACATCTGGCCGCCCATGAGCGCCGACGAGGAGACCGGCTACGTCTTCCTTCCCACCGGCACGCCGACCAGCGACTACTACGGCGGGCACCGGCCGGGCGACAACCTGTTCGCGGAGAGCATCGTCGCCGTCGACATGGAGACGGGCCAGCGCATGTTGCACTTCCAGGCGGTGCCCCAAGGGGTCTGGGACTACGATTTTCCGGCCGCGCCGAGCCTGGTGGACGTCACCGTCGACGGGCGGCCCGTCAAGGCCCTCGCGCAGGTGAGCAAGCAGGGGTTCACCTACGTCTTCGACCGGGTCACCGGCGACCCGGTGTGGCCCATCGAGGAGCGTCCGGTCGATACCGACACCGATCTCGAGGGCGAGGTGCTGTCCGCCGACGCAGCCGTTCCCGACGAAGCCGCCCCCGTTCGAGTACCAGGGCATCGGCATCGACGACCTCGTCGACTTCACCCCCGAGATCCGGGCCCTGGCCGTCGAGGCGGTGCGCAACTTCCGGCTCGGGCCGCTCTTCACGCCGCCCATGCTCAGCGTCGAGGGCGGCCTGCAGGGCACCATCCAGAGGCCTCACATCGCGGGCGGCGCGAGCTGGAGCGGGTCGGCCGTCGACCCCGAGACGGGCCTGCTGTACGTGCCGTCGGAGAACCGTTTCTCGGTCATCAAGTACTACACGCCCGACCCCGCCGAGGGCGGCAACCTGCGCTATACCCAGGCCGACTTCGACAGCGGCACCCAGCCCGTCATGCCCCAGGGCCTGCCGCTGCTGAAGCCGCCGTACTCGCGCATGACCGCCATCGACCTGAACACCGGCGACCACGCCTGGATGCGGCCCAACGGCGACGGCGACCGGTTGCGCAACCACCCGCGGCTGCGCCACCTCGACCTGCCGCCGCTCGGCGGCGAGGGCCACGGCGGTCCGCTGCTCACGCGGACCCTGCTGATCAGCGCGCTCTCGGCCGGCGGGTCGGACGGCGGCCCGCGTCTCGTGGCGCGCGACAAGGCGACGGGCGAGATACTCGCGTCGCTCGACCTGCCGGCCGGGGCCATCGGCACGCCGATGACCTACCTGCACGAGGGGGTGCAGCACATCGCCCTGACCGTCGGCGGCGAGGTGCCCGAGCTGATCGCGCTGCGGCTGCCGTGAGCCGCTAGCTGCCGAGCAGGGCGGCCGCCTGCTGCGCGGACGAGCGGCGGGGGCCGCCTTCGAGGATGAGCTGGCCGCACGCGGCGCGGATGTCCCGCCCCCGGCTCTTGCGGACCGAGACGGTTATCCCGCGGGCGGCGAGGCTGCGCGCGAAGCGGTCCACCTGCCGGTCGGGCGGCCGTGCGAACGGGATGCCCGGCGCCGCGTTGAGGGGAATCAGGTTCACCTTGGCGCGCAGCCCGTGCAGCAGGGCGCCGAGCCGCGCCGCGTCGGCCGCGGTGTCGTTGACGCCGTCGAGCAGCACGTACTCGAACGTGATCCGGTCGCGGTGCTTCAGGGGAAAGCGGCGGCAGGCGGCGACGAGGTCGGCCAGGCGTTGGTTCCGGCTGGTCGGGATGAGGGCGTGGCGCGTCTCGTCGGTCGTGGCGTGCAGGGAGACCGCGAGGTTGGGGATCCAGGGCTCTCCGGCCAGCCGTTCGAGGCCCGCCGGCAGGCCGACCGTCGACAGGGTCACCCGCCGCGGGGTGAGCGCGAGCCCGCTCGGGGCGGCGAGCATGCGTAGCGCCTTCATCGTCGCGTCGTAGTTGTGCAGCGGCTCGCCCATGCCCATCAGCACGATGTTGAAGCGGCGGTTCTGCAGGTCGAGCTCGCGGGCCAGCACCCGCACCTGCCCGGCGATCTCGCCCGCCGTGAGGTGCCGGGCGAGCCCCATCTTTCCCGTCAGGCAGAACCGGCAGCCCATCGCGCAGCCGACCTGGGTGGATACGCAGAACGTCATGGCCGGGGTGTCGGGGATGAACACCGACTCGATGCCGCGCCCGTCGCCGAGGGTGAACACGAGCTTCTGCGTGCCGTCGTCGGAGAGCTCGCGGCCGGCGATGCGCGGGGTCGAGAAGGACAGGGTGCGGCCGAGCGCCTCGCGCAGCGGGCGGGAGAGGTCGGTCATGCCGTCGAACCCCTCCAGCCCCCGGCGATAGACCCAGCGATAGATCTGCCGGCCGTGATAGGGCTCGGCCCCGAGTCGCGACAGCGCCTCCTCCAGCTCTTCCGGATCGAGCTCCGCGAGGTCCGGGGGCGCGTCGGCCAGCCATCAACGGTACCATGCCGGCCCCCGGGCGACGAGCCCCGCGGCATGCGCGCGGCGATGAATCCCGCCTCGCCGCGCGCGCCTCGGCTGCGCAGGCCGTCATGCGCCCTCGTCGCGCCTGGCCGCGCGGGGCGGCTCCCCGCCGGCGGCCTCTGCCGGTTCCCGGCTCTCCGGGGTGCGCGACCACAGGGTGAGGCGCCGCCGGGCACGACGCGCGAATCGCCGACCCGACCCGTGCCGGGGCTCTCATCTCACGAGTACGTCGTGCACCCGGCTCCCCGCCGGAGGTTGATGCGCGTAGCGGTTCGTGATACACTCTCGTCGTCCTGGTCGTCACCTAAGTATCTCTATTCAAAACCACTTACGGTCAGCGTCGGCCCTTGGACCCCCGACGGTGGACGGACTGTATCACCCATGGTCGTCTTCGAGCAGTTCGACAACGGATTGCGTCTCTTGACCGAGTCCATGGCCGGGACGCGCTCGGTCAGCTTCGGGGTCTGGCTGACCCGGGGGTCGCGGCACGAGCGCGCGGCGCACTCGGGCATCGCGCATCTCGTCGAGCACATGCTCTTCAAGGGCACCGCGACGCGATCGGCGCAGGACATCGCGCAGGAGATCGACTCGATCGGCGGCCAGCTCGACGCGTTCACGGCCAAGGAGTGCGCGAGCTACTACGTCAAGGTGCTCGACGAGCACCTCCCCCGCGCCGTCGACGTGCTGTCGGACCTGCTGCTGCGTCCCGCGTTCGACCCCGAGGAGGTGGCGCGCGAGAAGAAGGTCGTGCTCGAAGAGATCAAGATGGTGGAGGACACTCCCGACGATCTCGTGCACGAGCTCTTCACCCAGCGCTTCTGGTCGGGGCACCCCCTGGGCCGGCCGATTCTCGGCGTGCCCGCCACCGTCGGCCCCATCGACAGCGCGACCCTGCGCGACTACTTCTCGCGCGTCTACACCGCCGGGAACCTGGTGATCGCGGCGGCCGGCAACGTCGAGCACGAGGCGGTCCGGGACCTGGTGGCGAAGGCGTTCGCGGACCTGCCCGCCAACGGCGAGTCGACCCCCGTCAGCCCGCCGACGGCAGTGCCCGGGCTGACCGTGCGCGACAAGGCGATCGAGCAGTGTCACGTCTGCCTGGGGATGGACGGCTACCCCCAGCGGCACGACGATCGCTACGTCTGCTATCTGCTGAACATCGTGCTCGGCGGGTCGATGAGCTCGCGGCTCTTCCAGAACATCCGCGAGCGGCGGGGGCTCGCCTACGCCGTGAACAGCGGCATGGTGTCCTACCACGACGGCGGCGCGTTGACCATCTACGCCGGCTGCGACGCGGACGCGGTGCGCGAGGTCATCGATCTCGTCGTCGCCGAGCTGCGGGACCTGCGCGACAACCTCGTCTCGGAGGAGGAGCTGCGGCGCGCCCAGGACCATCTGAAGGGCAGCCTGGTCCTGAGCCTCGAGAGCTCGTCGAGCCGGATGTCGCACATGGCGCGCCAGCAGATGTACTTCGGCCGGCAGTTCACCCTGGAAGACACGTTGCGCGGCGTCGAGGCGGTGACCCGCGAGGACGTCCGGCGCGTGGCGCGCGACCTGCTGCCGCCCGGATCGCTCTCGGCGACAGTGCTCGGGCCGGTGAACGGGATTGGGCTCGGTGACGATCAGCTCGCCCTGGCGTAGGGGGCTGCGCCGTGGGGTGGCGCGGACTCCCGCAGGATTGGCCGGACGGCCGAGCGGCGCGGTCAGGCGACGATTGGCGAGCCGGGAGTCTGCGCCGCGGGACAGTCGAGCCCGAATACGAAGAGTGTCGTTCAATTCATGACCCCAACATGGTGGCCGATCGAACCCCCAATCGTTCCACGGCGCAGACTTCCAGCCGCCGGCGTCGGGTCGCGCCGCGTCCGGCCGGCGGATCGGCCGGCCGGCCCGTCCCGCGGCAACGCCCGGCGGTCGGCGACGGGTTCTCCGCGTGATGCCTGTCCTGCTGACGGTTCTCGGCAGCGGGAGCGCGGGGAACGCCACGTTGCTGCAGCATGGCGAGTCACGTGTGCTCATCGACGTCGGGCTTAGCTGCCGCGAGACGGCCCGCCGGCTGGGCGCGATCGGGGTGGCGCCGGAGAGCGTGACCGCCGCCGTCATCACCCACGCCCACGGCGACCATACGCGCGGCGCGGGGCTGTTCTCGCGCCGCTACGAGGTGCCGGTGCACGCGACCGAGGCCACGCGCTCCGTCTGGCCCGGCCCCGAGGTCTGGTCCTGGGGCCGGCTCGAGTGCGACGCGCCGGCCGACATCGGCGCCTTCCGCATCACCCCGTTCGAGGTCTCCCACGACGCCGACGCCGAGACGGTGGCGTTCCACGTCGAGACGGCGGCGGGGGCCATCGGGTTCGCGACCGACGTCGGCGTGACGACCGCCGCCCTGCGGTCCCGGTTCCGGCGGTGCCGTCTGCTGGTGATGGAGTCGAACCACGCGACGGACCTGCTGCGGGTCGGTCCGTACGCGGCGTCCACGAAGGCGCGCATCGCGGGCGAGCGCGGCCACCTGTCGAACGAGGCGCTCGCGCGGTTCGTTCGGGAGGATCTCGGCGCGTCGGTCGAGTGCCTGGTGCTCGCCCACCTCAGCCGGGTCAACAACCTGCCGGAGCTCGCCGAGATGACCTGCCGCGAGGCCCTCGAGGCGTCGGGCCGGTCCGACGTGCGGGTCGTCGTGACCCGCCAGGACCGCGTGACGGAAACCGTGCGCCTCGATGCCCGGGGCGCGCGCCCCGGCCTCGCTGCGCTGTCCGGGCGCCAGATCGCCCTGCCGTTTCAGCAGCCCGTGGCGAAAGCCCCGCGTTGCACCGCGCCCCAAGGGCGCCGGCGAACGGCCGAGGCGCCCGTCTGACAAGGCGTGAGGAGGGCGCATGTTGGGCACGTGTAACCGACGAACAACGCAGTCAGGCGGGATGCATCGCCGCTCGAATGCAGCGGGGACTTTCGCCACGGGCTGCCAGGTGTCCGCAACGTCATGATTCCACGCTACACGAACCCCGAGATGGGTCGCATCTGGAGCGACCAGCGCCGGTACGAGACGTGGCTGCGGGTCGAGGTCGCGGCGGCCGAGGCGATGGCCGCCACCGGGCTCGTGCCCGAGGCGGCGGCGCGCGACATCGCCGCGTGCGCCGGCGTTCGGGCCGAGCGCGTCGAGGAGATCGAGCGGACGACGCAGCACGACGTCATCGCGTTCACGACCGCGGTGGCCGAGCAGGTCGGCCCCTCGGCCCGCTGGCTGCACTTCGGGCTGACGTCGTCCGACGTGCTCGATACCGCGCTCGCGCTGCAGATGCGCGAGGCTTGCGGCCTGATTCTGGCCGGGCTCGACGGGGCGGTCGCGGCGGTGGCCGAGCGCGCCCGGGAGCATCGCGACACCCCGATGATCGGCCGCACCCACGGCGTGCACGCCGAGCCGATGACCTTCGGGCTGAAGCTCGCCCTGTGGCACGCGGAGCTGGGGCGGGCCCGGACCCGGCTGGAGCGGGCCCGGGAGGTCGTGAGCGTCGGCAAGATCTCGGGCGCGGTCGGCACCTACGCCCACCTCGAGCCGGAGATCGAGCGGCGGGTCTGCGCCGCCCTCGGGCTGACCCCGGCCCCGGTGGCGTCGCAGATCGTGCAGCGCGACCGACACGCCGAGCTGCTGGGCGCCCTCGCCCTGACCGGCGCCTCGATCGAGAAGTTCGCGGTCGAGGTGCGGGGCCTGCAGAAGACCGAGATCGGCGAGGTGGAGGAGGGCTTTGCGAAGGGCCAGAAGGGCTCGTCGGCCATGCCCCACAAGCGCAACCCCATCGGGTGCGAGCAGTTGACGGGGCTGGCCCGGGTGCTGCGCGCCAACGCGATGGCCGCGCTCGAGAACGTGGCGCTGTGGCACGAGCGCGACATCTCGCACTCGTCGGTGGAGCGCGTCGTCATCCCCGACAGCTTCATCGTGCTCGACCACATGCTGCGGCGGTTCGCCCGCATCGTCCGCGGGCTGGTGGTGCATCCCGGGCGGATGCGCGAGAATCTGGAGCGGTCGCGCGGCGTCGTCTTCTCGGGCACCGTCCTCCTCGAGCTCGCGCAGCGGGGGGTGTCGCGCGAGCAGGCCTACGCCTGGGTCCAGCGGGCGGCGATGCGGTCGCACGACGAGCAGCTCGACTTCAAGGCCCTCCTGGCCGAGGATCGGGAGGTGATGGCGGTGCTGTCGGGCACCGACCTCGACGGGGCCTTCGACCTCGAGCGGCAGTTGCGTCACGTCGGCCCCATCGTCGACCGCGTGCTGGGCGGCGTAGAATCGGGGTCTTGCGCGACGGACGAGTCTCGTGAGACCCGACCGAAACGGACGCTTCGAAAGGCAAGGGCATGAGCCGGAACCGGCGTGGAATCGGTCACGCCGGCACCGGATCGGGGGGAGTTGCGGCGTGAGAACGAGAGTGTTCGTCACCCTGAAGCCCTCGGTATTCGACCCGCAGGGCCGGACCATCGTCGAGGCGCTGGGGTCGATGGGGTACGGCACGGTGCGGGACGTGCGGCAGGGGAAGTACTTCGAGCTGGAGGTCGACGCCGAAACCCCGCAGGCGGCGCGTTCCCTCGTGACCGAGGTCGCCGACCGGCTTCTTGCCAACCCGGTGATCGAGAGCTATCGGGTGGAGGTCGACGGCGAGGAGACGCCGGCGCCGCCGGTCGAACCCGCCCGGCGGCCTGTAACCAGGATGGTGACGATCGGAGACTGATGGCGCCGCCGGTCGAGCCGGCAGCGGGCGTGTGGGGGTTGATTGAAGACGTTCGAGGGATCGGGGGGATTCGGATTCCGGAAGCCGCGGGGCGGACCTCGTCCGGCGGCGTCCCGGTGTGGCGAAGGGACCCGCCCATGAAGTTCGCCATCGTCCAGTTCCCCGGTTCGAACTGCGATCACGACGCCTATCATGCGGCCAGGCACGTGTTGGGCCGGCAGGCCGAGTTCGTCTGGCACAAGGACACCGACCTGCGGGGCGCCGACGCCGTGGTGCTGCCGGGGGGGTTCTCGTACGGGGACTATCTGCGGACCGGGGCCATCGCCCGCTTCTCGCCGGTGATGGGGCGGATCCGCGAGTTCGCCGACGACGGCGGGCCCGTGATCGGCATCTGCAACGGGTTCCAGGTGCTGCTCGAGGCCGGGTTCCTCGAAGGCGCCCTGTTGCGGAACCGTCGCCTGAAGTTCCTGTGCCGGCACGTCCACGTCCGCGTCGAGGAGACCGACACGCCGTTCAGTTGCGGGGCGTCGGCCGGGCAGGTGCTGAGGCTGCCGATCGCGCACGGCGAGGGCAGCTACCACGCGCCGCCGGAGACGGTGGACGCCCTCGAGGCGAACCGGCAGGTCGTCTTCCGCTACTGCGACGCCGAGGGCGCGGCGACCGATGCCGCCAATCCCAACGGGTCGCTGCGCGGAATCGCCGGCGTCTGCAACCGTCGCCGCAACGTCGTCGGGCTCATGCCGCATCCCGAGCGGGCGTGCGAGTCGGCCCTCGGGAGCGAGGACGGCCGGGTGGTGCTCGAGTCGGTGGTGGCGGCGACGGCCGCGGCGGGTGCCGCGTGATCGAACAGGCCGCCATCGACGCGCACGGGCTGAGCGCGGAGGAGTACCGCCGGCTGGTGGAGATTCTCGGCCGCGAGCCGACGCTCACCGAGCTCGGGATCTTCTCGGTGATGTGGTCCGAGCACTGCAGCTACAAGAGCTCGCGCCGGCACCTGCGACGCTTCCCCACCGACGGCCCGCGCGTCCTGCAGGGGCCGGGCGAGAACGCGGGCGCGGTCGACGTCGGCGACGGCCTCGCCGCGGTGTTCAAGATCGAGTCCCACAACCATCCCTCGTTCATCGAGCCCTACCAGGGGGCCGCGACCGGCGTCGGCGGCATCATCCGCGACATCTTCACGATGGGGGCGAGGCCCATCGCCCTGCTCGACTCGCTGCGGTTCGGCGCCCTCGAGGACGAGCTCGGCCGGCCGACCCCGGAGACCGTCCGCCTCGTCGACGGCGTGGTCGCGGGCATCGCCGGCTACGGCAACAGCATCGGCATCCCCACCGTGGGCGGCGAGGTCGCGTTCGAGCCCGGATACGCCGGCAACCCGCTCGTGAACGTGTTCTGCCTGGGGGTGGCGAAGGCCGAGCGGCTCGCCAAGGGGGTCGCCTCGGGGGCCGGCAACCCCGTCTACTACGTGGGGGCGAGGACCGGGCGCGACGGCATCCACGGGGCCACCATGGCCTCGGCCGAGTTCGACGACTCCTCCGCCGACAACCGGCCGGCGGTGCAGGTCGGCGACCCGTTCATGGAGAAGCTGCTGCTCGAGGCCTGCCTCGAGGTCATGGAGACCGACGCGCTGGTCGGCATCCAGGACATGGGGGCGGCGGGGCTGACCTGCTCGACCTGCGAGATGGCGGCCCGGGGGGGGACCGGCATCGACGTCGACGTCTCGCGGGTGCCGCAGCGCGAGACGGGCATGACGCCCTACGAGATCATGCTGTCGGAATCGCAGGAGCGGATGCTGCTCGTGGTCCGGCGGGGGCGCGAGGCGGAGGTGGAGCGGGTCTTCGACAAGTGGGACCTGCACGCGGTGCGGATCGGCGAGGTCACCGGCGACGGCCTGCTGCGCGTGCGCGACCGGGGCCGGGTGGTTGCCGAGATTCCGAACCGGGAGCTTGCCGACGCCGCCCCGCTGTACGACCGCCCGACCCGGTATCCCGCCTATCTGGACGAGGCGCAGCAACTCGACCTGTCGGCCCTGTCCGTTCCCCCCGACCTGACCCGGACCTGGCTGGACCTGCTGGCGGCGCCGGCCATCGCGAGCAAGCGCTGGATCTACCGGCAGTACGACCACATGGTGCGCACCAACACGGTGGCCCTGCCGGGTCTCGGCGCTGCGGTCGTGCGCATCAAGGGGACCGGCCGGGCCCTCGCGATGTCGGTGGACGGCAACGGGCGCCATGCCTGGCTGGACCCGCGCGAGGGCGGCCGGCTCGCGGTGGCCGAGGCGGCGCGCAACGTGGCCTGCGCCGGGGCCGAGCCGATCGGGGCGACCAACTGCCTGAACTTCGGGAACCCGGAGCGCCCCGACATCATGTGGCAGTTCGTCGAGGCGGTGGACGGCATCGCCGAGGGGTGCCGCGCCCTCGGCATTCCCATCACCGGCGGCAACGTCAGCCTGTACAACGAGACCGACGGGCAGGCCATCGATCCCACGCCGGTGCTCGGGGTGGTGGGGCTTCTCGAGGACGCCGGGCGGGTGCTGACCCGGCTCTTCCCGGCCGCGGGGCTCGACGTCGTGCTGCTCGGAGACGCGGTTCCCGACCCGGCCGGCGCGGGGGGGCTCGGGGGCAGCGAGTACCTGAAGCGCGTGCACGGGCTGGTGCGGGGACGTCCCGCCGCCGTCGACTTCGACCGCGAGCGGGCGCTGCAGCGCCTGGTGGTGGATGCGGCGCGCCGCGGGATGGTATGTTCGGCCCACGACTGCGCGGAAGGCGGGCTCGCGGTGGCCCTGGCCGAGTGCTGCATCGAGAGCGGTGGAATCGGCGCGCGTGTCGATCTGCCGGGGCCGACCGCCTCGAACGACGGATTCGACGTGGTTCGGGCCCTGTTCGGGGAGTCCCCGTCCCGGATCATCGTCTCGGTGACTCCGGCGCGGGGGGACGAGCTGCTCGCGCGGGCGCGCTCCGCCGGCGTGCCGGCGGCGGCGATCGGCCGGACCGGGGGCGATAGGCTGACCGTCTCCGTGGCCGGCGACGTGGTTGCCGACCTGGCGCTGAAGACGGCCGAGCACGCCTGGGCGACCGGCCTGACCCGACATCTCGACCCGGCCGCGGTGGAGGGTTCTGCGTCCTGGGAGTCTGCGCTGTAGACGGCGCGGACGCCCGGAGGGTCGCCGTGAAATTGCACGGGGGGCGAAGACACACGACCCCGCGCAACGGGAGTTCGCAAGAGCGGAACGCCGGGTCAAGCGCCTGTGGCGACGTTCGGCCGGTCGGGCTGCCCCGTTGCGGCCTCGACGCCGAACGGTGGGCGCGAGCGTGCGCGGGCTACAGTACCTTCATGCGGTCGAGGCGACTGCGCGACGCGTGGCCACGAGCGTGTGGTTGGGCGCCAAGCGGAGCGGCAGGCGACGGTTGGCGGGCTGGTCATGGACGACGACAAGTTCCACGACGAATGCGGCGTCTTCGGCATCCACGGGCATCCGGAGGCGCCGGCCCTGACCCGTCTCGGGTTGTACGCGCTGCAGCACCGGGGCCAGGAGAGCGCCGGCATCGCCACGAGCGACGGAGAGCGCCTGCACCTGACGCGGGCCATGGGGCACGTGTCGGAGGCGATCGACGAGACGACCCTCGCCGCCCTGGGCGGCGACACCGCCATCGGCCACGTGCGGTACTCGACGGCGGGCGACAGCCAGATCGTCAATGCGCAGCCGCTTCTCATCGACTGTGCGCACGGCGAGATCGCCCTCTGCCACAACGGGAACCTCATCAACGCGGCCGAGCTGCGCGAAGATCTGGTGCGGCAGGGGTCCATCTTCCAGACCGGCAGCGACACCGAGGTCGTGCTGCATCTCTACGCCCGGTCGGCCGCCGATACGCCCCCCGACGCCGTCGTCGAGTCGGTCCGGCAGGTGCGGGGGGCGTTCTCGCTCGTCGTCCTGACCCGCGACTTCCTGATGGCCGTGCGCGACCCCTACGGCTTCCGCCCCCTCGTGCTCGGCGCCCTCGGCGAAGCGACCGTGGTGTGCTCGGAGACCTGCGCCCTCGATCTGATCGGGGCGGAGTACGTGCGGGACATCGAGCCGGGCGAGCTGCTGGTCATCGGGCGCGACGGCCCGCGCTCGTTCCGGCCGTTTCCGCCCGCCGCGCCCTCCCACTGCGTGTTCGAGCACGTGTACTTCGCCCGGCCCGACAGCGTGGTCTTCGGCCAGAGCGTCCACGAGGTGCGGACCAACTTCGGGCGGCTGCTCGCCCGCGAGATGCCGGTGGACGCCGACGTCGTGGTGCCGATACCCGACTCCGGCATCTGCGCGGCCATGGGCTACGCCGAGGCGGCGGGGCTGCCGCTGCGGATGGGGCTCATCCGGAACCACTTCGTGGGCCGGACGTTCCTCGCGCCGCAGCAGGAGATACGCGGGTTCCGGGTGCGCGTGAAGCTGAATCCGGTGCGGAGCGTTCTCGCGGGGAAGCGGGTCGTGCTCGTCGACGACTCCATCGTGCGGGGAACGACCAGCCGCAAGATCGTCGGGATGATCCGCGCCGCCGGCGCCCGCGAGATCCACATGCGGATCAGTTGCCCGCCGACCGTGTCTCCGTGCTACTACGGCATCGACACCCCGAGGCAGTCGGAGCTCATCGCCGCCAACCACGCCGTCGAGGACATCTGCCGGTACGTCAAGTCGGACACGCTCGCCTATCTCAGTCTGGACGGGTTGCGCGAGGCGGTCGGGGCCCGGAACGGGGACTACTGCACCTCGTGCTACACCGGCACGTACCCGGTCGCGGGCCCGAAGGACGCGGAAGCCTACATGCAGATGGCGCTGAAGCTGCCGGACGTGCCATGACGACCCGGGCCGCCCTCGATTACCGGACCGCGGGCGTCGACATCGACGCCGGCGCGGAGGCGGTGCGGCGAATCCGGAGCCTCGCGCGCGGGACGTTCACCCCCGGCGTCCTCTCGGAGATCGGCAGCTTCGGGGGCCTGTTCCGGCCGGACCTGACGGGGCTGGCCGACCCCGTGCTCGTGTCGAGCGCCGACGGGGTGGGGACGAAGCTGAAGGTGGCGTTCCTCGCCGGCCGGCACGACACCGTCGGCCGCGACCTCGTCAACCACTGCGTCAACGACATCCTGGTGCAGGGGGCGAGGCCGCTCTTCTTCCTGGACTACCTCGCGACGGGGCGGCTCGCGCCCGACGTCGCCGAGGCGGTGGTGCGCGGCATCGCGGCCGCCTGCACCGAGAACGGCTGCGCCCTCCTCGGCGGCGAGACGGCGGAGATGCCGGGGTTCTACGCCGACGGCGAGTACGACCTCGCCGGCTTCATCGTCGGCATCGCCGACCGCGCCCGCCTGATCGACGGCCGCGGCGTCCGCCCCGGCGACGAGCTGATCGGCCTGCCGTCGAACGGCCTGCACACCAACGGCTACTCGCTCGCCCGCCGCATCGTGTTCGACACCCTGGACCTGGACGTCGATTCGGTGCCGGAGGGGCTCGACGGGCCGGTGGGCGACGTGCTGCTGCGGACGCACCGCTCGTACCTGCCCCTGGTGTCTCCGCTGCTCGCGGAGGCCGGCGGAATCGTCAAGGCCATGGCCCACGTCACCGGGGGCGGCCTGACCGACAACCTTCCCCGCGTGCTGCCCCCGGGCGCCGCCGTCGACATCGAACGCGGCGCGTGGTCGCCCCCGCCGGTGTTCGCGTTCCTGCAGCGCCACGGCGGCCTCGGCGACGCCGAGGCGTTCCGGACGTTCAACATGGGCATCGGCTTCGTCGTCGTCTGCGCCCCCGGGGAGCGGGACGGCCTGCTCGCGTGGTTCCGCCGACGCGGCGAGCCGGGCGCCGTCGTCATCGGACGGGTCACGGCCGGCGACGGCGCGGTGCGCTACCCATGACGGGTCCGACCGCCGCGGGTCCGGGCCCCGGCGCGGGAAGCGGGGGGGCGGCGAACCGCCGTCTCGGCGTCCTGATCTCGGGGCGCGGCAGCAATCTGCAGGCGATCATCGAGGCCATCGCGGCGGGGCGGCTGGCCGCCGAGATCGCGGTGGTCATCTCGAACCGGCCCGACGCCCCGGGGCTCGAACGCGCCCGTCGCGCGGGCATCGAGACGGTGGTGCTGGAACACACCGCGCACGGGTCGCGAGAAGCCTACGACCGCGAGCTCGCGGCGGCCCTGCGCCGATACGAGGTCGCCCTCGTCTGCCTCGCCGGGTTCATGCGCCTCCTCGGCCCGGCGTTCGTGGCCGCCTTCCGCGACCGCATCCTGAACGTCCATCCCTCGCTGCTGCCCGCGTTCCCCGGCCTGCGGGGCCAGGAGCAGGCGTGGCGCCACGGCGTCAAGGTCGCCGGGGCCACCGTGCACATCGTCACCGCCGAGCTCGACGCGGGGCCGATCGTGCGGCAGGCGGCGGTGCCGGTGCACGAGGACGACACGCCCGAGACCCTGTCGGCCCGCATCCTCAGCGAGGAGCACCGCATCTATCCCGAGGCCATCGGGGTCGTGCTGGACGGCGGCTGGCGCGTCGAGGGGCGCCGGTTCGTGCGTGCGGGCGGCTTGCGCGGCGCCGCCGGCCGGTGATCCGGCTCGCGTTCTTCGGGTAAACTGATCGGATGCCTGCCGTCGCGGGGACCGTCGCCGAGCAGATGGCCTACCTGACCAAGGGGGCTGTCGACGTCGTGCGCGAGTCCGAGCTCCGCTCGAAGCTCGAGCAGGCGGCGGGGAAGGAGCGGCCGCTGGTGGTCAAGGTCGGCTTCGACCCGACGGCCCCGGACCTGCACCTCGGACACACGGTGCTGATTCGGAAGATGAAGCACTTCCAGGATCTGGGTCACACCGTCGTGTTCCTCATCGGCGACTTCACCGGGCTGATCGGCGACCCGACCGGCCGGTCGAAGACGCGGCCGCCCCTGACGCGGCAGCAGATCGACGAGAACGCCGACACCTACCGGGCGCAGGTGTTCAAGCTGCTCGACCCCGACCGGACCGTCGTGGAGTTCAACAGCCGCTGGCTCGGGGCGCTGCGCAGCGAGGACTGGATACGGCTCGCGGCCCGCTACAACGTCGCCCAGATGCTCGAGCGCCGGGACTTCCGGCAGCGGTACGAGCAGGGCCGGCCCATCGCCATCCACGAGTTCCTCTATCCGCTCGCGCAGGCCTACGACTCCGTCCATCTGGCTGCGGACGTCGAGCTCGGGGGGACCGATCAGTTGTTCAACCTGAACGTGGGCCGCGACGTCATGCCCTCGTTCGAGCTGCCGCCACAGGTGGTGATGACGGTGCCGCTCCTCGTGGGCCTCGACGGCGTCGAGAAGATGTCCAAGTCGGCCGGCAACTACGTGGGCATCACCGAGGCCCCGGACGAGATGTTCGGGAAGCTCATGTCGATCTCCGACACGCTGATGTGGAGCTGGTACGAGCTGTTGACCGACCTCTCGGTGGCCGAGATCCAGCGCCTGCGGGCGCAGGTCGATGCCGGCGACCTGCATCCCAAGCGGGCGAAGCAGGCGCTGGGCCGCCGCATCGTCGCCGATTTCCACTCTCCCGACGCGGCGTCGGCGGCCGAGCGCGAGTTCGACCGGCGGTTCAGTGGCGGGGCCCTTCCGTCCGAGCTGGATGAGCGGTCCGTCGCCGTACCTGCCGACGGCGCCCCGCTGCCGGCGGTGTTGGTCGAGGTGGGCTTCGCCGGCTCGAACAGCGCCGCCACGCGGCTCATCGAGCAGGGCAGCGTGCGGGTCGACGGCGAGCGGATTCGCGACCGGGCGGTCCGGTTCGCGCCCGACGCCCGCCCGTTCGTCCTCCAGGTCGGCAAGCGCCGGGTCGCCCGGGTGGTCCCGGGCCCTCCGGGCAAAAAAAGTTGTTGACACGCTCGCGCGCTGTGGTAATCTTGCACGGTTCCCCTGCGGACTGACCCCCGTGGCGGAGCGGCCGGTCGAATCGGACCGGCGCCGGTTCTTTGAAAACTGGATAGGACGACGAGAAGCACACTCGTCGAGTATCAGCCTGACACTCAGACTGAACGACGGAGCCATCACGGCTCTCTCGTTGAAGTTGTCCGACGGCGGCCCGCGAGGGCGGCCCGAGGCCACGCCTTTAACTTGAGAGTTTGATCCTGGCTCAGAATCAACGCTGGCGGCGTGCCTTATACATGCAAGTCGTACGCGAAAGCGGCCTTCGGGCCGCGAGTAGAGTGGCAAACGGGTGAGTATCGCGTGGGTGACCTGCCTTCGAGTGGGGGATAACCTTCCGAAAGGGGGGCTAATACCGCATAAATATCCCGCCCTTGGATGGGTGGTGATCAAAGTCGGGGATCTTCGGACCTGGCGCTTGAAGAGGGACCCGCGTCCGATTAGCTTGTTGGTGGGGTAGCGGCCTACCAAGGCGACGATCGGTAGCCGGCCTGAGAGGGCGGACGGCCACACTGGGACTGAGA
>JAJEFC010000006.1 GCA_022820675.1 Vicinamibacteria bacterium | reverse complement strand
CACCGCCGGCCGCCCCGACCGGCGGGCCGGTCGGCGTCGTGTCGCCGTCGCGCGACGGGCCCGCGATCTCCGCCTTCTCGAATCTCTCGGGCGACCCGGCCGACGCCTGGATCGGCGACGGCATCGCCGAGACCCTCGCCGTCGAGCTCGGGCCGTCGGCCGGGGTCCTGGCGCCCGGCCTCCGCGTGGCCGGCGCGTACCAGCGGGTGGGCGCCGACCTCCGGATCACCGTGCAGCTCGTCGATGCGGCGAGCGGGCGCGTCGCCGCCGGGGTGCGTGTCGACGGGACGCTGGCGGACCTGTTCGGTCTGCAGGACGAGCTGGTCGCGCGCCTCGTGGCGGCGGCGGGCGGCCACCGGCCCCCGGCTCCGACAGCGGCGGGGGCGACGAGCCGGCGCAATGACCTTGCGGAAGCGGCGGGCGGCGTCCGGTCCCCGGCGGCGGCCGCCGCCCTTCCCGCCGTCGCGGCGGAGACGGTCGCAGGCGTCCCCAACGTCGCGGCGGGCGCCGCGGCGGGGTTCGCGGCCGTGCCCACCCTGATTCACGGCCCGCCGCCCCCCCTGCCGCCCGAGGTGGTGGCCCGAGACGACCTCGGGCGCATGACCCTGCGCGCGATCCGGCTCGGCGCCCCGCTGCAGCTCGACGGCCGGCTGGACGAGCGGGTGTACCACGAGGTGCCGCCGGTGACCGACTTCGTCCAGCAGGAGCCGAACGAGGGCGCGCCCGCGGGGGACCAGACCGAGGTCTGGGTGACGTTCGACGACGACACCCTGTACGTGTCGGCCCGTTGCTGGAGCCGGGCGCCGGACCGCATCGTCGCGAACGAGATGAAGCGCGACAGCTTCGGCATGTACGGCAACGAGACCCTCGGCATCGTCCTCGACACGTTCTACGACCGGCGCAACGCGTTCGCCTTCACCACCAACGCCATCGGGGGGCTCTTCGACGCCCTCGTCACCGACGAGCGCAGCCAGAACATCGACTGGAACACGGTGTGGGACGTCGCCGCGGGCCGCTTCGAGGACGGGTGGACGGTGGAGATCGCCATTCCCTTCAAGTCGCTGCGGTACCGGGCGGGGCCGGCCCAGATGTGGGGCCTCAACGTGCAGCGCCGGGTGGCGTCGACCAACGAGACCTCGTTCCTGACCCCGATCCCCGCCTCGCTCAGTTGGTCCGGCGCCTACAAGATGTCGTCGGCCGCGACCCTCGTGGGGCTCGAGGTGCCGGCCTCGGGCACCCGGCTCGAGGTCAAGCCCTACGGCATCTCCGACGTCACCACCGACCTCACGCGCGCCACCGACGAACGCACCCTGACGGGGGGCGACGTGGGGTTCGACGTCAAGTACGGCGTCACCCAGGGGCTCACCGCCGACTTCACGTACAACACCGACTTCGCGCAGGTCGAGGTGGACGAGCAGCAGGTCAATCTGACCCGGTTCAGCCTCTTCTTTCCCGAGAAGCGCGAGTTCTTCCTGGAGGGGCAGGGCATCTTCGACTTCGGCGGCGGGTTCACCAGCGGCGCCACCGAGTTCTACTTCGGGGGCGGCCAGTTCTCGGGGACCGCGCCGATCCTGTTCTTCAGCCGCCGCATCGGGCTGCAGGACGGGCGGACCGTGCCCATCCGGGCCGGCGGCCGGCTGACCGGCAAGGCCGGGCCCTACAGCATCGGCGTGCTGAACGTGCAGACCGAGCAGGCCGGCGCCGCCGCCACCAACTTCTCGGTCGCCCGGGTGAAGCGGGACATCCTGCGCCGCAGCGCGGTCGGAGCCCTGTTCACGGGCCGTTCCGTGTCGCTCGACGGCAGCGGGTCGAACCAGGTGTACGGCGTCGACGGGCTCTTCTCGTTCTACGACAACCTGAACATCACGACGTATCTGGCCGAGAGCCGGCTGCCGGGGGTGAGCCGCGACGACGCCGTGAGCTATCAGGCGAAGCTCGACTACCGGGGCGACCGCTGGGGCTTCCTCGCGGAACGGCTGGGCGTCGGCGCCGACTTCCGGCCCGAGGTGGGCTTCGTGCGCCGGCACGACTTCCGGCGCAACTTCGTGGAGGGGCGGTTCAGCCCGCGCCCGCTGTCCATCGCGTCGATCCGCAAATTCCTGTTCCAGGGCAACGTCGACTACACCACGGACGGCGCCGGCGTTCTCGAGACCCGGGCGCAGCAGGGCCTGTTCGGCATCGAGTTCGAGAACGGCGACATGTTCTTCGCCGGCGCCACCGACAGCTACGAGCGGCTGAAGCACCCGTTCCGGATGACCCCCGCCATCACCATCCCCGCCGGCGCCTACCGCTTCTCGAACACCCGGGTCGTGTACGCGCTGGGCCAGCAACGCGTCCTGTCGGGCGGGCTGAGCTTCGACCACGGCGGGTTCTTCGGCGGCGAGCGCACCGGCGTGGGCTACACCTTCGGCCGCGCGTACCTTTCGTCGCAGTTGAACGTCGAGCCGTCGGTGTCGTTCAACTGGCTCGAGCTGCCGCAGGGCGACTTCCGGACCGACCTCGTCTCGGTGCGCACCACCTATACGCTGACCCCGCGCATGTTCGTGGCGGCGCTCGTGCAATACAACTCGACCCTCGACTCGCTCGGCACCAACCTGCGCTTCCGCTGGGAGTACCAGCCGGGCAGCGAGCTGTTCGTGGTCTATACCGACGAGCGCGACACCCTCGACCCGCGGGGGCCGTTCCTCGAGAACCGCGCCTTCGTCGTCAAGGCCACGCGCCTCTTCCGCTTCTGACTTGCCGGATACGTCTTCCGTCCGCGGCGCCCTTCCCGCCGTGGGCGCCGTCGGCACCCTCGGTGCGCGCGGATTCCGACACGGCGGTCGGGGGGACGTACTCTCGCGCCGACTCCACGGGCCGCGCCGCCGGGGCGAATGAACGGACCGGCGCCAGTCACTCGTCGGTGCGCTCGAAGCGGTCTTGGGGTTCCTGCGAGGGGGGTCAGCGCCTGCGCACGCCTTCCCACCCGGGAGCGAGCACGCTGGCAAGGCAGCGGCGCGCTCGGCAGCCGCCCTTGCCGCCCACGCCGGGTGGGCCACCTTGAGCGGCACCGTCCTCACATGGGCCGGACCTGCATCCAGGCGGCGTCGCGCGCAAAAC
>JAJEFC010000364.1 GCA_022820675.1 Vicinamibacteria bacterium | reverse complement strand
GTCTTCGCCCCCGTCCTGACGGGGACGAGCGCCCTCCACCTGGGCGGCTGGGCGGACCGCTCCGGCGGGCCGGTCGGCGAGGCGCGGTGGGGCTACGGCCCGGAGCTCGACGTGGCGGACGTCCCGGCCCTGCGGGGCCTCCGGCCCGACGGGAGGCTGCAGGAGCTGGTCCACGGCGGCCTCGAGGCGGCCTGGCTCGACGGCCCCCTCTGGGCGCAGGCCGAGGTGATGGGCGGGCGGTTCCGCCGCGCGGACGGAGGCGGCCACGCGGCTGGTGGATGGTATGCCCAGGTCGGCTACGTGGCCGGCGGCGCGCGCCGCTACGACATGCGGGAGGGCACCTGGTCCCCTGCCGCCGTCTTGGACGCCGTCACCGCCGGGGGTGCGGGCGCGGTGGAGCTCGCGCTACGGTACAGCACCGTCGACTTCGGCAAGCCCGTGAACCCCACGGGGACCCGGCCGGCCGGCGACACGGGTCACGCCGGCCGGCAGTCGAACGTGACCGCGGGCGTCAACTGGTACCTCACGGGGCGGAGCCGGCTGATGTTCAACGCGATCCACGTCGACCTCGACGGCGCCTTCGGCCACCGCCGCGGGTCCGGCCCCGCGGGCGGCGTGGCCGTGTCGACCGCCGTCCCCGTCACCGGCGCCTTCGTGATCTACGGCGTGCGCTGGCAGTACAACTGGTGACGGGCCGGGTCCGGGCGCCCGGGAGTCCGCGGCGGGAACCCCGCGTCGAAGAGCCTCGCGAACGACCTCGAGGAGAGCAGCGGCGGCGACGACATCCGGGAAGGCCGACCGCGATCATCAGTGTCGGCCGGTACGTCTTCCACACCCGGTTCAAGCCAAGCCGAAGCCGCCCGGGTCGCGCCCCGCCGCGGGCGCGCAGCTCGCGCGGAATCCGCACCTCCCCCGGACAAGGCGGCCGGGGACAGTGAGATCGATAGTTGGATTGCCAACTGCGCCCGGGCTCGCCACCGCGTCGTGCGGCCTTGCGCGCCCCGACACATGGCAAGGCGATCCGGTCACCGTCCTAAGGACAGTGATCGATATTAGAGTTGCCAACTGCAACCCAGATGCAGCCGGCTTTGGCGGTTCCTGCGCTGGGCACGTGGCAAGGTAATTCCCGTCACTGTCCTACTAACCGTCGCTCGTCCGCACGTGCCGGGCCCACGCGCGGTTCGCGGCGTACCATTCCACGACCCGCTTCACGCCGTCCCTCCACGGCGTGTGCGGCTTCCAGCCCAGCCGCCGCTCCGCCCTGGACGTGTCCGCCCAGGTCGCCGGGGCGTCCGCCGGATGAGGCGGGTGGCGCTCCACGCGGGCGGTCCGCCCCACGGTGGCTTCGACGAAGCGCAGGATCTCCGCCAGCGGCACCGGGGCGCCCGCGCCGAGGTTGAAGACCTCGTAGCCGAGGGGGGCGAGGGCGGCCACGGTGCCGCGCGCGGCGTCGTCGACGTAGGTGAAGTCCCGCGACTGCGTGCCGTCGCCGTACAGCCGGACCGGACGCCCTTCGTACACCCACTGGACGAACCGGAAGACGCTCATGTCGGGCCGCCCGGCGGGCCCGTAGACGGTGAAGTAGCGCAGGACGGTGACGTCGAGCCCGAACTGGTGGTGATAGGCGTGGCACAGCGCCTCGGCCGCCTGCTTGGTGGCCGCGTAAGGGCTCCGGGGCCGGCTCGTGTCCGCGTCCTCCCGGTGGGGCATGGCGCCGCCCGCGTCGTAGAGGCTGGAGGTCGACGCGAGGACGAACTTCCGCACGCCGAGGTCGCGGCAGAGATCGAGCAGGTTGAGGGTGCCGGTGACGTTCGCGTCCACGAAGGCCCAGGGGTCCTCGACGCTGGCGCGGACCCCGGCGCGGGCGGCGAGATTGAGCACGCCGTCGATGGCCGGCCCGCCGGCGCACGCCGCGCCGAGGCCGGCCCGATCCCGGACGTCGGCCCACCGGAACGTGAAGCGCTCGCGGGCCTGCAGCCGCTCGAGCCGCCAGCGCTTGAGCCGGACGTCGTAGGCGTCGTTCAGGTCGTCGACGCCGAACACGGCGTGACCCGCGTCCAGCAGCCTCCCGGCGACCGCGGCCCCGATGAAGCCGGCCGCCCCCGCCAGCAGGTAGTTGGCCACTGGATCACGCGGCGGAGCCGCCGGCCAGGCGGTCCATGCCCGCCTCGTAGATCTCCCGGACCTGCGTGGTGGTCTCGCGGTAGCGGGCGAGCAGCTCGCGTCCCGACATCGGCTCCTGGAGCCGGTGCGCGAACGGGTCGACGACGTCGGGGTCCGTCGAGATGACGTTCCCGCCAGCGTCGGCGGCGATGCGGAGCACGGTCTCGAGGTCGCGGAGGAAGCCGTAGGCGCCGCGCAGCGCGTCGACCTCGTCGGGCCGCAAGAAGTCGGTGTCAGGGAACGCCGCCAGCAGGCGCCGCGCCCCCGCTACCCGGAACTCGGGGCGGTCCGGCCCCTCGCGAAGCTGCAGCACCTGCAGCAGGAAGTCGATGTCGGCGAGGCCGCCGTGCCCGCGCTTGAGGTCGAGGTGCCCGCCCCCCGCCTCGCCGGCGAGCTCGCGCTCGATGCGCGTGCGGATGCGCCGGGCGTAGTCCACGACGTCGGGCGACCACGGCGCGTACACGAACCCCTCGACGACCTCCGCCACCTGCTCGCCGACGACGGGGTCGCCGCCCGCGAAGCGGCAGCGCGTCCACGCCATCCGCTCCCAGATCTCGGCGCGCTCGCGCAGGTAGCGCTCGAAGGCGGCGACGGAGAGGGCGAGGGCGCCCATCCTCCCCTCGGGGCGCAGCCGGGTGTCGATCTCGTACGCCGCTCCCGCTCCCGTGCGCTTCGAGAGCAGGTCGTGGACGGCCCGCACGAACTTCTGCTGCGGCTCGTACCAGGACCCGTCGCCGGCGTAGAGGAACACGATGTCGAGGTCCGAGTGCACGGTCAGCTCGCGGCTGCCGAGCTTGCCGAGGGCGAAGACGGCCCAGCCCGTCTCCGGACCCGCCGACGCCGGGCCCGGCCTGCGGTGATGCGACACCACCCGCGCCGCCGCCTGCAGCGCGCAGTCGGCCACGAGCGACAGCTTCTCGTTCAGCTTGTCGAGGCGGCGCTCGGTCAGCCACTCGACGAGCGCCTTGAACTCCTCTATCGCCTTGACCCGCCGGAACGGATCGAGGCTGAACGCGGGCTCGTCCCCCGCCGTCACCTCGTCGAACCCCCGGACCACCTCGTCGCGGAACGTGTCGGCATCGACGACGGCGCGCCCGAGCGAATCGAGGAGCTCGGGGTAGGCGGCGAGCCGCGCCGCGTAGAGGTCGCCGGCGTCGAGCCCCGACACGAACCGCCGGCGCAGCTCCTCGTCGTCGAGGAGGGTGCGGAAGAGGGCCCCGGCCGCGCCGGAGCGCGACGCCACCCGCTCGAAGCGGACGAGCATCCGGTTCAGCCCGGCCGGCGTCCCGTCCGCCAGCATCTCAGCCAGCAGGTTCGCCAGGAGGTTCCGCGCCGACGACCAGCCGTGCGACGGCGCCGCGTCGAGGGCCCGCATGGCGTCGAGGGCGCTGGCCGGCTCGTCGACGCCGGCCTCGGCGAGCCGCGCCCGCGCGTCGTCGTCGCTCATGTCCCCCGAGAGCAGCCGGAACATCTCGCGGCCGGCGAGGCCGCCGTCCTCCTGCTCCTGCTCGAACAGGTCGGCGTAGATCGCGTGGACGCGGTCCCGGTGGCGGTTCAGCACATCCGTCAGGGTCTCGAGGTCGTCGAACCCGAGACGCCGCGCCAGCGCCCGCAGCCCCCGTTCCGTGCCGGAGAGGGTGTGGGTCTGCTGGCCCTGCGCGACCTGCAGGCCGTGCTCGATGTTGCGCAGGAAGACGTACGCGGCGCCGAGGTCCCGCTGCACCTCCGGCTCGATGAACCCGTGGGCGCCGAGGTGGTCGAGGGCGGTCAGCGTGTGGCCGGTGCGCAGGTCCGGCGTCTCGCCGCCGTAGATGATCTGGAACACCTGCGCGAACAGCTCGATCTCGCGGATGCCCCCCCGCCCTTCCTTCACGTTCTGGTCGAGGTCGCCGCGCTTGCCGTGCTCGCGGTCGGCCCGCGCCTTGTACCGGGCGAGCTCCTCGATGGCCGCGTGGTCCAGGTACTTGCGATACACGAAGGGAACGGTCAGCTCGACGAAACGCCGCCCGAGGTCGAGGTCGCCCGCGATCGGCCGCGCCTTGATGAGCGCGAACCGCTCGAACGTCTCGCCCATGCTCTCGTAGTACTGTGCTGACTGCTTCAGCGAGTAGACGAGGTTGCCGCCCTGCCCCATCGGGCGGAGGCGCATGTCGACCCGGTAGAGGTAGCCCTCGCCGGTATGCGCGGACAGCAGGCTCGTGAGCCGGCGCCCCAGCTTCTGGTAGCGCCGCTGGGCGGTCCCCGTGGTGTCGTCGGGGGCGTCGTAGACGTAGATGAGGTCGATGTCGGAGCTGTAGTTGAGGTCGCCGCCGCCGAGCTTGCCCATGCCGATGACCGCGAACCGCCCCGGCAGCGGGCCGTCGGCCGCCGCCTGCTCGACCGTCGCGATGTCCAGCACCTTGTCGACCAGGGTGTCGGCGAGGTTCGAGAGCTGGGCCGTCGTCGACGTCAGCGTCTCCCGGTTCAGCATGCCGAAGAGGTCCATGGCCGCGACCCGCAGGATCTCGCGGCGCTGGTAGCGCTTGAGCCCGTCCACCTGGAGCTCGACGGAGCTGTCGCCGTCGATCAGCCGGGCGAGCTCGCGGTCGTAGTCGTGGCGGTCCGGCGGCGCGCTGTCGAGCTCGTTCCGCAGCCAGTGCAGGTAGCCGGGGTTGCGGATGAGAATCTCGCTGAGGAACGGGGAGGTCCCGAGAATCTGCGCCAGGATGTCGAGGACGTGCGGGTCCTCCTGCAGGGTGCCGATGAACGACGCCTTCGGCGTGCGGGTGGCGACGTAGCGGCAGAACCCCACGACGGCGGCGTCGGGGTCGGGCGTCGTCGCGATCTCGTCGAAGAGCAGGGGGGCGAGATTGCCGAGGGCCACGCGGCTGGTCAGGTCGTCGGCGAGCTGCTGCAACTGCTGGTCGGCCGCCGCCCCGTCGCGCACCCCGCAGCCCTCGATGAACCGGGCCGCGGCCTCCGGGGTCAGGTCAGGCCCCAGGAAGATGTCTCTCGGCGTGACTGCATCAGACTCCGGCGCCATGTCGTTTCCCATGTGACCGCGCGTCCCGCGTGACCGCGCGACCCGCCCGGCCGACCGGGCCGGCCCGTCAATCGTCGCCTGCGGCTCCGCTTGGCGCCCAACCGACCCTCCGGGAGCCCGCGCCGTTCCAGGGTCAGACTCCCAGCCCGGTCGCCTGGCACCCAACCGACCCCTCCCGGAGTCCCCTCGGTCCAGGGCGCAGACTCCCACCCGCCAATCGTCCCTGCGGCTCCGATCGACCCTCCAGAAGTCCGCACGGCTCCACGAAGGAGGCTTCTAGGCGACGTCCGTCTCTCCGGTCCGGATCACCCAGCTCTGCTCCACGGGCAGCACGAACACCCGGCCGTCGCCGATCTCCCCCGTGCGGGCGGCGTCCATGATGATCTCGACGGCGTCATCGACGGCCTCGTCGGTCACGACGATCTCGATCTTGGTCTTCGGCAGCAGGCTGATGTCGTACTCGCGCCCGCGGAAGATGGTGGTGTGGCCGTGCTGGCGGCCATGACCCCGTACCTCGGTGACGGTGATGCCGGAAATGCCGCGCTTGGCGAGCTCGTCCTTGATGGCGTCGACCTTGCTGGGCCGCACGATGGCTTTGATCAGCTTCATTGCCGTGTCCGCGTATGGTCCACCGGTCCCGTTCGAGATCCGGGCCGGCTCGTCCGTTCCGAACCGAGTGTACACGTTCCGCGCGGCCCTCGGCGCGGCGCCCCGGGGAATTCCCGGAATCCGGCGCCGGCGGCAGCCGCGCGGCCGGGCGGCTGGCCGGGGACGCGCTCCGCGACCACTCGATGCCGAACGCGGTCGGCGGGCGCAACCGTGCACCTCGCGGCCGACGCTGAGGGCCGGCCGATGTCCATCCGTGGCGACCAGACGTCTGAGCATCGGGCGCCCGGCCGGCCATGATACCGGACGGACGCCGCGAGCGTCGCGAGTGCGAGCGAGCGCGCCCCGGGTGACGGCGCCGACCACCCCGGGTGCACGGCAGACTCGTTGGAACCGCCCCGGCACGGGTTGGGCCGCCGGGTCGCGTGTCGTGCTCGGCGGGCGCCCCGGTCTCTCGTCGTGCACCCGACGACATGACGACATGGGGTGCACGTCAGAATCGTTGAGGACCAGATGGGACACGGCCCCCGGAACTCCAGCGCGCCGGGCATGCGCTGGACCCGCGCCGAGGTCGACGCCACCATCGCCCTGCGCTACTGCAAGCTCAGCGGCTGCTTCGGGACTTCCGGGAACGACGACCGGCCAAGGGCGCCTGACAGTCATCCCACGAATATGGCGTTCACCCCCTCCGCTCGACGACATGCGCCGGCGAGCGTGGTCGCGCCGGTTGTGGTACGATCCCCCTGCCCCGTCCGGCGCATGGCGCCGCCCACGGCTCAGGTTTCCGGACCCGTCCTGAGACCTGCGTCGCACCGTGCGCGGACGGCGCCGGCCGGTCGCCGGGTCCCTGTGCGGCAAGGCGCGACGAGGGCGCCCACGGGGCATGTGCAACCGGCGAGCAACGCCGCTACGCGGAGTGCATCGCCGGCAGCTCGTAGCGGGGCCCTCACCGCGGGCCCTTGGCTTCCTTGACGCGAGGCGAGTCGTACCGCATGGTCGTCGGCATCCCGGCAGAGACCTTCCCCGGCGAACGGCGCGTCGCCACCGTCCCGGCCGTGCTTCCGGCCTTGACCAAGGCCGGCCTCGACGTGCTCGTGGAGCCCGGGGCCGGCGTGGCGGCGGGCTTCCCGGACGCGGGCTACGTCGAGAAGGGCGCGGCCCTCGCGACGGATCGGGCGCACCTCTTCGCCGCCGCCGACGTCGTCCTCCAGGTGCGCGCCCTCGGCGCCAACCCCGACGCGGGGCGCGCCGATCTGGATCTGATTCGGCCCGGGCAGGTGGTCATCGGGCTGTCGGAGCCGCTCGGCGCGCCCGCGGCGGCCCGAGAGCTCGCGGGCCGGGGCGTGACCGCGTTCTCGATGGAGCTCATCCCGCGCATCACCCGCGCCCAGAGCATGGACGCGCTGTCGTCGATGGCCACCGTCGCCGGCTACAAGGCGGTGCTGGTGGCGGCCGAGGCCCTGCCCCGCATGTTCCCGATGATGATGACGGCGGCCGGCACCGTCACCCCGGCCCGCGTCTTCGTGGTCGGGGCGGGGGTGGCGGGGCTGCAGGCCATCGCGAGCGCCCGCCGCCTGGGGGCCAAGGTCGAGGCCTACGACGTGAGGCCGGCCGTGAAGGAGCAGGTTGAGAGCCTGGGCGCCTCGTTCGTCGACCTGCCCCTCGACACCGCCGGGTCGGAGGACGCGGGCGGCTACGCGAAGACCCAGGACGAGGCGTTCTACGCCCGGCAGCGCGAGATGATGGGCCGGGTGGTGGCGGGGAGCGACGTCGTCATCACCACCGCCCTCATCCCCGGGCGGCCCGCCCCGGTGCTCGTGACCGACGAGATGGTGGCGGGCATGACCCCCGGCTCGGTGGTCGTCGACCTCGCGGCCGAGCGGGGCGGCAACGTCGAGCCGTCGCGGCCCGACGCGGTGGTGTCGGCCCACGGGGTCACCGTGCTCGGCCCGACGAACCTGCCGTCCACGGTGCCGTACCACGCCAGCCAGATGTACGCCCGGAACGTCTCGGCGCTGCTGCTGCACCTCGTCCGGGACGGCGCCGTCGCTCTCGACCCCGACGACGAGATCGCGGCGGGCACCCTGGTGTCGCGCGACGGCGAGGTCGTCCACCCGCGGGTCCGCGAGCTCCTCGAGACGGCCTGACATCGCGCCGAGGTCCCCATGGATGCGTTCCTGCCCCTGCTGACGATCTTCATGCTCGCGGTCTTCGTCGGCTTCGAGATCATCACCAAGGTGCCGCCGCTGCTCCACACGCCGCTCATGTCGGGCAGCAACGCCATCTCCGGCATCACGATCATCGGGGCGCTCCTGTCGGTCGCCTCGCCGAACCGGGCGACGATGGTCCTCGGGTTCCTCGCGCTGGTCATCGCCACCATCAACGTCGTGGGCGGCTTCATGGTCACGCACCGCATGCTCGGCATGTTCCGGAAGAAGGACTGAGCCCGATGAGCTGCATGACGTCCGGCATCGGCCGGCCCGTTATCTGAACAGGACCGACCGTGGACAGCGCGCTCAATCTCGTCTACCTCGCCGCCTCGGCCCTCTTCATCCTCGGCATCCGCGGCCTGACGCATCCGCGCACGGCGGTGCGCGGCAACCTGATGGGCGCGACGGGGATGCTGCTCGCGGTGGCGGCGACGCTGCTCGACCGGCAGGTCTTCGGCGCCGGCCCCCAGGGCGTGGCCGTGATCCTCGCCGGCGTGGCCCTCGGCGGGGCCATCGGCGCCACCCTGGCCCTGCGCATCGCGATGACCGCGATGCCCGAGATGGTGGCGCTGCTGAACGCGTTCGGGGGGGGCGCCTCGGCCCTGGTGGCGGGCGCGGTGCTGGTGAGCGCGGCCGAGCCCTCCGCGCAGACCACGGTGGCCACCGTCGCCTCGGGCCTCATCGGCTCCGTCACCTTCTGGGGCAGCCTCGTCGCGTTCGACAAGCTGCGCGGGCTGCTGCTGCCCGACGCGCCGGTGGTCTTCCCGGGGCAGCAGGTCCTCAACGGCGCCATCGGGCTGGTGGCGCTCGGGCTGGGCGCGATGGTCGTCGCCGAGCCGGGCACCATCGCCTTCTACGCGGGCCTCGTGGCCGTCGCGTCGCTGCTCGGCGTCCTGCTGACGATCTCCATCGGCGGGGCCGACATGCCCGTCGCCATCGCGCTCCTCAACTCCTACTCGGGCCTCGCCGCCGCCTCGACCGGCTTCGTCCTGAGCAACGACATCCTCATCATCACCGGCTCGCTCGTCGGCGCCTCCGGCATCATCCTGACCCGCATCATGTGCAAGGCGATGAACCGGTCGCTCGTCAACGTGCTGGTGGGGGCGATCGCCGAGGGCGGCGGCTCGAAGTCGGACGCGGACGCGGTCTACGCGGGACGCGTCAAGAGCACCTCGGCCGAGGAGGTGGCGATGCTCTTCGACGGCGCCCGCCGCGCCGTCATCGTCCCCGGCTACGGCCTCGCCGTCTCGCAGGCGCAGCACCAGGTGCGGGATCTCGCGAACCTGCTCGAGTCGCGGGGCGTCGAGGTGGAGTACGCCATCCACCCCGTCGCGGGCCGGATGCCCGGACACATGAACGTCCTCCTCGCCGAGGCCGACGTCGACTACGACAAGCTCAAGGAGATGGACGCCGTCAACCCGTCGTTCGAGCAGACCGACGTCAGCCTCGTCATCGGCGCCAACGACATCGTCAACCCCGCCGCCCGAACCGACCCCCAGAGCCCGATCGCGGGCATGCCGATCCTGAACGTCGACCAGTCCCGCACCGTCGTCGTCATCAAGCGCAGCCTCTCGCCCGGCTTCGCGGGCATCCCGAACCCGCTCTTCGCGGCCGACAACACGCTGATGTTCTTCGGCGACGGCAAGCAGGCGGTGCTCGACCTGATCGCCGCCGTCAAGGAGTCGTGACAGCGAACGACGTGCACACGCGGGGCCTTTCCACTCCCGACCGGGACCACTCCCATCTCAGCCGCCGGCGGGCTCGCACGCGATGACGCGGCCCACGGGTGGCGCGAGGGGCCGACGTCGGATCGACGCCCCCATCGCAGCCGCGGCAGGCGAAGACGGCGTGACGCGGGCCACGGGTGGTCCGCCGACATCGGATCGAGGCCCTGCTCGCGAGACACGTGAAGAGACGATGCCATCGACGGTTCCGCCCGAGGCGGTGAAGCTCTCCGGCGTTCGCCTCGTCCGCGACCGCTCGACCATCCTCGAGGGGATCCACTGGCGGGTCCGCGAAGGCGAACGCTGGGTGGTGCTCGGCCCCAACGGCAGCGGCAAGACCACCCTGTGCCAGATCCTGACACTCTACCAGCACCCGTCCGCGGGCTCGGTGACGGTGCTAGGAGGCGAGCTGGGACGGGTCGACGTACGGACGCTGCGCCTGCGCATCGGGGTCACGAGCGCCGCCCTCGCCGCCATGATCCCGACCGCCCTGACCGCCGAGCAGATCGTGGTCGCCGGCAAGGAGGCGGCGCTGGCCCCCTGGTGGCACCGCTACGACAAGGCCGATTGGGACCACGCGCGGCGCTGCCTGGACCGCGTCGACTGCCTCGGCCACGCCGGGCAGCGCTTCACGACGCTGTCGTCGGGCGAGCGCCAGCGCGTGCTGCTCGCCCGGGCCTTGATGTGCACGCCCGGGCTCCTGGTGCTCGACGAGCCCAACGCCGGCCTCGATCTCCCGGGCCGCGAGCAGCTCGTGCAGACCCTGGCCAACCTCGCCGGGGCCGATCCCGACCTGCCCATCGTCCTCGTCACCCACCACCTGGACGAGATTCCCCCCGGGTTCACCCACGCCCTGCTGCTCGCGTCGGGCCGCGTCGCGGCCGCCGGACCCATCGAGGAGGTGCTGACCCCGCCCGCGTTGTCGGCGTGCTTCGGCCTCGCCCTGGAGGTCGACCACCGCCACGGCCGCTGGCAGGCCCGGGCTATCTAGCGAACACGCTGGTCCGCAGCGCATCGACGAGGGAACCGACGACGCGTTTGAAGTCGCCGGTCTCCGCGTACACCTGTCGCTGGGCGGCACAGCTCGGTCCGGTCCGCATGAGGTCGCGGACGCCCGCCAGCTCGCCGTGGCTGCCGAGCCGCTTCGACACCGGCTCGATCGACTCCAGCAGCCGATGAATCGACTCCCCGAGGGGCTCGAGCCGGCCCTCCTCGTCCACGATGACCTGCGCGTCCAGCGCCCACCGGGCGGCACGCCACTTGTTCTCGCGGACGATCCAGTAGCGCTGCACGGGCAGGTAGACGCCGTTGTCGTACTGGTCGCCCAGCCAGACCACCAGCGCCTGGATCAGCGCGGTCATCGCCACGATGTCGTCGAGGGTCGGCAGCCCGTCGCAGATGCGCACCTCGACCGTCCCGAACTGCGGGTGGGGCCGGATGTCCCACCAGATCTCGCGCACCGACTCGATGGCCCCCGCGCCCACCAGGGTGATCATCAGGCGCTGGAACTCGGCCCAGTTCAGCAGCCGGTAGGGCAGCCCCGCCGTCGGCAGGCTCTCGAAGATCTTCACCCGGCACGAGGCGAGCCCCGTCTCCTCGCCCTGGAAGAACGGCGAGCTCGCGGACAGCGCGAGCAGATGGGGAATGTAGGTGGTCAGGGCGTTGAAGATGGCGATGGCCTTCTCGCCGCTCTCGATGCCCACGTGCACGTGCAGGCCGAAGATCATCAGTCGGCGCGCCGGCCACTGGCACCGCTCGGCCAGCAGGTGGTAGCGCTCGTTGTCGGTGATCTTCTGCTCGGCCCACCGCGAGAAGGGGTGGGTGCCGGTGCTCGCGAGCTGGTAGCCCAGCTCGTCGCACAGCCCGTAGAGCCCCTGGAGGCGCTCGGCCAGCTCGCGGCGGACCGCCGCAACGTCGGCGCACGGGTCGGTGTTGATCTCGATGGTGGACTGGATCAGCTCCGGCTTGAGGTGGGGGACGGCCGCGCGCTCGATGATGTCGGAGGCCCCCGACACGAGGTTACCGGTCTCGGGATCGATGATCTGCAGCTCGACCTCGACCCCGAGGGTGGGGGCGGGCGAGCCGTTGAAGGAGATGCGCATCGTCGTCACCTGGGGACGGCAGTCGGAGTCCCGCCGCATCCGGGCGGCGCGGCGGCGCTCCGCGCCCGCCGGACGGGTCAGTATACCGGCTGGCGACCGCCCCATGCGGCGCTGGCGCGCGGAGCGTCTTCCCTTCCGCCCCCCGGGATGAGATAGTGAATCCGTGCCCGCCGCCACGCCACGCTCCACCCTGGTCCGCTACACGCTCTACCAGATCCCGGAATGGGTGCTCGCGGCGGGCGCCGCCGTCCTGCTCTACCGCTGGGGCATCCTGACCGGTTGGACCGGGGCCCTGCTCGTGGCGGCGGTGATGGCCAAGGACGCGGCGCTCTATCCGCTGCTGCGGACCGCCTACCAGACCGACGCCTCGACCGCAATCGAGCGCCTGATCGGGCTGCCCGGGGTGGCCGTCGAGCCGCTCGCGCCGTACGGCTACGTCCGCGTCCGCGGCGAGCTGTGGCGATCGGAGCCGGCTGCCGGCGCGCCCGCCATCCACCCCGGCCATCCCGTCACCGTCGCCGCCGTGCGCGGTACGACCCTGCTCGTCCGCCCCGCGCCCCCGCGGACAGTACAATGACGCGGCGCCTCGCGGGTACGTCGAGCCGGCCTGCGGATGCGGCAAGCCCACCCACGGTCCGATGCCTCGACCCGAGCCAACGTGCCAGCCACGCGACCCGGAAAGGACTTGGGAGCAGCGGTGAACGCCAGTGAGTGCAGTCGGGCCTGACCACAACTACTTCGCGAACCTCATCTGGCAGATCGCCGACCTGCTGCGCGGACCCTACCGCCCGCCGCAGTACGAGCGCGTGATGCTGCCGATGACCGCCCTTCGCCGCTTCGACTGCGTGCTCGCTCCGACCAAGGCCAAGGTGCTGGCCGCGTACCGCCGGCGGAAGGGCGGCAGGCTGAAGGGCGACGCCCTCGACAGCGTGCTCGACCAGGCCGCCGGTCAGCGTTTCCACAACCACTCCGAGCTCGACTTCGACCGGCTGCAGGGCGACCCGGACCATATCGCCGAGCATCTGGCCAGCTACATCGCCGGGTTCTCCGGCAACGTGCGCCGCATCTTCGAGTACTTCGAGTTCGAGACCGAGATCGAGAAGATGAACGAGGCGCACATCCTGTACCTCGTCGTCTCGCAGTTCCGCAACGTGGACCTGCACCCCGACCGGGTCCCGAACGACCAGATGGGGCTGCTCTTCGAGAACCTCATCCGCCGCTTCAACGAGCTTGCCAACGAGACCGCGGGCGACCACTTCACACCCCGCGAGGTCATCCGGCTCATGGTCGACATCCTCTTCATCGAGGACGACGAGCTGCTCGCCACCCCCGGCGCCGTGCGCAAGCTCCTCGACCCTGCCTGCGGCACCGGCGGCATGCTGGCCCAGGCCCAGAACTACCTGCGCGAGCACCATCCGCGGGCGCGGCTCTATGTCCACGGACAGGACTACAACAAGCGCGCCTACGCGACGGCCGCGTCCGACATGCTCATGAAGCAGGTGGACCACAACGGCGCCGCCGACAACGTCCGCTTCGGCGACAGCTTCACCGACGACCGGTTCCGCGGCGAGACCTTCGACTACTTCCTCACCAATCCGCCCTTCGGCGTCGACTGGAAGAAGCAGAAGAATCACGTGCGCCGCGAACACGAGAAGCTCGGCTTCGCAGGGCGTTTCGGCGCCGGCCTGCCGCGCATCAACGACGGCTCGCTGCTGTTCCTGCAGCACATGGTCGCCAAGTTCGAGCCGGTGCGGCCGGCCGAGCACAAGCACGGGTCGCGTCTCGCCATCGTGCTCTCGGGCTCGCCGCTCTTCACCGGGGGCGCCGGCTCCGGCGAGAGCGAAATCCGCCGCTGGATCATCGAGAACGACTGGCTCGAAGCCATCGTCGCCCTGCCCGAGCAGATGTTCTACAACACCGGCATCGGCACCTACGTCTGGATCGTCACCAACCGCAAGGAGAAGCGCCGCCGGGGCAAGATCCAGCTCCTAGACGCCCGCGCCTGCTGGACGCCGGGGGGCAGCCCCGACAGCCGGCGCAGCCTCGGCGACAAGCGCCGCCACATCGCCGCGCCGCAGATCGCCGAGATCGTCCGTCTGTACGGCCGCTTCGCCGAGGACGAGCACTCGAAGATCTTCGACAACGCCGACTTCGGCCATACCCGCGTCACCGTCGAACGCCCGCTGCGCCTGCGCTACGGAATGACGACCGACGACAAGGCCCGGTTCCTCAACGCCCGCCCGTCGCTGCTCCGGGACGTCCAGGCCATCGACAAGGCCCTCGGCCGCAAGCCGCTGCGCGACTGGAACCTGGTGCGGGAGCGCATCGACGACCTGCTCGACGAACGCGGGTCCCGGTGGAAGAAGACCGATCACAGCCTCTTCCGACACGTCTTCACGCAGACCGACCCCGCTGCCGAACCCGTGGCGGCGGAGGGCGCCACCGGGGACTGCGAACCCGACCCCGCGCTGCGCGACTTCGAGAACGTGCCCCTCGCACAGGACGTCGACGAGTACTTCGCTCGCGAGGTCGAGCCCCACGTCCCCGACGCCTGGATGGACCGCGCCAAGGACCGGATCGGCTACGAGATCAACTTCAACCGTCACTTCTACCGGTACACGCCACTGCGCCCGCTCGAAGAGATCGACGCCGAGCTGAGGGAGGCCGAGAACGAGGTTCAGCGGCTGCTGCGGGAGGTGACGCGGTGACTGGCGCAGGACCCTCCCCTTTCCCCACCAAGCGCCTGAAATACCTCGCACCGCTGCGCCGCTCGACCGCCCACGGCAACCACGAACGCCCGTACGTCGGCCTTGAGAACGTCGCGCCATGGACTGGGCACTTCACGGGCGACATCGCGGCGACCTCGGACCCCGCTCATCCCCGAACGCCCGCGTCGCCCACCGAAGCGCCATCCCGCTCGCCAAGCAACATGTTCGAGCCCGGTGATGTCCTCTTCGGAAAGCTCCGCCCCTACCTCGCAAAGGCCTGGGTCGCACAGTTCTCCGGCCGTTCGACGACGGAGTTCCTCATCATGCGACCCGTTGACGCCGAACCCCGCTTCCTCCGCTATGTGTGCTTGTCGCGACCCTTCGTCGAAGCCGTAGATTCAGCGACCGTTGGCTCCAAGATGCCGAGAGCCGAATGGGACCACATCGGGACCTTGCGAGTGCCGGTGCCTACACCGGAGCTGCAAGAGGCTATCGTCGACTACCTCGACCGCGAGACCGCGCGCATCGACGCCCTGATCGCAGCCACGGAGCAGGTGCTTGCGCTGCTGGCCGAGAGGCGCGGAGCGATCATCGCGCGGGCGGTCACGCGCGGCCTCGACCCGGATACTCCCCTGCGGAACTTCGGAGCTCCGTGGCTGGAAGAGATTCCGGCGCATTGGGAGACCTGGAAGCTGGGGCATCTCGGCCGGGTCGGCAACGGCTCCACCCCGAGCCGTAGCGACGGGCGGTACTGGACCGGCGGTACGATTCCCTGGCTCAACAGCGGTGTGGTCAATCAGGGCGACGTCACGTCGTCGGAACAGTATGTGACCCAAACCGCGCTGAACGAGTGCCATCTACCGCTGTTGCGGCCGGGCACGGTGCTGATAGCGATAATCGGCCAGGGCAAGACACGGGGTCTGGCGGCGGTCCTTTCTATGGAAGCGACCGTCAATCAGAATCTCGGTTTCATCGACCCGAATCGTGAGCTGCTCAATCCGCAGTTTCTCAGGTGGTGGCTGTTCGCCGCCTATCCCTTCCTCCGGAGCATGAGCGACGACGCGCGAGGCCCAAAGGGAGTGCTGACTTGTGAGGACTTGGCCGATCTGCGAATCGCTCTTCCGCCCCCGAAAGAGCAAGCAGCGATTGTGGACCACATCGAGCGCGAAGTCGAGAGAGTCACTGCCGCCAGCGACGCGACGGAGCGCACGATCGACCTCCTCAAGGAACGTCGCGTCGCTCTGATCTCCGCTGCCGTGACCGGGCAGGTCGACGCGGAGGCGGCGTCATGATCGCAACGCGGCTGAAGCTCGCCAACGTGCGTCCGATTGAGGCAGCGGAGTTCCGCTTTCGCGCGGGCATGAATCTCGTCGTCGGGGTCAACGGGGTCGGCAAGACCACGGTGCTGGACGCGCTGCGCGCCTGCCTTTCGCCGGTGATGAAGTCGTCCAATGGGCTGCGCGGTCAGGTCCCGTCGTTCTCGGTGGATGACATCCGCATCGGAGCCGACGCGTTGACGGTCGAATGCGACGTTCGAGTTGGCGCACAGCAGTGCGGCTACGTCGTTCACAAGCCACGGGAGTCGAGTGCCCTACAGAAGACCACCGCGGGCGTTCCGCGCCAGCAAGACCACGATACGCCGGAACAAGGGAGGTTCGTCGGTGACCCACCCTCACCCGTCATCGGGGCGGAGCACGGCGGCCGGGTGCTGGCCGTATTCTTCTCGACCAATCGGGCCGTACCGTCCGACCGGGCTCCTGGCAGGGCCGCCGCAGGGAAGGGAATCACCGCCGCGTTTGCAGATGCCTTCGCGAATCGCGACTTGCGTCTCGGGGAGCTCGCGCTCTGGATACAGGCACAAGACGCACTGCGGATGGAGCAGCCAACTGTGGCCCGAGTGCTCGCAGCCTGCCAGAAGGCGGTCGAACACTTCCTGCCGGGCTACCGGAACCTGCGGCCCGACGGCGAAACGCGACCACGGCTCTGGATCGACCGCGACGGAACGACGCTCCCGGTCCGACAACTCTCCGACGGCGAACGCGGCAGCCTGGCCCTGGTGCTGGACCTCACGCGACGGCTCGCGCAGGCCAATCCGGAACTCGACGCACCCGCGTCCGAGGCCGAGGCGGTCGTGATGATCGACGAGATCGACCTGCACCTGCACCCCGGTTGGCAGCGGCAGATCGTCCGCAACCTCACGACCGCGTTTCCACGCTGCCAGTTCATCGCCACGACCCATTCTCCCCAAGTCATCGGAGAGGTGCCGCACGAGCGCATCCACATTGTCTCGCACGGACAAGTCTACTCGCCCACGCATTCCTTCGGCGTCGATTCCAGCCGAGTGCTGGAGGAGATCATGGATGCCGAGCCGCGAACACGGGAAATCCAGAAGCTCCTCACGAAGATATCCGACGTGGTCGGGTCTCAGCAGTTCGACCGGGCTCGCGAGTTGTTGGGGCGGCTGGCGGACCGGCTCGGGCCGGCAGACCCCGAGGTGACACGGCTACAGACTCTGCTCGACTTCATGGAGGGCCGCGATTGAGGACGATCACCAAGGGACCCGAACCACGGAGCCTGACGGCCCACCGCTTGGGGCTGCATTGCGACTACGACAACTACGGCGACAAGGCCGCGCTTCGGAAAGCCCTGGTGACCGAGCAGCGCGGACTCTGCTGCTACTGCATGGGACGCATCCGAGACGACCCTGCGTCCATGAAGATCGAGCACTGGCGCTGCCAGGCGCACCATTCTGCGGAGCAGCTTCAATATCGGAACCTCCTGGGCGCGTGCCTCGGCGGCGAAGGGCAGCCCCCATGCCGGCAGCACTGCGACACGCGCAAGGGCGACCGGGATCTACGCTGGAATCCGGCGGATCTGGACCACCGCGTGGCAGCGCGAGTCTGCTACAAGGCCGACGGCCGCATCGGATCCCACGAGGACGCGTTCGACACGGAGCTCAATGACGTCCTGAATCTCAATCTGGCGCTCCTGAGGAACGCCAGGAGGGCGGTTCGGGATGGCATCCTCGACTGGTGGCAACGTGAGAAGCTGCGGCTCCGCGGTCCGGTTCCACGGACTCGCTTCGAACGCGAGAGGGATCGGCGAATCGGAGGAACGGGCGAGCTTCCGCCGTACTGTCAAGTCGCGGTCTGGTGGCTCGATCAACGGCTCGCTCGGATGCGAGCGTGAGCAGGTATCGGCGACACTTGCGGCGGACCGCACATTCACGAGCGGCACCATGAAGCCCACGGACGAAGCGGCCTTCGAGACCGTGATCGAGAAGCACCTGCTCGATCACGGCTACGTACGCGTACCGAGCGCCGGCTTCGACCGCGAGCGGGCGATCTTCCCCGAGACCGTGCTGGCGTTCATCCGCGAGACCCAACCACAGGAATGGTCGAAGATCGAGGCGTTGCGTGGACAACAAACGGGCGAGCAGGTGCTCGGCGACCTGTGCAAGTGGATGGACGCCAACGGCTCGCTCGCGACGTTGCGCCACGGCTTCAAGTGCTACGGGCGCACGCTGCGGGTGGCCTGGTTCAGGGCGGCGCACCGGCTGAACCCCGAGCTCGAAGCCCGATACGCCGCCAACCGGCTCGGCGTCACGCGCCAGCTCCGCTTCTCGACCCGATCGGAGCAGTCGCTCGACGTCACCTTGAGCCTGAACGGCATTCCCGTCGTCACCGCGGAGCTGAAGAACCCCTTGACGGGGCAGACGGCGGACGACGCGATGCGTCAGTACCGGCGCGACCGCGACCCGCGCGAACCCATCTTCGAGTTCAAGCGCCGCACGCTCGTGCACTTCGCGGTCGACACCGATTGCGCGCGCATGACGACGCGGCTCGCGGGCCACGCCACCCACTTCCTTCCCTTCGACCGGGGCCGAGAGGGCGGCGCGGGCAACCCGCCCGACGCCCGCGGCCGGAACTACCGCACCGCCTACCTGTGGGAGGAGGTGCTGGAGCGCCACGGCCTGCTCGACCTGATCGCGCGGTTCCTGCACCTCCAGACTGACGAGAGGCGCGACGACGTTGGGCGCAGGATCCGGGTCGAGACCATGGTGTTCCCGCGCTACCATCAGCTCGATGCGGTCCGCAGACTGGTGGGGATGGCGCGAGCCGAGGGCGTGGGCGCCAACTACCTGATCGAGCATTCCGCGGGCAGCGGCAAGAGCAACACTATCGGCTGGCTGACCCACCGTCTGGCGTCGCTGCACGACGACGCGAACGAGCGGGTCTTCGACAGCGTGATCGTGGTGACGGACCGCGTGGTCCTCGACCAGCAACTTCAGGACACCATCTACCAGTTCGAACACAAGCAGGGAGTGGTTCGGAAGATCGAGGAGAGCTCGAAGGAACTGGCCGAAGCCCTGGAGAACGCGGTTCCCATCATCGTCACGACCTTGCAGAAGTTCCGGTTCGTGCCGCGGCGGCTCCTGAAGCTGGCCCAGGATCGCGGCGAGGAAGGGACCGGCGTCCTCCCCACACGGCGCTGCGCGCTCATCGTGGACGAGGCGCACAGCTCCCAGGGCGGAGAGACGGCCACCGATCTCAAGGAGGTTCTCGGCGGCGAGCGTCTCCGCGACGACGCCCGCCGCCGCGCCGTCGAGGAGGGGCGTGAAGACCTCGAGGAGCTCTTCCGGAGCCTGGCGAAGCGCGGGCGGCAGACGAACCTGAGCTTCTTCGCCTTTACCGCGACGCCGAAGCACAAGACCCTCGCCGTCTTCGGCCGCAACGGTCAGCCGGTGCATCGGTACACCATGCGCCAGGCCATCGAGGAGCAGTTCATCCTCGACGTGCTGAGGCACTACACCACCTACGCGACCTACTACAGGCTGCGCAAGACCACTGAGGACGACCCCGACGTCGAGCGCCGGAAGGCGGCCCGCGCCCTCGCCCGCTTCTTGCGCCTGCACCCGCACAACGTCGCTCAGAAGACCGCGGTCATGGTGGACCACTTCGAGGCCGTGACGCGGCACAAGATCGGCGGTCGCGCCAAGGCCATGCTCGTCACCGGATCGCGGCTCGAGGCCGTGCGCTACAAGCAGAGCTTCGACCGCTACATCGCCGAGAAGGGGTATGCGATCCGCACGTTGGTCGCGTTCTCGGGCGCGGTTCGCGACGACGAGCTGCCCGACGTCGAGTACACCGAGGTCCAGATGAACCTCGGCATCCAGGAGAAGGAGCTCCCCGAGCGGTTCGCGACGCAGGAGTACCAGGTCCTCCTCGTGGCGGAGAAGTACCAGACCGGTTTCGACCAGCCCCTGCTCCACACCCTGTTCGTGGACAAGCGGCTCGCCGGCATCCAGGCCGTCCAGACGCTCTCGCGCCTGAACCGGACGCACCCGCTGAAGGAGGACACCTTCGTCCTCGACTTCGTGAACGACCGCGACGAGATCCGCGACGAGTTCCGCGTCTACTACGAGGGCGCCGAAATGGGCGACGAGGTGGACCCCGCGCGCCTGTACGCGGTCAAGGGCGAGCTGGACGCCTCCGGCGTGTACCTCGAAGAAGAGGTCGAGCGGTTCAGCGCCGTGTACTTCAAACCCCGACAGCGCCAGAGCGCACAGGATCACCGGACCATGAACGGCGCGCTCGACCCGGCCGTTTCCCGCTTCACGGTGCTCCAGCGCGACGACGAGGAGGCCGCCGAGCTCTGGCGCGGCAAGGTTCACGCGTTCCGCAATCTCTACGCTTTCCTGAGCCAGGTGATTCCTTACCAGGACGCCGATCTCGAGCAGCTCTACGTCTTTCTCCGCCATCTGGCCGCGAAGCTGCCGCGGCGCCCGAGCGGTTCCGCCTACCAGTTCGACGACCAGGTGCGGCTCGAGTACTACCGCCTGCAGAAGCTCAGCGACGGATCGATCTCGCTCGATGACGGCAAGGCCCGGCCCCTCGACGGCCCGACAGAGGTGGGGTCGGGCGCGGCGCGCGAAGAGGCGCTGCCGCTCTCGCAGCTCATCGATATCGTCAACGACCGCTTCGGCACCGACTTCAGCCCGGCCGATCAGTTGTTCTTCGACCAGATCGTCGAGGCCGCCGCGCGCGACGACGGCCTGCGAGAGGCGGCCGCGGTGAACCCGGAAGAGAAGTTCGAGCTGGTCTTCGCCGCCCTGTTGCAGAGGCTCTTCGTCGAGCGGATGGACCAGAACGAGGAGATCTTCGTCCGGTTCATGAACGACGAATCGTTCCAGCGGGTCGTCACCGCGTGGATGGCTTCCGCGACCTATCGCCGGCTGCGGGGTAGCCCAGAAGCGCCACGGGACGCAGAACGTGAGCCGTCCCTTCCACCGGGGTCACGCCTTGTCGACGGTCGTCGCGAAGATCGCTACGTCAATTGCGTACCGCTCGTGCCCCTTCAGGTCGCGGCCGGCGCCTTCAGCGACCCCCAGCGCGTCGACGAGGACGCTCTCGATTGGATCACCGTGCCGTCCGACCGACCGCTCCGCCCCGGGATGTTCGTCGCCCAAGTCGTGGGCCGATCGATGGAGCCCGGGATACCCGACGGTTCGTACTGCCTCTTCCGCTCCCCCGTAGAGGGCGCCCGCCAAGGCAGGACCTTGCTCGTCCAGCTTCGCGATGCGACCGACCCGGAGACCGGCGAGCGCTACACCGTGAAGCGATACCGCAGCGAGAAAACCGCGGCCGGCGAAGCATGGTACCACCAGACGATCACCCTCGATCCGGTGAACCCGGACTTCGACCCGATCGTGCTCACCGGCGCCAGCGAAGGAGAACTGCAGGCCATCGCCGAGCTGGTTGAGGTCTTGGGGTCATAGCTGCCCGACACCGTCCGCGCAGGGCAGCGGCGGAACGAGCGCAGGCGCCCCCGATACCCGGCTCGCAGTATCTGCCGGTGCGTCCCGGACGGAGAACGGGGTGACCCCGCCGCGAATTGGGGCGTCACGTGATTGGGCGACGCCGACGAAGGCTCCACTGCCGGCCGAAGAGCGCCGCAGAGGGACGATAAGCCGAATTCTGTACCCGGCGCCGTCCGCGGACGGGCGGACGCCGGGCGGCGACCATTCCTCTAGCCCCGCCATCGCTGGCGGGGTCGAGCAACCTACCCGGAGGCTTCGGACGGGCCGCCCTCGAGCGCCTCCCTATTCGGTCTTGCTCCGTGCGGGGTTTAGCCTGCCATCCGCCTTGCGGCGGACGCGGTGCGCTCTTACCGCACCTTTTCACCCTTACCGCCCGGCGGTCCGGAACCGGAACGCCGGGAGGCGGTATGTTTTCTGTGCCACTTTCCTTCAGGTCGCCCTGACCGGGGATTACCCGGCGCACTGCCCTTCGGAGTTCGGACTTTCCTCCCCACCCGATGCCCGGAGGGCACCGCGTGCAGCGGTCGCCTGTCCCTCTGCGGCGCGTCAGCCGTTCTTCTCTCGACGTTTCCTCCCAACCCGCCAATCGTCGCCTTCGGCTCCGCCTGGCGCCCAACCGACACTGCAGGAGTCCGCACCGTTCCACGGCGCAGGCTCGCAGCCCGCCAATCGTCGCCGGCGGCTCCTCTCGGCGCCCCAACCAGGCCTGCCGGCAGCCCGCACCCTCTCACGGCGCGCGCTGCTAGCTAGTGGTCCGTCACACCATAATCTTCGGATACGGACATGGGTTTACGGCCGGCAATCGTTGGCGAATCACAGCACCCATGCCCGAACATTTAGCTGTGGCGCAGCACTAGTGTCCTGAACCATGATTCGCGGTACAATTCTGCTCAGCGGTTCTCCAATGTTCACGGGTACTTGCAGACATCCAGACGTTTCGCGAACTTCACAGCCGGGACACTAGGCGTCCGTATCCTGCGAGATCCCGTACTGCTCCAGCTTCTTGTAGAGATTGCTGCGCGGGGTGTCGATGACCTCCGCCGTCCTCGAGATGTTCCAGCCGTGCTCGCGCAGCTTGTCGATGAGGAATGCGCGCTCCGCCCGCTCCTTGAACTCGCGCAGGGTGCCGGCCTGGCTCGCGGCGAGGCCCGCCGCGCCCTCCCGCGAACCCGTCCGCACCACCGCGCGGACGTCGCCCACGTCGATGGTCTCCCCCGGGGTCATCACCAGCAGCCTCTCCACCGTGTTCTTGAGCTCGCGGATGTTGCCGCGCCACCGCTCCCCCGCCAGCGCCTCGACCGCGGCCCGCGTGAACTCGCGGGGCCGGAAGTTGTTGTCGCGGCAGAACAGCGCCGTGAAGTGCCGAACGAGCCGGGGAATGTCCTCCCGGCGGTCGCGCAGCGGCGGCACCCGGATCGGGATGACGCTGAGCCGGAAGTAGAGGTCCTCGCGGAAACGCTCGTTGTCGATGTCCTCCTCGAGGTTCCGGTTGGTGGCCGCGAGCACCCGCACGTCGACCTCGATGGTGCGGGCGGAACCGAGCCGCTCGACCTCTCCCTCCTGCAGCACCCGCAGCACCTTGGCCTGGGTGCGGAGGCTCATGTCGCCGACCTCGTCGAGGAAGATGGTGCCGCGGTCCGCCTGCTCGAACTTGCCGATCTGCTTCTGGGTCGCCCCCGTGAACGCGCCCCGCTCGTGCCCGAACAGCTCCGACTCGATCAGCTCCTCGGGCAGGGCGGCGCAGTTGACCTGCACGAACCGCTCGCGGCCCCGGCGGCTGTTGCGGTGGATGGCCCGCGCCACGAGCTCCTTGCCGACCCCGCTCTCCCCCTGGATGAGCACCGTGCTCGTGGTGGGCGCGGCCCGCCCGATCGCGTCCGTCACCCCCCGCAGGGCCGGGCTCTCCCCCACCATCTCGTGACGGATCTCGGCGAGCGCGCGGTAACGGCTGACCTCGGTCTTGAGCCGGTGCTGCTCCAGGGCGTTCCGGATGTTGACCTTGAGGACGTCGCCCTCGAACCCCTTCTCGAGGAACGTGAACGCGCCCTGTTTCGTCGCCGCGACCGCGGTGCTGATGGTGCCGTGGCCGGAGATGACGATGACGGGGACGGCGTCGCCGCGCTCCCGCATGCGCCGCAGGACCTCCAGGCCGTCCATCCCCGGCATCTTCACGTCGAGCAGCACGAGGTCGACGCTCTGGGCGCCGAGCAGATCGAGCCCCTCGCGGCCGCTGCGCGCGAACAGGCACTCGTAGCCCTCGTACTCGAGAGTCATCTTGAGGGCGTCCCGCACGCCCTCGTCGTCGTCGACCACCAGTATGCGCTCGGTCATCGCCCTGCGCCGGTCATTATAAGTTCGCGAACGGGACGGCGAACTCGGGGCCGCGGCCGGCTCCGCGGAAACGGGCATGCGGAGCGGGCGGTCTCGGGGGTCGAGCCGTGCTGCCGTCGAGGAACGCAGGGCCGCGGTCGGCGACGCGGGAACGGGCATGCGAAGCGCGCGGTCTCGGGGGTCGAGCCGGGCTGCGGTCGAGGAACGCAGGGCCGCGGCCGGCGATGCGGGAACGGGCATGCGGAGCGTGCGGTCTCGGGGGTGAGCCGGGCCGCGGTCGAGGAGCGTCCCGCGCGGACCGCCGGCGGCGAGGGAGCCGGCTGCGGCCCCTCGAAACGGGGTCCGGGGCCCGTCAGCGGTCGCGGGCCAGCACGTAGTCGGGCAGCGCCATGAGGGCGTTGAGTTCCGGGGACGGGGGGAAACCCTCGAGAAAACCCTTCGCGGCCGCGGCGAACTCGGACGCCCGCTCGAAGGCGAGGTCGAGCACGCGATGCTCGGTCAGCAGGCCGCGCAGCTCGTTCCAGGCGTCGGGCGAGAAGCGGCGGTCCCGCACCAGCGCGTCCAGCAGGGCCCGGGCCGGCGCCCCCGCGCGCTGGAGGAGGTAGATCGCGGGCAGCGTCATCTTGCCCTCGCGCACGTCGCCGCCGACCGGCTTCCCGAGCACGGTCTCGTCGGCGGTGTAGTCGAGGAGGTCGTCGACGAGCTGGAACGCGATGCCGAGACTGATGCCGTAGTCGCGCAGGGCGGCCTGCCGGGCCTCGGGCAACCCGCCGAGCATCCCGCCGATCTGGGCGCAGCCGCCGAAGAGGTGGGCGGTCTTGCGACGGATGATCTCCAGGTGCTCTCCCTCGCTGATGTCCACGTCGCCGACCTTGGTGAGCTGGTACAGCTCGCCCTCGATCATGCCCCGCGTGACGTCGCAAAGCAGGCGCACGAGGTCGAGGGAGTCGACGGTCAGGGCCATGCCCATCGACTTGATGTAGAGGTAGTCGCCGAGGAGGACGGTGATGTCGTTGCCCCACCGGGCATGCACGGTCTCCCGTCCCCGGCGGGTGACCGCGTCGTCGATCATGTCGTCGTGCACGAGGGTGGCGGTGTGGATGAACTCCACCACCGCCGCGTAGAGGGTGGCGTTCTCGCCCCGGTAGCCGCCGAGCCGCGCGCACATGAGCAGGAGGGCCGGCCTGACCCGCTTGCCGCCGCTCGCCTGGAGATAGCGGCCGATCTCGGGAATCAGCTCGACCCGCGACTCGATGTGGTGGACGAACTTCTGCTCGACCGATTCCAGGTCCGCGCGTATGGGCTCGAAGATCTGGGCGAGGTCCGGGGGGACAGAGGTTCTCGACACGGCGGCGTCTCGCGCCCCGGATTTCAGCACAGTTGCGCTCCAAGTGTCAACGCAGCAACCCTTTAGGGGTGCACGTCAGCATTGTTGGGACCGGCATGGACCGGACCATCGCAGTGGCCGACGCCGACATCGCGCGGCACGGCCGGAAGCTCCGCCGCTGCTTCGTTACTTCCGGGAACGAAGAGCCACCAAGGCGGCCTGAAGCTCTCCAACAAGTCTGACGTGCACCCATCTCTTCAGGGGCTCGTGCGGGGCGCCTCCGCCACGGAGCCGCCGCCTGGGAAGAGGGCTTCGAAAGTGGCCGCGGTACGCGCGGACACCTCGTCGGGAGGCGTCCCGCGCACCCCCGCCACCACCTCGACGACGCGGGCCACCCACGCCGGCTCGTTGCGGCGGCCCCGGTGCGGGACCGGCGCCAGGTACGGGGCGTCGGTCTCGACGAGCAGCCGGTCCCACGGCACGACGGCGGCCGCCTCGCGCACCGTCTCCGCCCGCCTGAACGTCGCGATGCCCGAGAACGACACGTGGAAGCCGAGGTCGACGGCCCGGCGCGCCGTCGCCGCGTCGCCCGTGAAGCAGTGGAACACGCCGCCCGGCGGCGGCGCCCCCTCCCCCTCCAGGACCGCGAAGGTGTCCTCGTCGGCCTCGCGGGTGTGGATCACGATGGGGTGACCCAGCTCGGCCGCCACCCGGACCTGGGCCCGGAACACCTCGCGCTGGACGTCGCGCGGCGCGAGGTCGTAGTGGTAGTCGAGGCCGATCTCGCCCACCGCGCAGGCGCCGGACCGCCCCGCCACGGCCGCTCGCAGCCGCGGCCCCACCTCGTCGAGGCACGCCGCGAACTGTCCGGCCTGGTGGGGGTGGACGCCGACCGCGAACCGCACGTCCGGCCACGCCGCCGCCACCCGCCGGGCGCGGACCGCCTCGGCCCGATTGGTGGCGTCGAGGATGCACAGGGCGCCCCGGAGGCCGGCCTCCCGGGCCCGCTCGACCACGGCGTCGAGATCGCCCTCGAACGCCTCGTCGGCAAGATGGCAGTGCGAATCGAACATCGGCGCGCCCCGGCCTCGACCAGTGTTCCGAACCGTGGTTCGTGGAACGATTCTACGCGGCATTACTCACATTCTTGCAGTCACTTACCGCGATTCAAGCTCTCGCGAACTGCACGGCGGGGATACTAGCGGACCCGGGCCCCCGGCGGGGCGGCGGCGGGGTCGTCCACCCCCAGCAGGACCGGCCCGCCGTCCGGGTCCGTCGCCGCGAGGATCATGCCGTTCGACTCGACCCCCATCAGCTTCGCCTTCTCGAGGTTGGCGACGATGACCACCGAGCGGCCCACCAGGGTGTCGGGGGCGTAGGCGCGGGCGATGCCCGCCACCAGCGTGCGCTCGCCGGCCCCGTCGTCCACCGTCACCTTCAGCAGCTTCTTCGACTTGGGGATCGCCTCGGCCGCGAGCACCTTCACGACCCGGAGCTGCACCTTCATGAAGTCGTCGAACGAGATGCGCGGCTCGTCCACCGCCGGCGGCGGGACGGCCGCGGACGCGGGAGAGGCCGGCGCCGGACCGGAGCCGGCCGCGCCGGAA
>JAJEFC010000330.1 GCA_022820675.1 Vicinamibacteria bacterium | reverse complement strand
CGCCCGACCCCGAACCGGCCCCCGCGTCGCCGGATCCGGACCGTCCCGAGGAATTCGCGGACCACCTCGGTGCCGTCACGTCACCGATGGTCGGGACGCTCTACGTGGCGGCCGCGCAGGGCGCCGAGCCATTCATCAAGGTCGGCGACCAGGTGGGCGAGGGCGACCAGATGTTCATCATCGAGGCGATGAAGACGATGAACGCGGTCCTGGCGCACCGCAGCGGCACCGTGGCCCAGATCTTTGTCGAGGATGCGACGCCGGTCGAGTTCGGCGCCCTGCTGGCCATCATCGAGTAGGCAGCCGATGTTCAGCAAGGTGCTCATCGCCAACCGGGGGGAGGCGGCGCTCCGCATTCTCCGGGCGTGCCACGACCTGGACATCCGGACCGTCGCCATCCACTCGACCGCCGACGCCGACGCGATGCACGTGCGGCTCGCCGACGAGTCGGTCTGCATCGGCCCGCCGGACGTGCAGTCGAGCTACCTCAACGTGCCCGCCATCATCACGGCTGCCCATGTCAGCGGAGTCGATGCCCTGCATCCGGGATACGGCTTCCTGTCCGAGAATGCCGACTTTGCCCAGATCGTGGCCCTCCACGACATCACGTTCATCGGGCCGAAGGCAGACCACATTTCCATCATGGGCGACAAGGTGGAGGCCCGCCGGCGGATGCGCGCACTAGGCGTGCCGGTGGTCCCCGGCGCCGAGGGGGCGCTGGCCTCGCTGGACGAGCTTCGGGCCCTCGCCGGGGAAATCGGGTTCCCCCTGATCGTCAAGGCGGCGGCGGGCGGCGGCGGCCGGGGCATGAAGGTCGTTGAGGCGGAAGCCGAGCTGGAAGGTGCGTGGCAGCTGGCGCGGGCGGAAGCGCAGGCGGGGTTCGGCGACGACACCGTGTACGCCGAACGGTACCTGGCGACCCCCCGGCACATCGAGTTCCAGATCCTCGCCGATGCGCACGGCAACGTCATGCACCTCGGCGAGCGGGACTGCTCGGTCCAGCGGCGCCACCAGAAGATGGTGGAGGAGGCGCCTTCGCCGGTGCTCGATGCCGACGCGCGGCGGCGGGTCGGCGACATCATCGTCGGGGCCGTCCAGGAGCTCGGGTACCTGGGACTGGGCACCGTGGAGATGCTCTACGACGACGGCGAGTTCTATTTCATCGAGATGAACACGCGTCTCCAGGTCGAGCATCCGGTGACGGAAATGGTGACCGGCATCGACCTCGTGTGCGAGCAGCTCCGCATCGCCGCCGGCGAGCCGCTCGGCTTCGAGCCGGATGCGGTCTCCATCACCGGCCACGCCATCGAGTGCCGGATCACGGCGGAAGACCCGGAAACGCTGACGCCGCGGCCCGGCCGGGCGGCGGGCTACCACGCACCCTCGGGGCCTGGCGTCCGGGTCGACTCCGCGATGTTCGGCGGCAGCGAGGTGTCCCCCCACTACGACAGCCTGATCGCCAAGCTCATCGTCCACGGCCGCGACCGAGACGAGGCGGTGCGGCGGTTGCGGCGCGCGCTCCGCGAGTACGCGATCGACGGGTTGGCCAACACCATCCCGCTGCACCAGCGCATCCTCGAGCACCCGGACTTCGTGGCGGGACGGTACGATGTCCACTGGCTGGAACGGGAGCTCATGAACCGGGAAAGCACGTGACGACGACGGCCGTCTTGCCGATGGCGGGCGTGCTCGAGGCGTACCGGCGGGGCTGGTTCCCGATGGCGCAGAGCCGCGGCGACCGGAACGTCTACTGGATCAACCCGGACGTCCGGGGGGTGCTGCCGCTGTCGCGATTTCATGTGCCGCGCCGCCTGGCGCGGACCCTCCGGCAGCGCCCGTTCGGCATCACCGTGGATCAGGCCTTTCCGGAAGTGATCGGCGCCTGCGGTCGGTGCGACCCCCTCCGGGACCGCACGGAGACGTGGATCAACCCGGCGATCCGGACCGCTTTCCTGCAGCTGTTCGTGGAGGGCTACGCCCACTCGGTCGAGTGCTGGCGGGACGGCGAGCTCGTCGGCGGTCTCTACGGGCTCGCACTCAACGGCGCGTTCTTCGGCGAGAGCATGTTCTCGGCCGAGCGCGACGCCAGCAAGATCGCGCTCGTGCACCTGGTCGACCGGCTCCGCGTGGGCGGCTTCACGCTCCTCGACGCGCAGTTCGAAAACGACCACCTGGACCAGTTCGGACAGGAACGTCTGTCGCGGGCCGCCTTCCGCCGGCACCTGGACGCGGCGCTGGCACGGAATGCGGACTTCTTCCGGATCGGCCGCGCCGGGCAGGTCGCCGATGGCGTGTATCCGGACGCGGTGCGCCTGCCCGTGGCGGCCGGCGGGCCGGTCCCGCGTGAGCTTGGCCACGCCGCCGCCGTTTCGTCCGCGTAGCCTGGCAGCGACGCTGGGCCCCTGGGCCCGGATAACGACGCAGGGCCGTCTACCCGGAGAGCGCTAGCGCGGCGCGCCCCCCTCTGGTTCCTCCGGCACGGCTGCCGCAGCCGGATCCGTCTCCGGCATCATCCGTCTCGCCTCCCGACAATCCAGCACCCAGACGTCGTGCGTCGGGTACTCGAGGGCGGACAGACCGGGGCTCGAGGCGAACATCCACCCCCGGAAGATCTCGGCCCCGGCGAACCGGCCCGTCGGATCGCGTTCCGTGATCACCAGGAAGGCGGCACTCTCGGGCACGTCCTCGGGCGGGGGCTCCCAGCAGCGGGTCGGCACGATTTCGAGCGGTCCCACCCGTGTCGCCGCGTCGAGCGGGGCTTCGATTTCGTACGCCCGTGCCGGCCCCTTCTCGAGGACCCGCAGCACCACGACGGGGCCCTCGGCGACAGCAGCGCTCAGTCCGAAAACGGCTCCGGCAAGTCCTGCACCGAGCGCGCCAAGACGGCGCGCACCTGCTCCGGGTCGGCGCCCATCAACACGCCGTCTTCCAACGCGTCCCGGGCGAGTTCCCGGATTTCCCGGATGTTCTCGTTGAGTACCTTGATCTTCTCCGTGCAAGACAGCGGCGTTTGGTCCGGTGCAAGCCATTGCTCGGGAATGAGTTCCGAAGATGCGGTCACAGGGCGTCCGGGTGCACTACCGATTCCCGAAGAGCTTCGAGATGGCGCGCAGGAAGTCCACGGCGGATTCGGTGTTCTCGATCGTATCGCCCGGCGCCAGCATCGTGTCATCGGCGCCGGGTGACACGCGCAGGTGGGCCCCCCCCATCAGTCCGTCGCTGGCCACCGAGATGAAGGAATCCGTCGGCAGCTCGACTTCGGGTTCAAGCATCAGTGTGACGACTGCTTCGTAGGTGGCCGGATCGATAGCCTGGCTGACGACCGTGCCGACGGTGATGCCGCTCACGCGGACCGGCGAGCCGACGGTGAGGCCGCCGACGGAGGCGAACCGGGCGGAGAGCTCGTAGCCGCCGCCGGTTTGCAGGGCGGTGCGTTCGTGGGCATAGACCAGGAAGTACGCGGCGGCGGCCAGAACCACGGCCCCGAGGAGCGTCTCAAGGGCGTTTCGGGTCAGGGGGAGTCTCCTCGTCAAGTGCAGGCGTCCAGGGCTGGTACGGACGCGGCGACCGGGGAGCGGCACTCAGCAGCGATCCCGGCGGGCGGTGGGCGTCTGCCGTGCCGGTCGGATTCGGGCGGTGCGGCCTCTCCCACGGATAGCGATCGGAGGTGTCATCGCCCGGTGGCCGGTTCGTCGTGTGCGTGAGCCATGCCTGCCAGAGCGGCGGCACCGCTGATCCCTCGGCCGGTCCGCGATAGAGCACCCAGCGCCGTTCCCGGCGACCGGTCGCCTGGCGTTCCCGGTAATACCGGTTGCCGAACTCGTCGACCCCGACCCGGGTACCGAAGAGCAGCACCGTGAGCCAGGTTGCGGGACTGTTGGACACGCGCGTTGCCAGCTATATCCGGGCCCGGAGACGGGTCGCCTGTCACCCCTCCGGCGCCGGATGAGGCCTCCAAATTGCCGCCGTCCGCCTAGTGTGGCAGGAATCGGTCGGAACCGCACGCCCTATATGCGTCGTGTCGCCCCTCTGCCCCGCAAGCCCAGGATTCCCTGATGACCGGTCCATTGATGCCCAAGGCGACGGCCCTCTGGCTGATCGACCACACGACGCTGACCTTCGAGCAGATCGCACGGTTCTGCCAATTGCACGTGCTGGAGGTGCAGGGAATCGCCGATGGCGACGTCGCGGCCGGCGTGGCCGCCCGGAATCCGGTGGTCAGCGGAGAGGTCGAACAGGCGGAGATCGAGCGCTGTCAGCAGGATCCGGCCGCCGATCTTCGGACCAACCCGAATCTGAGCGTGGAGGACGAGACCCGGCGCACGGGTCCGCGCTACACACCGGTAGCCCGCCGCCAGGACCGCCCGGACGCGGTGGCGTGGCTGCTCCGGCACCATCCGGAACTGAGCGATTTCCAGATCGGCCGGCTGGTCGGCACCACCAAGGGGACGATCGACAAGATCCGGAACCGGGAGCACTGGAATTCGCCGAACATCACGCCGCGGGACCCGGTGCTGCTCGATCTGTGCACGCGGGCCGAACTGGTGGAGGCGGTCGAGAAGGCGCGCCAGTCGAAGCGGTGGCGCGACCGGGAGCAGGCGCGTGAGGAAGAGGAACGGTCGAAGCCGCCCGAGGAAGCGCCCGATCCCATGCTCCTGCAGGCGCTGGTCCAGCCACAGGCGGGGCCCACGGACTAGGGGTTGGCGTCGGTCCTGCCGCGGGCGAGTCGCGCGGGCGGGGCCACCTGCGCCGATCTCTGGGACATCGCCAACGTCAAGCCCGGGCCAGTTCTGCTCGATCAGCGCGAGTGGACCGATGCGACGGCTGCTGTAGAAGAAGCGCGGAAGCTCGTCCTGCGACACGAAGCGCAGGCGGAATCAGAAGGGGCAAATTTTCGCAGCAGGCCCCTTTTGGATGATCCGGAACGGGGCAGGTGCGATCGCTCCGCCCCGCCCGGAATCACGGACTACTGGGAAACGAACGCCGCCATTTCCTTGGCGCCGGCCGCATAGATGCCGTTCAGCGTGGCGGCAAGATCGTCTGCCGCGGCCATGTCGGGCATGGCAGCACGGTCGAACACGCCCGTCCAGCTCACGATGCTTGTTCCCGCTTCCGCGCCCGCGGTCACCATGAAGGTGCCGTGGTACTGGATACCGGCGAGGAAGCCGGCGGTCATCGAATAGGTGTAGTGCATCGGCCCCATGGCGACCATCGGTTCCTCCACGACTTCGCCGTTGCCCAGTTCGAGGCGTCGGACGCTGCCCATACCGCCGTCGCCGGAAATGATTTCGCAGGTCACGACTAGGCTGAGGAAGTCCGCGAGGTTGCAGAAGCCCCCGACGCGGGCCCATGCGTCCGCCGGTGCAACCTGCACCGTCTCTTCGCCGTGAATGACCTCGATGTCGGCGGCGAGCGCCGGGCTCAGGCTGGCAACAAACATGACGGCGGCAAAGAGTGCGGCAGCGGCACCACGGACCAGATGGTTCATGAGAAGAGCTCCTTGGGGAGAGATGGCCCCCTGCCTTCGGAAAGGGGCGAAGAGTTCGCGTGATCAGATGGCACGGATATCGTGCGGCGCCACGATAGCATGGCCGAACGGTGGCCCGCGAATCTCCGTGGCGTCGCCAGGGCAACCTCCAACGCGTGATTTTCGTGCTCTTGGCCAGCCCCCGGCGCGGCCCTCCGCGACGCCGCGTATCCCGTGGGAGTCGCGGGCTGTGATGACTGGCCTCCGGGACGGCGGCAACGTGGCCGATGCAGCCGTTGCCGCCGTCGCGATGCCTGCGGTTATGGAGTCCGTCCCCCGGACATTGGCGGGTATGCCTTCCGCCTGCGCACCCCGGGCCCTGCATCTGCCGGGGACCTCCGGGAGGTCTGGTTGCGACTGCTTCCCGCTTACGAGCCTCCATGCGGTGACTGTGCCGGGTGCAATGGCCGCCCGGGAACCGGTTCACGGACCACCGCGTCCCGACCTCGCCCGCTTGCCGGATCCCGCAGGGGGCTGCGAGAGGTGGCGACGTCATGGACGACGTGTTCCGCGCGCTGGCCGGCGGAGGGAAGCGGAGAGGCTCTCCCGTAACCCGAATACGGCTACAGCATGCCTGCCTGACGGGCGCGCGCCCGAAACGGCCACGCTCCGCGCGGCCTACGCGTGACACAGTTCCTCGACGGTCAGGTCGGGCTGGTCTGCCGGCACGCGGAGGATTTGCTCGCCGCGCCCACGGGCGACGGGCTTTGACTCGCGTCGGCGATCGTGGCAAAGGGGCGTCCCCGCTGCACCAATTCCACGAGGGACTTCTATCGTGCCGGAACTCGATCTCGGAGAGAAGCGTGCTTGCAGCGACTGCGGCATCCTCTTCTTCGACCTTAACCAGTCACCGCCGGTGTGCCCGAAATGCGGCAACGAGGTGCGGCTGATGCAGCAACGTACAGCGGCATCGTTGCAGAAGACCGAAGTTGCCAGCGATGACGTGGTGGAAGATGCCACCGACGAGACAAAGCAGGAGGAGGACGAGTTCGACGAGGACACCGATACGGTAACCCTTGGGCCCTCCCCGAAGCCGACGATCGAGGACGAGGCGCTGGAAGGCGAATAGCAGTGAGCGCTTGCGCGCTTGCGTTCGTTTGCTCACAATCCGACGCACACACCGGAGCGATGGGGCCGTAGCTCAGTTGGGAGAGCGCGTGAATGGCATTCACGAGGTCAGGGGTTCGACCCCCCTCGGCTCCACCATCCGGAAATTGAGATTTTTCGCATGAGTTGATCAGTTTTCTCACCTTATGGTGAATGTAGAGTTTCGCCCAACTAGTGGTGAACGCCGCCGCGCCAGCATTCAACCCCTTATTTCACTGCAACTTTCGCTGGTTTTGCAGCACCCCGGGCCGGCCGTCGCCGAGATGTAAGCGCGGCCACGCGATCGGGCAGCCGATCCCGCAGCAGGGCCGTGTCCACACGGAGGCGGGCCGCGACGTCCCGCAGACGTACATGAGGTGTCGCGCGCACGATCTCGTCGAAGCGGCAGCCAACCGCGTTCCAGTCCCGCCGCGACCACCGGGTCCCCCGTTCGCTGGCGGCAGAGGTCTGCCAGCGGCCGAGGCAAACGTTCCCGAGAGGATCCTCCGCCGCAAACAGCTCAGCGGGCTGGAGCCCGACGCACCAGCTCGCCAGCAGCAGCAGGTCCAAATGGATGGTTCCCTGCCGGAGCCAGTGCTTGACCGCATTCCGGGTGACACCCACCCGCCGCGCGAACGCGGAGACGTTGCCGCCCTCCACGATCTCGACGATCCCCGACATCCTGGATTGCAGGACGAGCGGACTCGGCGTGACCTTGTCGCCCGAACCGAGCGCCACCAAGTCCGCGCACGCGTCGGCACGCCACGTGTCGTACGGGGTCAGTTCCTGTTCGCCTCGCGCGGTCTCGGCCCGGCCCAGGTCCGCGCCGCAGAGCGCGCACCAGCCGAGCGCGGTGTCGCTGCCAAGGAAAGGCTGCTCGCGCCGGCACGCCGGGCAGCGCGTGGCCAATGCCCGCCGGTGCCGCGGGCAGCAGGTGACCGGCGTGAGCGACCAGACGAGCGGGTCCCGGCACCAGCCGTGCCGCGCCCGCATGTCGGCGTAGCAATCGGGACACCAGCGGCGCACCGGCGCGAGGAAGCTCCGGGGCGCGAGGACATCCCGCCACGGCAACATCGTGAGACGCGCGAGGTCGTCCTGCCGGGTGAGCGCGCCGAACGCTTCCGAGACCGCTTCCGCCCACAGCCCGGTGCCGTTCATCCAAGCGCCCCGGCGGCCGTGGACGGCGCGCTCCGAGACGTGGCCCAGCCGGCCCAGCGCCGCCGGGAAGATCCTGGCCGTCAGGACCCGCGCCGGGACCACGTGCGCACCGGCCAGGCGCACCAGATACCCTGACAGGCCCTCGCAGTGCCGCGTGCCGATGCCGACCGGCGGGAGCGGCAGCAGGCTCCCGCGGGGCCACGACCCGCTGCTCCCGACGGGCACGATGGGCACCTAGACCGCGCAGCCGGACCGCGGAGCACCCGCGCCGGGGCTCCCCGGCGGACTCAAATGCCCAGCGACGATCGCGCCTCCTGCACGGAGTCGCCCGGCTGCACGGCGCGCCACTCCGAGAGCTGTCTGGCCATGATGCCGAGACTGCCGCTGGCGTTCAGCCGGTCGCACTCCCGCTGCAGGTCCTCGAGCGCCAGGGACTCCCGCCCGGCGCACAGCACGTCGTCCAGGGCCGCGAGCAGCAGCTCCTTGAGGGTCCCGACGCAGCCCCCGCTGTGCAGGAAGGCCAGCTCCAGCCACGCATCCTCGATCCGGTAGGGGAACTGCCGGGCGCGCGCCTTCCTGCCGTCCACCTTCTCGATGCGCGCCTCCACGCCGTCTCGGCACGGCATCAGCTTGAGCAGCCGGATCAACGCCTGCTCGAACTCGCGCCGGTCGTCGGGCCTGTCGTACCGGTACGCGTCGAACACGACCGTCCGCGTCCGCCGGGCGAGCTGCGCGTTCAGGTCTTTGAAATCCCCCGCGAGGAACATGTCGTCGGTGCCGAACAGCACATGCTTGAGCCGACACAGGTTGGAAAACGTCTTGAGGACGTCCATCTGCTTCACGATCGACCGCCCGCCGGCCAGGACGAAGAGGTGCTGGGCCTCGTCGAGGAGCACCGTGCGCACGCCCAAGAGGGGCGCCATCCCGATCACGGCCCGCTGCAGGTCGTCCGACGTGGACCGCCGCCCCGTGGCCGGCCACTCAACGCCCCGCCGCCGGCGCTCGGCGGCGGCTTCCGGGCAGAAATGGTCGTCCGGGAACGGGTCGTGCATCGCTTCCGCGAGACAGCGCCAGTGCTTCCGGCCGAACTCGTAGCCGCCCTTTTCCGGCGCGGGGCACTCCATCGACACGACCGGCAGCATGCCGGGAAGGGCGTCCGCCAAGAGGCTCTTCTTCAGCTCCGCCATCAGGGTCGTCTTGCCGACGCCCGTCGGCCCGACCACGAGGATGATCGGCGCCGGCTTGCGCGGGCGCAGCAGCGACTTCACCTCGTGCGTGACGCGCAGCAGCTCGCGGTGCGGAAGGATGCGTTCGGCGTACCAGCCCACCCGCGCATCGGCGTGTTCCGCCAGGATCCCGGCCCGGCTCGTGGCCGGGGGGCTCATACGGCGAACTCGTCGGGCTCGGCGACGTCGTCCCAGGACGCACCGGGCGCGAGCGGTTCTTCCTCGGGCCCGGGCACGGCGATCGCCGGATCGGGCGCCGGTACGGCCGCGGGCCCGGTGTCGGCCGGTTTCTCCACCAGCCGGAGCGGCGCCTTGCCCTTGCCGCGCCGCAGGCGCGCGGCGTCCCGGCGGCGCTGGCGGAACAGGTCGACGTCCGCGTGCACGCGCTCCAGGAATGCCCCGAGGATCTGCATGGAGATCCGGTCGACCTTCTGCAGCCGGAGAATCCTCCGGGCCACCTCGACCTCGCGTCGGGTGCAGTCCCGGAAAAGCTTGTAGCGATGCCGCACATGGCACAGCACCCAGCGCTGCCGGTCCTCGTCGTTCGACTCCGGCTCCAGGCACGCGGCCACGATCCCGGCGTCGTCCGGGAAGACCCGCACGGGCACCCGCGTGCCCACCACGCTCTCCCGGGCCATGCCCGGGTGCCAGTAGCGCAGGTGGCCGATCTGGATCCCTGTCTGCCGGCTCACCTGCGCCGTGCCGCCCCGGCGCTTCCACGGGGGCAGCAGGGAGACCTTGAAGTCCCAGTCCTCCGCGTCGACCCGCTTGCCGCCGGCCCGGCCGTGCTTGCGGACACCCGCGGCCCACGATTCCCGGGGAGTGGCGCCGCGCCCCGACAGGACGGCGCCCTCGTGCTTCAGGTCCGGATAGACCTCGTACAAATACTCGTGGTAGCTGTCCTCGAAGAACCGGAGCGACAGGCACGCCAGGCGCCTGGGGTCCACCTCGCGCGACATCGCGCGCGGGTTCCGGCTCGCCTGCGTGTTGCCGGGCAGCGTGTGGATGTACTGCGTGTCCTTGGTCCGGAAGAAGCGCTCGACGCAGGAACCGCTCCGGGCATCGCTCAGGGGCCGATAGACGACGGTGATCCCGTGTTCCGCGCAAACCTCCCGGAAGTACTCCGACTGGAACTCGGGCGCCCCGTCCACCACGATGATCGACGGCAGCCAGCCGTGTTTCCGGGCGCAGTCCAGCAGCAGGCGCATGACGGTCGCCGACGACGGCGGGTCGAAGGCGACGTCGGCGGCGAGCGGCATCGACGAGAAGGCGCAGGTCAGCGCCGATACGGTCGGCCGCTCGGTGATCGTCTCGTCGGGATCGTCACTGTAAAACAGGTTGACGTCGCCCGTGGTGTGGTCCAGGTGCGCGACCGCGCCGCAGTAGAGCCCGTCTTTCGGCAGCAGCTCCCGGATGTTGAGGTCGTCGCTGTACGGCCGCGCGGCGTCCGCGGCCTTGCTGCCGAGACGCTTCCGGTCGCTGCGGTCGCGGTCGCGCTGCTGCCGGCGCCGCCAGAAGGACGTCCGGCCCATCGGGTCGGTGATCCCCTGCTCGGTACAGCGGGCGACGAAGCGGGCGTACGCCGACTGCAGCGTCGGGCGTTCCCCCTGTTCGTAGACCTCTTCCAGGACCTTGTCCGCGAGTTCCAGCTGCTGCCGGGGGAGCCGCTGCGACGGATTGCCGCGCCGGCGGTGCGGCACGAGCCCGAGCAGACCCAGGCGGTGATCCCGCTCGGCGTCGCGGAAATCCCGGACGTACCGGCTGAGCGTCGCCGGTGCAATGCCGGCCAGGGAGCGGCGCTTGCCGTCGGGGGGAGACGCCTGCCGCCGGGCTTCCCCGGCGACCTGTCTGACGGTCGCGTGCCCGAGAATGATCGGCTTGATCAGCTGCCACCGCTCGAGGACAGCCTTCTGGTGCCTGGGCGGCACCCGGCGCCCGAGGGCGCGGCTGATCGCCTCGTGCTGCTCGATCCGCTGGGAATCCGACAGGCGTCGGCCGCGCGCGCCGCGCTCGCTGGCCTCCACGCCCGCGCGCCACAGCCGCCAGCGGTCGCGGTCGAGGAACACGTGCACGGTCTCGGGGTGCTCCAGCGATTCCGTCTTGAGGTCGGCGAACAGGTCCCCGGCCGACAGCAGCCGGTGGACCGGCTCGGCACCGCCGAACGCGTGGATCAGCTCCTCGAGGGTGACGCCCGGCCGCTCCTCGACTGCGGCCAGGATGCGGTCCCGGAGACCCGCGTCCACGGTCATGGCCGGTCTCCCTCGTCGAGGTAGCGGCCGAGGATGAGGGCGTTCCGGAGCGTCGTCGGGTCGAGGTCCTGCGGCGTCACGACCCGGTACCGCAGACCGGTGCCGTCGAGCGCCGCCAGCACGGGCGGCGAGGTCGCCCGGCCGTCGTCGTCGCGGCTCCAGCGCTCCGGCTTCTCGCGCAGCAGCCGCGCCAGCTCGCGTTCCGTCTTGCACTCGACGACGTCGGCGCCCGTGCGCCGGATCACGAGGAAATCGGGCACGTACCCGACCCGGACGCGCCGGCGTCCGCTCCGGTAGGCCAGCGACAGCCAGAAGGGCTGGGCGCGGTACTCGAGCACGTCCGGGTCGTGCTCGCAGTGGCACGCGAAGGGGTACTCGACGTGGCGGCTCTCGCACACGACCACGGCCCGCATCTTGCGGGACGGCAGGCGGACGCAGACGTGCCGGCGACCCGGCTTGACCGTGCGGACCGGGGCGTCCGTCCGGGCCTGCCGGACGAGCTCCAGGCCGCGGGCGCTCAGCCCGAGACCGTCGAGCGGCGCCGCCCCCGGCCCGCGGGCATGGTGGTGATGGTGGTGATCGGACATCGTCCTCTCCTCGGTCTTGCCGACTGGAGAACGAGACCCGCTTCACGGCCGGGCGGCTTGCGTTTGCAGCGTCCGGACCCGAATATGCGTCTGCGGTGGCGCATGGGTGTGCTCCCTGCGGCAACGTAGGTGCCGGAGGCCGTATGGGCGGCCTCCGGTACCGGATTTTCCGGCCTTTCCTCCGCGGCCCAGGGCCGCCGGCCGGCGCCAATGCACGAACACCGGGCGGCCAGCGTAGAAACGCGGGACCACCCCGTCCGATGACCGGCGTCCGGACGACAGTGGGAGGAAATCCACTGCCTCGAGCCGGAGCCAAACACCGTACGTGCTGTTACTTAACGCGGAGTCTTCGAAGGGGGCTCGCGCGAGTCAACCCTCCGTTTGGAGGGGGTGGCAGCGTGCGCGGATCAAGTACTGTTCGGGAAGGAGCAACGACATGACACCCTTGTCCGGCCGCCAGCAGGAAGTGCTGGGTTTCGTGCGGGAGCACATCCGGGACCAGGGGTTCCCGCCGACGCTGTCGGAAATCGCCGAGGGCGTGGGCCTCACCCACATCTCGACCGTGAACTACCACCTGAACGCCCTGATCCGGAAAGGCTGGATCGAAGTGCGCCCGAAGACGCGGCGGGGGATCCGCCTGCTGCACACGGAGCTCCCGGCGATCGCGACCGGGCCGGTCCCGGCGGGCGAACCGCTGCTCGCGGCCGGCCGCGTCGTGCGCCGGATCCACGAGGACGTGGCCGGCTGCTTCTCGCCGCCGCCCGACTACTTCGTGATCGTCCGCGGCGACAGCCTGGACCGCGTGGGCCTGAAGGACCAGGACCTCGCCGCGATCCGGGGGGCGCCGGCCGCCCGGCCCGGCCAGGTGGTCGTCGCCCGCGTCGGCGACGAGGTGATCCTCGGGCGCTACGAACCCGTCGACGAACGGTTCGTCAGGCTGGCGCCCGACAGCACCAACCGGCAGCACCGGCCGCGGCGCATCGACCGGTCACGGACCCGCTTCGCCATCGACGGCGTGGTCGTCGGCGCGATGATCGGGATCGCGTAGGCCGCACCCCCGGCAATCCGGATGCGTGCGTCGGCGCGAGGCGAGTCGGCCCCCGGTGACCGATGCGGAAGGGTAAGGTGCAGTTTCCAGGCGCGGGACGACAAATGAACTGTCGCGGTCCGTCGCTTGACGAGTCCCACTCCGTTCGCACTGTCAACGGTCGTTGGTGTGCAGGGCAGATGGGGCAAGAGAGCAAGCGATTCCCGCCGATCACCCTTGCGCCCGCGACAGCCCGCGCAGATCGATCGCTTCATACACCGGACCGGAGAGCTTGTTCCGCTGAAGCAGGTGTTTCTCCGCGCTCTATTCGGTCGCATCGGACCGGGCGCGAGAAACAGCAATCCGGAACTCCGGCCCATCGACCAGGGCCTCCACCATGCTGCGAGCGCTCTCGAAGGCGCTCACGCGCGTGATCACGATTCGAACGGGAATGCGGCACGACACCGATTTCGACAAGTTGGCGGCCTCCAGGCGGCACACGAGCAATCCCTCGGCTTCATCCTGATCGACCGGAACATGAATCTCGCCGTGAAGGGGCTGGGCTTCGTTGTCGTGACGCCACTGCGCGCATTCAAGAGCGAACGAGGCCCGCGGCACCGAAGGCCGGCTGGACTTGTAATAGAACGCGTTGGGATCCGGTGAGACCTGCCGGTGCAGGATCGGAGGCACAAAGGGCCTGCTGATAACGCCCGGACCCAGGCGTGCCAGGCCGGAAGCGGATTGCAACGAGCGTGCAATCCTGTCTAGGACACTTCGGGTATGGCCCGGTTGACCGCCAAACCGGTTCTCCCAGCGGCCACGCGGCGCAACGGGCGGTCGGGGCAATGCCCTGGACCCGGGGTCGTCCGCCGAGCCGTCGTCGCCTGTCTCTTCCCCGTCGCCATCCGCAGGCGACGGCGGCGCGATCGGAACCTTCCGCGCGCCTCCAACGTGACAAGGGCGTCGGCTGCCGGGCGTGTGCCGGTGTTCTCGGCAAGAAACGTGAACGCAAGCGCAGGCGCTTCGGCCAGGAGGGTCCCGTGACGCTCCCGAAGCACCTCTTCACAGCGCTCCAGCCACTGGGGGTAGGCTTCGTCGCGGTATTTCCCGATCTCTTCGTCGGTCGCGGGAATGAACACCTCCTTGGTCGAAATGATGCCATTGGGGAATGTTCGAGGTACTGACCGCTCCGCGGCCTCCCTAGAGCCGAAATCGGTCGCCGGGGGAAAGCGGGCCTCCAGCGCCTGCATCAGGCCGTCGACCTCGGCATCCGTAAGGGGTTCGTACCACGTGTACGACGCGCGGTACTCATCGATGGTCTTTCCGGTCTGGTCCAGGCAACAGATGGAGCAGGAAGGTTCGGCCGCCCTCAGGCGCGCATTCTCAGCCTCGAGCGCAGCGACCTTCTTCTCTGTCTCGGTGCGCTCCGGGGGAACCAACCAGTCATCGGGGATCACGTCAGCGGACAGGCCCAAGCCCTGAGCCGTGTACAGGGGGGTCGTGTCGTGGGTGAGCAGGCGCACGTCGGCGTCCGGATGGGAACGGGCGAACCCGAGAGCCGTGCCAATCAGTTGGTCGTCGCGTTCCTCGTAGTTCAAACCGTCTGCGAGACCGGCGTCATGCACGTGTTGCGGTTCCACGGAGAGCACGACACGGGGAGACTGGGGACGGACGAGCTTGTGGGTTTGTCCCCGCATTCCCCGGAACATGGCGGATGTCGCCCGCGCGCGTCTGCCGACACGGTCGTTTCCACTGGTCTTGAGGCGGTCGATTTCTCTGAGTACCGGCCTTGAAACGATCACCCTCACTTCTTCGAACGTCTGCCACTGCGACCAATCCAGCTCGGTGAGCGGGCGGCATTGGATGAACAGGTTGGTGTCCACGAAGTAGTAGCGAGTAGAAGTCGTCACCACGCCCCTGCGTCATGGCAATGTTCGCTGACGGTTGCCGCGGCTGCGGTTTGCCCGAACCCGAGACGTGATGGACATAGCACGGAACAGCGCGCAGTTCCTGCGGCATGCTGGCGCTGACCCATCTGGCTGCTGAATAGGGCTGGGGCGGCCAGCGCGCGCGGAACGGGTTTCGGAAACAGCTATTCCCTGGGCCCGGCGCGAGCCCGCCGGCTGGCCAGGGCTCGTTGCACCGCGTCCGGAAACAGCCCCGCGACCGGCCAGCGCGCCCGCCACAGCACGCTGAAGATCTCCTCGAGATTGGGCCTGCCCCAGCGCCGCTGCCAGCGTTCGATCCGCCTGACCACGGCAGGATGGCGCCGGACGTGCCCGGAACGCGCCACGAGCTCCGCCAGTCCCCGCCGGCGGGCGTCTGCCAGCTGATCGGCAGCGAACCCCGACAGCTGGCTCACGTGGACGGCAGCCAGCAGGGCAGCCGCTTCGCGCGCGTACCACGCCTGCCGCGCGGCATCGGGTTCATCGCGGGGGGCAGCCCGCCCGTCCGTTTCGGACAGGTCGGCGCCGCACAGTCCGCAGATGCCGACCGCCACGTCCCGCACGATGACGGGCTGGCGCCGGCCGCAGGTGACGCACCGCCCGACCAGCGCCGTCCCGTGCACCGGGCACGCCTCGACGAGGGCGAGCCCCCAGAGCTTGCGCTCGTAGCGCGCGCCAGGAGCGCCGTCCGCTCGCCAGCAGGCCGGACACCAGCGTCTGCCCTCGGCCACGACCTCCTTGCGGCGGATCAGCTCGTAGTCGGCCAGCGCGAGAAACGAACATTCGGAGAGATCCAGCCGGCCGGTGAGGCGGGACAGTTCCCTGACCCCCGCGCGCGCCGTCTCGTCGGCGCCGTTCAGGGCGTACGCGTGCCGCCGGAGCACGTCGCCCAGGCGGCTGCGCCACAGGCCCTGCTCCCGCAGGGCGGGATAGACGGATTTCTCGAACAGCGTCGCCGGCGGTATCGCGTACGCGTTGGCGAGGCGCTGCAGGTAGCCGGTGAGGCTCTCGACGTGCGGCGTCCCCCTGCCCAGGGGGTCCACGCCCGGGAACCGGGGCCCGTCAGGCACCGAACCGCGCCCAGGCGGCATCGGTGTCGTCGCGCGGCTGCTTCCGGACGCCCGCTTCGATGGCCTGGCCGGCGGCCGCGATGAGGCCGTCCGCGGCCTCGGCGAATGTCCTGTAGTCCTCGCTCACGCTCCCGACGGACGCCTGGGCCAGCTGGAGAACAGCCGCGTCGATTGCCTGCAGGGCTTGCCGCAGGTCTGCCGCCGGCATCCGCTGGGCCGCGCCGGCGCCGCTTTTCGGGAACAGGCCGTTGTCGGCGACGTACCGCACCGCAACTGCCAGGGGTTGCGCCGCCTGGACCACGCTCTCCAGGCGCCGCCCGATGTCGGCATAGCCGGGCTCGCTGGCGGCCGCCAGCGCCTGGCGCAGCCGCCCGCACGCCTGCTTCAGCCGCGTGCGTGGGCCCTGCTGTCCCCAGGGATAGGTGATCCTGTTCTTCACCATGAGCGGGATTTCCACATGGCGGGGCCGGGGCGGGCCGCTTGGAACGACAACACCGCAGCAGCGACGGGCCCTGGGGTGACAGGAGAAGCCGCCGACCTCGCGAGAGGCTGCTTCGGGTGGGGCGACCCGCGCGCCGCTGCCGGGCCACGGTAGACGGATCGGCGCCGTTGCCCGCCCTCCAAACGGAGGGGCCGGCTCCGGCCAAAGCGACCCCGAACGCCTGGAGGTCAGTCGCGCAAGACGTCGGGGATGGAAAGCACCACGCGCACCAGGTCGGCCTGCCGGGACACCCCGAGCTTCGTGAACAGGTGCTGGACATGCCACTTGACCGTGGTCTCGCTCCGGCCGGTCTCCTCGGCGATGGCCCGGATGGTCTTCCCTTCCGCGAGCGCCACGGCCACGTGGCTCTCCGCCGGCGTGAGATCGAGCAGCATGCCGACCAGGCCGCCGTCCAGGCGCGAGCGGCTGTCGGGGTCGACGACCAGCACGAGCGCGCCCACGCGGTCCGCGCGGCCGGTGGCCCCGCCCGCGCCGACCGGGCTCACGTGCACCACGAGCCGCGCCGGCGAATGCTCGCGGCTCAGCCAGACCGAACCGCCCGCGCCCGCGGCCCCGTCGCGGGGCAGCGCCCGCGCCAGCAGCCGCTGGAGCGCCGGGTCCTCGCCGGCCAGCGAGGCGTGCAGCGCCCCGTCGCGGTGGACCAGGCCGTCGCACCCCTTCAGGAGGGCGCCGGCGCGGTCGTTGGCGGCCACCACGCGTCCGCGGCGGTCAAGGTGCAGGACGGCGAGCCCCGTGTCCCCGAGCAGGCCGCCCAGGGACAGGCCCAGCGCCCGGGCATGGACGAGCGTGTGGCGCACGCGGACGAACTGCCGCACGTGCGGGAGGATCCGTTCCACCATGGCGACCGATGCCGACGACCAGCCGTCGGGATCCACCGGATCGGCCGCACTCCACACGATGCGCGAGCCGTCCGGCCCGTCCAAGCGCGCGTGGAGGGCGTTCCCCAGGTCGCTCCGCAGCAGCATCTCGTTGTAGACCGCGGACGTCCGCAGTTCGTCCTCGGTCAGGAGCGAGGTGACCGGCACCACCCGGCTGTCGGGCAGCTGCCGGAGATACGGCAGGCGCTCGTCGCCGCCGTGGTAGACCTCGTAGTACTCGCGCTCGGTCTCCTCGCGGCGTTCCCCGCCCGAGCAGCCGCGGCTGAAGAAGATGTCGATGTCGTCGGGCGGCTCGCCGTCGCCGTGGACCAGGACGCTGCCCTTCGACCCGCAAAGCCGGTCGATGCGCTGGGCGACCGACGGCCACAGCGCATCGTCGAGCACCGCCTCGTGCATTAACGCGAGCATCCGCTCGAACGCTTCGGGGCCGCTCATGCGGACGGGAACTCCATCCCGCCGATTCTACGGCGCACCGCGCCTCCCGCCCCCTCCGAACGGAGGGGGTCCGCCCGCCGTTCGGAGGGCAGGCCGGACGGAGATCCGGGCCCGCGTCAATCAGGCGTTCACGCGGAGCCCGGCGAACGCCCTCGAGGCGCGGCTCCGCTCCCCCTCCGTTCGGATGGCGACCGGGCACGCATGGCTTCGTAGCCTGCGACGAGGCCGGGACGGTCCGGGGACAGCCATGATCCAGAGCAAGACAAGGCTCGTGCCGAACCGCGCGATCGCGGCGAACCACTCCTCCCGCGCCGCCGGCAGGGCAACCGGACACCAGTCCCGGCCAGCCGGGCCCTTCGGCCGTCCCGGCCCACGGCCCCAACCCACCCAGGAGCGCGACATGCCCACAGGATCCGCCAGCCGCCGGCAATGCCACCCCGCGAGCCGTCCGGGCCGCGCCGCCCGCACCGCCGCCCTCGTCGCCGTTGCCGCAGCCGCCGGGATCGCGCTCGCGGGCGGCGTCCCCGGGGCCGCCGCCCAGGGCAGCACGACCGGGCACACCCACCAGGCGCCGATCGGCTCCTCGCTGCCATCGGCGGAGGAACTGACCGAACGGTCACGGGACGGCTGGGAACTCGTGCAGATCGTCCATCACGCGCAGGGGATTCGGAACGTCGGCCCCTGCCAGCTCGCGATGTACCTCCGGCAGCGCGCCGACGGCAGCTCCCGCGGCTACGAGTACCGCGTCCTGATCGGTGACACGCTCCCGGCGCCGCAGCAGCTGGACGGGTACTCGGCGGACGGCTGGGAACTGGTCCAGATCGTCCATCACGCGCAGGGGATGCGGAACATCGGCCCCGGGCAGGTGGCCGTGTACCTGCGGCACCGAGCGGGCGGCTGACCCGCCAGGGCAGCCCAGGCGACGCTACGGACACGCCCATGGAGCAGGAATCCGCAACCCGGCGGCCGCCATGGCCCGTCGTCGCGACCCTCGCCACGATCGTGGCGACCGCCGCGCTCACGATGACCGGCTGGGTCGTCGTCGACTGGCGCACCGGCCTCCGCGAGCTGGACAACGACCGGCGCGAGCGCCGCATCGAGCACCTGGCCGACAGCTACGTGCACCTCGCGCGCGCCGGCCAGGGCCGGTCGCTCACCGACCACGAGATGCAGGCGGCCGAGGACGCGCTCACGTGGATCCAGGCGCTCGGCACACCGGAGCAGATCCGGGTCCTGACGGAACTCGCCGATGCGGGGGACTCGGACTGGACCCGGCTCCTCGACGTGATCCGGAAGGATCTCCGCGCGCAGTACCAGCTGCCCCCGGTCGACGGCCGGATCCGGCCGTTCTGCTACCAGAGAACGTGGGACCGCGAGAAGCGCTGCTGAGCGCGCCCGCCCGGCGGCCGGGCCGCGGCGGCGCCGGGCAATCCGGGCCCGAGGCCCGGGTCTTCGACGGACCGCCCGACCGGGCATACGGAGAATCACCAGGTTGCCGGAACACGACGCGTACGACCAGCTCCTGGACGCGCTCAACGCGGCCATGCTCGACGAAGCCCGGTGGCCGGAGGCGTCGGCCCGCATCGAGGCGGCATGCGGAACCCGGGGCGGCATCCTGGCCCTGACCGGCGACTTCCCGCTCGACAACCTCGACATCCGCTTCGCGACGTCCCGCCTCCGCGGCGAGCGCCGCCCCGACCTCCAGCAGGACTACTTCCGGCGCTACCACCACGAGGACGAGCACCTGCCGCGGCTCCGGGCGCTCCCGGACGGCAGGATCGTGCCGCTCCGCGACCTCTTCAGCGAGGACGAGCGCAGGACCTCGGTCGCCTACAACGAGGCGATGCCCCGGTACGAGATCCAGAACGGCCTGAACGTGCGGCTGAACGGGCCGCGCGGCACCCACATCGTCTGGGGCCTGTCGGACCCCGTGGCGGGTGACGGCTGGTCGCCGTCGCAGACCGCCATGGTCGCGCGCCTCCTGCCGCACGTGCGCCAGTACGTCCGGGTCCGGTCCGCCCTGGCGGACGCCGAGGCCCTCGGCGCATCGTTCGCCGGGCTGATCGACAATACCCGCATGGGCCTCATCCACCTCGACCCGGCCGGGCGCATCGTGGAAGCGAACGACCGGGCGATGGCGCTGCTGCGCGGGAACGACGGACTGCGGGACGACGGCCGGCTGCTCCGCGCCGTGGACCCGGAAGAGGATGCGCGGCTGCAGGCGCTGCTCGCCCGGGCGCTGCCGCGCTTCGGCAGCATCGGCCGGAGCGGATCGATGGCGGTGCGGCGGACGTGGTCCCGGCGGAGACTGGCGGTGCACATCGGGCCGGTGGCGACGCGCGAGGGCGCGTACCGCGCCCGGAACACGGCCGCGCTCGTGCTCGTCGTCGACCCGGCGGACCGGGCGCAGGCGACCGCCGGGCAGGTGCAGGCGATGCTGGGACTCACGCCCGCCGAGGCGGAGATCGCGGTGCTGATCGCCCGCGGCCTGACCCTGCGCCAGATCGC